>DASYPZ010000425.1:0-20864 GCA_036006105.1 Gemmatimonadales bacterium | reverse complement strand
CGGAGGAACGATCTTTCTCGCCATGCTGGCCATCGAGGAGCTCGCCCGGGTCGACGCCTCCGCGGCCATCTACGTCGATGTCCACAACACCCTGGTCAACAACTGCCTGCTCCGCTGGGGCAGCGAGGAGCAGAAGGCCAGGTTGTTTCCCCGAATGACCACCGGACTCCTGGGCGCGTTTGCGCTCTCGGAGCCGAATTCCGGGAGCGACGCCTTCGCGTTGCAGACCCGGGCCGAAAAGAAGGGCGATCACTGGGAGCTCACCGGCAGGAAGTTCTGGATCACCAACGGGGCGGAAGCCGGAATCTTCATCATCTTCGCGAATACCGACTTCTCGAAGGGTTACAAGGGCATCACCGCCTTCCTGGTGGAGCGCGACTTCGAAGGATTCTCGATCGGTAAGAAAGAGGACAAGCTCGGCATCCGGGCCTCGAGCACCTGCGAGCTGATCCTGGAGGGCTGTCAGGTTCCCGAGGCCAACGTGCTGGGCCCCGTCGGGCTGGGATACAAAATATCGATCGAGACCCTCAACGAGGGACGGATCGGGATCGGCGCCCAGATGATCGGGGTGTCCCAAGGTGCGCTCGAGGCCGCATTGGCGTATGTAAAGGAACGGAAGCAGTTCGGAAAGCCGATCGCCGAATTCCAGGGAGTGCAATTTCAATTGGCGCAAATGCGCACCGACCTCGAGGCGGCGCGACTCATGGTGTACAACGCGGCGCGACTCAAGGACAGCGGCAAGTCCTTCGCCGCCGAGGCCGCCATGGCCAAGCTCTTCAGCTCGCAGGTCGCCGACCGGATTACGTCCAATTCTCTCGAGCTGTTCGGCGGTTACGGCTATTCCAAGGAGTATCCCGCCGAGAAGTACTACCGAGATGCCAAGATTGGCACGATTTATGAGGGGACTAGCAACGTGCAGTTGATGACCATCGCCAAGTCGATGATAAAATCCTAATCGTTTCAAGCGGGCGCTGTTCCAGCCGCCTCGCCTCGAAAGCCGGTTTCTGATGGTTCTGGTCCGTTCTCGTCGCGCGCTTCTCGCCATGATGACTGCTGCCGTCCTGCCCGCAGGTATGCGGGCTCAGGCGGTAACCGCCCCGCCTTCGCGGGCACTGACCGAACAGCTGAACGGTTGGTTCGTGCGGGCCTCGCGGTCGGCGCCGGGCGAATGGGCCATCGCCGTGGCGGGCCAGGATGGACAGTTGATCTGGGGTATCCAGCCGACCCGGCCAATGATTCCGGCATCCACGGTAAAAGTGTTCACCACCGGCTATGCCCGAAGCGTCCTGGGCAGCGACGCCCGCAAGCGCACCCGTGTCCTGGGCGTGGGACACGTGGACCAGGCATCGGGCACCTGGGTGGGGACCTGGGCCCTCGAGCTGAATGGCGACCCGACGCTGGAACGTTCCACGCGGGGCGGGCCCACCCTCGAAGAGCTTGCGCTCAAGCTGCGCGAGGCCGGTGTCCGGCATCTGGTCGGGCCGCTGGTCGTCGTCGCCGCCGCGGGTGCCCCCAGCGCGTCTTATCCGGCGGCATGGAGCCCGCGCCACCGAGGCCGGATCTTCGCTCCGCTGATCGGCCAGCTCACCCTCAACGAAAACGTCCTGAGCTTCACGGTCGCACCGGGATCCAAGGTGGGCCAGCGGGCGGTCCTGGTGGGCGAGTCACCGTCCGGAGTCGGGGAGCTGGTGGACATCACCGCCAAGACCTCCAGCGGCCGGCGGACCAGACTTCGTTATTCGCCGGTATCCGGAGGCCATTACCTCGTATCGGGCGTCATCGGCATTCGCTCCCGTTCCCGAAGCTTTTCGACTCCGGTGGCAGACCCCCGGGTCATGCTCGAGGCGAGCTGGGCCCGGGCGCTTCGTCAGGCCGGCATCGACTGGCAGCGCGCCAGCGGCATCTCGGCGCCCACCGCGGCCACGGTGACCACGACGCTGGCCGAGGTCGCCTCGGAGCCGTTCGATACGATCGCCAGCGAAATCAATCGCCGCAGCCTCAACATCGGGGCCGAGCTGCTGCTGCGCTGGGCCGGCGGGGAGGACCACCCTGCCGACCGGCTGACCTCGCACGTCCAGGAAATCACCGGAGACTTCAGCAGCGTGCATCTGGTCGACGGCAGCGGTCTTTCCCACGACGACCGCGCCTCACCGATGGCCTTCGTGTCCTATCTCGCGAAGTTTCCGTTGTCACCGGGCGGCCGCGGATTCCCCCAGCTGCTCCCCGCCAACGGGACCGGCACGCTGCGGAAACTGGCGCGGGGTCTGCCCGGCCCCGGCGTGGTGCGAGCCAAGACCGGCACCCTGGGCGACGTGGCCACTCTGTCCGGCTACCTGGGGCGCACCGAGGGCGTGCTGCTGATCTCCTTGATGTACAACGGCCCGCGGGTCTGGGCGGCGCGGCAGGAGCAATGGAAGCTCTTCCGGCTGCTGGGAGCGGAAGGCGTCATTCTGCCGATCGACAGCATGGACGCCGTCGGCCAGCTCGGCGGCGACAACCGGGAGCCTCCCGGCACGACACCGTAGTGCCCCCCGCCACACGATCCCCTTCCTCCGCCGCGCGAGTGCTCTACGCCGGCGTCATCGCCAGTACGCTGATCATTTCCGTCGGAGCCCTCGCTACGAGCGTGACTCTGGGCACGGCCACTCCGGTGACGGGCTGGCCCGACTGGGTGGCCCTGGTGGTGGGTTCGGGGTCGTTCGTGGCCGGCATGCAGCGCCGCAAGGGATTGAAGCGGCCGGCCGGCGGGCAGACCGCCGATCAGTGGTGGGGTGAAAATGCCGGCCGAGTGCTCACGATCTGGGGGCTGCTCGAGCTGGCGGCCATCGCCGGCGCCCTGATCGTATTCGCCACGGGACACCTGACGGTCTTCGTGGCCCTGGCGGTGCTGGCCCTGGCGGCCCTGCTGACCCTCAGCCCCGGCCGGGTGGCCGGTTAAGCGCACCCCGGCATCGACGCTTGAGCATTGGCACTATTGGTGTTATACTGTATGGATGCCGGTTGCGTGTTTCGCGCAATCGAGCAGGCTTCGGGAACGATGCATGGGGGTCGCTCTCATGGCGGCCCCCATTGTTCGTTCAGAGCCGCTCTCTCGGAATAGTCCGAGGTATCGGTGAAGCCCCCTTCGCGAGGGGAGTTCTCGCGAATCACATGTAGTCGGTATGTACCGTTTCGGGACTCCGATTACAAACACAACAGGAGTAGGAAATGCGTACGACCGGCACAGTGAAGTGGTTCAACGACGCCAAGGGCTTCGGATTCATCACCCCAGAGAATGGCGAGAAGGACTGCTTCGTCCATCACTCGGCGATCCAGGACAAGGGCTTCCGTTCCCTCGCCGAAGGCGAGCGGGTGGAATTCACGATCGTCCAGGGCCAGAAGGGCCCGGCGGCGGAGAACGTCGTCAAGATCGCGAAGTAAAGGACGTCCGGACTTTGCAGGCGGCCCCTCGGGGCCGCCTGGCTTTTTCCCCCACCGAGGCCCATATGATCGAAGTGACGATCGGCGAAGGCGACCGGCTCGACGGCGCCCTCAAGGCATTCAAGAAGAAGGTCATCAAGGCCGGGATCCTCAAGGATCTCCGCGCCAAACGGCATTACCTCAAGCCCAGTGAAGCGAAGAAGCTGAAGTCCGCCGCCGCCCGGCGCCGCAAGCGCAAGGCCGCCCGCTTCTAGATCTTGCCGGCGGTGCGTCAGGCACCGCCGTCGGCCTCGTCGGGCATCCGATCCTCCCACAACGCAAAGACGTTGTCTTCCGGATCGGCAATCATCGCCATCACCCCCCATGACATTTGCGTCGGCTCGCTCACGAAGCGCACCCCGCGCTCGTGCAGCACGCCGCAAAAGTGCAGCAGTCCGGGCACGTAAAACGTGATTCCGGTGTGCCGTCCGACCAGGGCGCGGGCATCGGGATGGACCGCGGGATGCACGCCCAGATGAGGCGGCTCGAGAAACAGCTCCAGCCCGAAGCTTCCCTGCTTGCCGACCGGCAGCCCAAGAACATCCCGATAGAACTCGGCGGCCTGATCGATATTGGTCACGAAGATGGCGAAGGACTGGATGTGTTCGATCATCGGGGTGTCAGGCTCCTTGCGGCCGCCGCCCAGTTGCGCCGCATTCCGGTCAGCCCGGGGCGTTCCAGCGGCGTATCGCCGAATCGCTCGGCAAAGTGGTCTTCGGACATGCGTTCGAAGAACTGCGCATCGTGGAGGTCCGGGGTGCCGCGGTCCTGATACTCCGGCACCCTGGTCGGTTCCGCGAAACGCTGATTCCAGGGACACACATCGTTGCAAATGTCACAGCCGAATCCCCAGCCGTCGAGGTGGTCGATGACCGGATCGGGAATGGGCAGCCGTGACTCGATGGTGAGATAGGAGATGCACTTCGTCGCGTCGAGGAGGCGGGGCTCGAGAATGGCCCCGGTCGGGCAGGCGTCGAGACACCGGGTGCAGCTCCCGCAGCGATCGTACTCCTCCGGGTGCGCCGGCGCGAGCGCCAGGTCGGTGAACACCGAGCCGATCAGGCAGAAGGACCCCGACTCCGGACGAATCAGCATCGTGTTCTTGCCGATCCACCCCAGTCCGGCGCGCTGGGCCAATTCCCGTTCCGGCACCGGGCCGTCGTCGGCCCAGGGGTGCGCAACGGCGGCGCCGTGCTCCCGGAGCCACCCGGCGAGCAACCCGAGCCGCCGCATCATCACCCGATGATAGTCTTCGCCGCGAGCATACTTCGCCACCTTGATGCCCCCGGCCGCGGCATCCAGATCCCGGGACCCGCGCGGCAGATAATTCTCCAGCACCACAACGGCCACCCGCGCGCCCGCCACGATGTCCTGGGGTCGCTTCCGCTTGGCGGCGCGGCGGTGGAGGTAGCGCATGGTCCCGCCGTACCCGGCCTTGAGCCACGAGTCCAGCGCCTCGCTGCGACGGCTGGGCTCGAGCGAAGCCACCCCGCACGCCACGAAGTCGAGCGACCTGGCGTAGGCGTCGAGCTCGCGGGTCAGAGAGACGGGTGACGCCGGGCCGACGGGAGCTATGCCGCCCTCCCGCCGGGTCGCCAGATGCCGGTGATAACCCGCGCCCCGCGCTGGAACGTGAAATAGGACCAGGCCCACTCGAAGAACACGATTACCCGGTTCCGGAATCCGATGAGGAAGAAAATGTGGACCCAGATCCAGAGCTGCCAGGCGATGAAGCCGGTGGCCTGAATGCGCCCCAGGTCCGCCACGGCGCGGGCCCGGCCGATCACGGCGAGCTGACCCTTGTCGCGATAGTGGAACGGGGGCCGCTTCCGTCCGGCCAGATCGTCCTGGATTGCCCGCGCGGCGTATCGGCCCATCTGGATCGCCACCGGACAGGTGCCGGGCAGCAGATCGTACCCCGACTGGTGCGTAAAGGCGGCGGCATCGCCCAGGACCAGCACCTCGGGATGTCCCGGCAGCGAGCAATCCGGTTCCACCCGGACGCGTCCCTGACGATCCAGCGAGACACCCAGCGTACGAAGCAGCGGGCTGGCCTCGTTGCCGGCGGCCCAGATCACCGTGTCGGTCGGAATGCGCCACCCGGCGGCATGCACGAACCCCGGCTCGATCTCGGTGACCAGCGTCTCGGTCCGCACGTCGACCCCGAGCCGCCGGAGCGCACCCTTGGCGCTGCCCGACAGCGCAGGGGGATAGCTCGCGAGAAGGCGCGGTCCCGCCTCGAGCAGCAGAATGGTGGCATCCCTCGGATCGATCCGGCGGAAGTCCCGCCGCAGCGTGTAGCGCGCCAGCTCCGCCACGGCGCCCGCGACCTCCACTCCGGTGGGTCCGCCGCCCACCACCACAAAGGTGAGGTACCGTTGCCGGATGGCGGGATCGGATTCCCGCTCGGCCTGTTCGAACGCCAGCAGGATCCGGCGCCGGACTTCTCCGGCATCCTCGAGGTTCTTGAGGCCCGGCGCCAGCTCCTCCCATTCGGGGTGCGCGAAGTAGGAGTGGCGGGCACCGGAGGCCAGAACCAGGTAGTCCCAGGACAGCCGGGTCCCGTCGGCCAGCCCCACGCTCCGGTCGGCCAGCCGCACGTCGGTGACTTCGCCCAGCACCACGTCGGCGTTCCGCTGACCCCGGAGGACCGAGCGAATCGGCTGGGAGATGTCGGGCGCCGAGAGGGCGGCGGTCGCCACCTGGTAAAGCATCGGCTGGAAGAGATGGTGATTGGTGCGATCGATCACGGTCACCCGAACCGCCGCGCCGCGAAGCGCGCGGGTCAGGTAGAGCCCCGCGAATCCGCCGCCCACCACGACGACGTGCGGCGTCACAAGTGCATGGTCTCCCGGCGCCAGCGGGCGAAGGCGATCACGTCCCGGGCGGGCGGGACCGCCTCCTCGCTGCCGTAGGCGGTGTACATCCTCCAGCGCAGGTAGGCGCGGTCGGGAGCCGGGAGAAACGGCGGTTTGCGCCACCACTCCCGCCGCCGAAAGGCCCAGGCGGTCCGGAGGAGGTCCACCGCCAGCCGGGGATTGACGATGGCCCGGGGCGCCAGCCGAAGCACCAGCGCGGCCCAGCTTCCCTGGTCGTGATGGACCGGCGATTCCGTCGTCATGGGGCGGAATATAGGTTCACGGCGGCGCTATATTGAGTCCGTGTCCGACCGACCTCTGATTCACAGCGACCCGCCTGCCGGCCCCACCGAGGATGAGGTTCTCCTCGGCAAGGCGTCGTCGCCGGACCGGATCGAAGACATCCGGAAGAGCGACCCCTGGCGGGTGCTCCGGATCATGGGTGAATTCGTGGAAGGGTTCGAGCGGCTGGGGGACATCGCGGACGCGGTGACCTTCATCGGATCGGCCCGGACCTCCGAAGGCGACCCGCACTATGCGCTCGCCACCGAAACGGCTCGCCTGCTGGCCCAGAACGGTTTTCCGATCATCACCGGAGGCGGTCCGGGCATCATGGAGGCGGCCAACAAGGGCGCGGTGGAGGGCGGAGGTCTCTCGGTGGGGGTCAACATCGAGCTGCCCCACGAACAGGGCACCAACCGGTGGGTCCGCCGCAGCGTCTTCTTCCGCTTCTTCTTCGTGCGCAAGATGATGCTGGCGCGCTACTCCCGGGCGGTCGTGGCGTTCCCGGGCGGATTCGGGACGCTGGACGAGCTGTTCGAGTACCTCACGCTGATGCAGACCGGCAAGATGTCGATTCACCCGGTGGTGCTCTTCGGCACGGCCTACTGGGGGCCGATGGTCAACTGGCTGGAGCAGACGGTGGGGGGAGAAGGCAAGATCCTGCCCAAGGACCTGGCGCTGTTCCGGGTCACCGACGATCCCGCGGAAGCCGCCCGGGTCATCATCGCGGCGCGGGACCAGCAGAAAACCTACCATCCGGCGATCTGACCGCGGCTCTTCGCAGGCTTCACCTTCACCTCTCCTCGACCATGACACGCCCTTCGGCAAACCATCTACGGGGCCGGCGCATCGATCCGACCGCCATCACGGGCGGGGAGACGGTGGCCGAGCTGATCGACAACGCGTTCCTGGCCTATAACGCGGGCCGGCTCCGCGAGGCGTGCGTGCTCTTCTCCGAGCGAATGCTGGCGGCGGAGGTGACCATCGGCATGAGCCTGACCGGGGCCATGACGCCGGCCGGGCTGGGCATGAGCACCATCATTCCGCTGCTGGAATCGGGATTCGTCGACTGGATCATCTCGACCGGCGCCAACCTGTACCACGACGCGCATTTCGGCCTCGGCCTGGCATTGCACCAGGGCACTCCCTTTGCGAACGACGTGGAGCTGCGGGAGAAGGGCGTGGTGCGGATCTACGACGTCTTCTTCGACTACAACGTCCTGCTCTCCACCGACGCATTCGTTCGCGAAGTGTCCGCCAAGCCGGAATTCCAGAAGCCGATGAGCTCGGCGGAGTATCACTACCTGCTGGGGGGATACCTGGCCCAGCGGGAAAAGGCGCTGGGACTCTCCCGCCGGTCCCTGCTGACGGTGGCGCACGAGCTCGAGGTTCCGATCTATACCAGCAGCCCGGGCGACAGCTCCATCGGCATGAACGTGGCCGAGCAGGCACTGGCCGGGAGCAAGCTCCGCTTCGATGTCAGCGCCGACGTCAACGAGACCGCGGCGATCGTGCTGGAGGCCAAACGGAGCGGTGGCAAGAGCGGCGCCCTCATCGTCGGCGGGGGCAGCCCCAAGAATTTTCTGCTCCAGACCGAGCCGCAGATCCAGGAAGTGCTGGGTATCGACGAACGCGGCCACGACTTCTTCCTCCAGCTCACCGATGCCCGTCCCGACACCGGCGGGCTATCCGGCGCCACGCCGGGCGAGGCGGTGAGCTGGGGCAAGATCGATCCCGACATGCTTCCCGGCACGGTGGTGTGCTACATGGACAACACGGTCTCCCTGCCGCTGCTCACCGCGTACGCGATGGCGCGGCGCGCCAAGCGCCCGCTCCGGAGGCTCTACCGGAAACGCGACGCGATGATGGGGCGCCTCATGGAGGAATACCGGGCGTCGCTCGCCTTCCGGAACACGCGGGCCGATGAAGCCACGGAGAGCGCCACGTCGTGACGTTCGGGATGACCGAGGAAACCCGGGTGAGCGGCGTCAGCCGGACGTACGCCAAGTACGCTCTCTGGCTCCTGACCGCGATCAACCTGGTCAACTACCTCACCCGCAACGCGATCTTCGCCCTGTTCGAGCCGGTCAAGCGCGACCTCAATCTGACGGATGCGCACCTCGGCTGGCTGGGCTCGGCGTACGTGCTGGTCTTCTCGATGGCCTCGATTCCCGCCGGGGTCATCGGAGACCTGGGCTCGCGACGGGTGGTCATCGCGGCCGGGGTCGCGCTGTGGAGCCTCGGCACCTCCCTCTCGGGGCTGGCCCAGGACTTCGGATGGCTGCTGCTGGCGCGATCCCTGGTCGGGCTGGGCGGCGCGGCCGCGGCCACCGCTTCGGCGGCGCTGGTGGCGGACTACTTCCCGGGACGCCGCCGCTCGACGGCCATGAGCATCTTCATGGCCGGCCTGGCGGTGGGTGGCGTGTTCGGCATTCTGCTGGCCGGCGCCCTGGAGCACCGCTATGGCTGGCGCGCGGCGTTTCTGGCGCTTGGCCTTCCCGGGTTCGTGCTGGCGGGGATGGTCCTCCGTATTAAGGATCCGACTCGCCCAGCGACCCCGGCGCGGGAGGGCGCCGAGGCGCTCCTGGCGGTATTTCGGGAGCTCGCGGGGGCCGGCCGGCGGATTCTGTCGACCCGAACCCTGGTGGCGGTCTTCGCGGGCGGAGCGCTGATCTCGTT
The DNA here is from genome assembly GCA_036006105.1 of Gemmatimonadales bacterium. Taxonomy (GTDB): domain Bacteria; phylum Gemmatimonadota; class Gemmatimonadetes; order Gemmatimonadales; family GWC2-71-9; genus JABFSM01. The sequence continues at coordinate 11,586 of DASYPZ010000425.1, read as the reverse complement.
CGGCATGAACGGGCTGGTCGGGTGGGCGCCGACCTTCATCTCCCGCGAAATGGATCTCTCGCCGGCCAAGGCCGCGCTGGTGCTCGGCACCTATGGGTTGTTTTCGGGGATCGCGGGGACGGTGGCCGGCGGGCTGGTGGCGGACTGGCTGCGGACCCGGGTGCAGGGCGCGAGACTCATCACCACCGCCGCCGGGTTTTTCGTGGGCTCGCCCCTGCTGATCTGGCTGCTCTACATCCGGGACATGCACTGGTTCATCCCGGTCTTCTGCGCCGCGTTCTTCTTCCTCACCTGGTACAACGGACCGCTCACGGCGGTGATCTTCGACGTCACGCCGCGGCGGATCGCCACCACGGTGTCCGGCGCCTACCTGATGTTCATTCATCTGGCGGGGGATGCGGTGGCGTTTCCCCTGGTGGGATTCCTCTCGGACCGGTTCGGCCTCGAAAATGCCATCGTGCTGTTGCCCATCGCGGCGCTCATCGGTGCGGCTATCGTGGTATCGGCCGTGAAGGCGCTCGCCGGAGACACCGCCCGCGCCACCAGCTAGCGCGGCGGCGTCCCCCGCCGCGCCGCGCTCAGGGCACGGCGGCGTCCTCCCGGCTTCCGACGACCTCATAACCCGCGTCGGCGATCGCCGCGATGATGTGCGCCGAATCCACCACCCCGGAGTCATAGCCCACTTCGGCCCGGCCCATCTGCACCCCGCGCACCTGGACGCCGGGAATCGACGCCAGGGCCTTGTTGACCGCGTTCAGACAGTGCCCGCAGCTCATGCCGGAGATGGTCAGTGTCAGGGTTCGCATCGAGGTCTCCCGGTTCAGTCACCCGCCGAATGACTAGATAGGCCTCGGGGGTATATCAACCCCCCGGGTGACCCCGAACCTCGACCCGGGGCCTTTCGCCGCTACACCAGCACGGCCCTGCCAGGGGTCGGACACCCTCCAGTTAGGCAAACATTTGCCAAACAAGAGGTTGCGCGATAGTCTCTCCCCGGCATGTCTCCTGCTCCTTGGGCACCCATGTCGGACACCCAGGCTACGCCTCTGGATCCGCTCGTTCCTCTCCTGCCACTGGAGGGAAGCGCGCCCGACCCGGTCGCGCTCGCCACCTGGTATATGGCGCTCGCCTCGACGACCGGCGTCGAGGTCCCCCATGATTTGTTTGCCCTGTGGCTGTTCCCGGATTCCGGCGGCGTGGTGCTGCTGGGCCCGGACGCCCTGGCGCAGGACGCGGTCCAGGTGCCGGTCCCGGACCCCTACCTCCTTCAGGATCAGCTCTTCCAGCTCGAGCAGGTCTTGCGTCGGGCCAAGTACGGCTCGGCGATCGCCGTGCCGGTCAAGCTGGTGAGCCGGGATGTGGCGGTGATGGTCCTGGGCAGTTTTGGCCGTGGCGCCTATGGCCCGGTCCAGGCGCTGGCGCTCAAACGGCTGGCGCGCGCGTTGACCGATTCGATGGCCGGCCTCGCCGAAGTCATGCCTTCGGCGGCGCCGCACGCCGCGCTCGAGCCCGCCATGACACGCGAGGCCCTGCCCGGTCACATCGCCCGCGCCGCGGCGGAGGCCGCCACCGGACCCGACCTGGTCCGCCGGGTGAGCGGCGTGATTTATCCGCTGCTCCCGCATGACCGGCTGGAGATTCTGGTCAACGGCACCAAGCCCGGAACCATCGTGACGCTCTCCGGTAACTCCCCGGGACATGGCTCCCGCGTCGGCGCGGCCTTCGAGCCGTTCGGGGCGATTCTGGATCGCTTCGGCAACGCGCCGACGCTTTCCCTCGATGATCTGACCGAGCTCACCGGGGACTCCGACTGGGCCATCGGTGGCGGGGCGGCCGCGCCGCAGCCGGCTCGCGGCGTACTGGGGGCGCGGCTCCAGGTCGGTGGCCAGACCGTCGGCTACCTGCTGATCGCGAGCGTCGCGGCCCAGGCGTACCGTCCCGACGACGAGGATACGCTGGCGATGGCCGCGCTCCTGGTCGCGACCCGGGTCGCGGGGTTTCGTCTCGCGGCACAGGTGGCGGCGCTCCAGGAGGAAATCAAGACCGCGGAGATCCCTGCCCTTCCTCTGATCCGGGCCGCCGAGGCGCTGGCGATCACCGGACAGCTTCAGGAAGGCCTGCGCCGGTTTTCCGAGGGACTCGGTGCCCTGCTCCCGCACGACCGGATGACACTGCACCTGCGCTGGGGGGAGGACGAGGTCATCGAGCTCAATCCCGACTCGCCCCGGCCCTTCGCGGACATTCCCGCGGTCGATGTGCAGTCCTTCGAGGGCGCCGCGGTGCTGCGGGGCGAGCGGGAGTGGATGGTCCAGTCGGTCGACCACGCCCGGGAGCTGATCGTGCCGCTGGCCGTGGCGGGGCGCGCCGTCGGCACCCTGGGTGTCCGGGCCCGGAAATTCGCGTCCGAGGATGAGGCCGCGGCGGTGGCGCTGCAGTTCGCCAACATCCTGGCTCCCCATCTCGAGCTGCTCCGGCGCGGCGCGTCCGCCGGAATGAGTCCCAACAACCGAACCTCGAAAGCGCCGGCCGCAGTGGAGCGGTAGTTACTTGGCGGCGTCGAGCGCCGCCCGAAGACCCTTCAGAATCGCGTCGAGCGGCCCAACTCCCCAAAAATGAATGAAGGTGATCGCCGGTTGCTCACCGACCAGATGGTTGTGGACGGCGGTCGGCGTGATGTGCGCGGCCGACAGGGCACGGAGCAGGGGCTGCACCTTGTCCCCAGTCACTGCGAAGTCGCCACTGGTGGCGGCCCGGCCTCCATCGAGCATCTGGACGTTGACCGGCGACGCGGTCGCCATGACCCGCACCAGGCTGTCCGACTCCATGGTCACGACCGGCACCAGGACGGTCGATACGCTGGCGACCGCACCGGTGGCCCGGCCCCGAATTCCCAAACCGTCAAAGACCCGCCCGGTGTCGATCGCCAGCGGCGGTGCCGTTGCCGGCGTCAGGCTGCGCGGCACGGCGGTCCCCGCCAGGACGCTGTCCAGGCTCCGCGCCAGCAGCGTGACCGAGCCCCGCCCGGCGAAATGGACGAACAGGATATGGGGCTGCTCTCCGGCCAGGTGATTGTGAATGGCGCCGACCTCGAAGCCCCGGGTCAACAATCCGGTCACGACGCCCGGAAGCTCGGATGGAAGCACGACCAGGTCTCCCATCACCATGGAAGCGCCGGGATCGCCCGAGAATCCGGCCCAACCGGTGAGCGCGAGCGCGGGGCTGACCGTCACATCTCCCACCCGCACCGTGAGGTCACGCCGGGGGAAGTTGAAGCGATGGTAACCGGCGGCGGCGGCCGGCGGCACCCGCAGGATGGTGGAAACCGAATCCCAAATGGTCGGACCCGACTGCGCAGCAGCCGGGATCAAGCCCGTGGCCAGCAGCAAGGCGGCGGTGGTCACGCCGAGCCTGGCGGAAGTGAGTGGGTTCATGCTGAAAGCTAGTACTTCCGCGGGTTCCCAGTAAAACATTAGCAACCGACGGTGGCCGGGAATTGGATCGCAAGGATCGGGGTGGAGGACCTGCGGCGCCGTGCTACCATGCGGCACCCCATCCAAGGACGCTCCATGCTCACGGCCGATATCCCTGCCCCGGTGGCTGAGCGGGTCGACGAGGTCCCCTGGCCTTCCGTCGAGGCGCAACTCGATGCCAACGGGTGGGCCACGCTCCAGGGCCTCCTATCGAGCGAAGAATGCCGGGCCGTCGCGGGGCTCTACGACATCGACAGCCATTTCCGCAGCCACGTTCTCATGGCTCGGCACGGCTTCGGGCGGGGGGAGTACAAGTATTTCAGCTATCCGCTTCCCGACCTCATCGCGACGCTGCGCGGGGTGTTGTACCGGCGCCTGGCTCCGCTCGCCAATCGGTGGAACGAGCGCCTGGGCGAAGCGATCCGCTACCCGCACGATCACGCCGAGTTCCTCGCCAGGTGTCATGCCGCCGGCCAGGTCCGGCCAACCCCGCTCCTGTTGCAGTACGGTCCCGACGACTACAACTGCCTGCATCAGGACCTATATGGTGAGCATGTGTTTCCGTTCAAGGTCGCGTTCCTGCTGTCCCGCCCCGACGCCGAGTTCACCGGTGGCGAATTCGTGCTGACCGAGCAGCGGCCGCGGATGCAGTCGCGCGCGGCCGTGGTCCCGCTCGGGCAGGGGGACGGGGTGATCTTCGCGGTACATCATCGGCCGGTCGCAGGGACCCGGGGGACCTACCGGGTGAATCTCCGGCACGGCGTGAGCACGATTCGCTCGGGGCGCCGGCACACGGTGGGGGTCATCTTTCACGACGGCAAATGACCCGGGAGCGCGCCATGAATCGTGCTGCGTTGCTGAAACGGCTCGACCGCGCCTGGACCGATTTCCAGGACGCGTATGCGGGTCTTCCGGAGCGGGAGTTGCTGCAGCCCGGCGTCACGGGGGCCTGGTCGATTCGCGACATCATCGCCCACGTGACCTGGTGGGAAGCCGAGGCGCTGACGCACCTGCCGGACATCCTGGCGGGCCGGCGACCGCCGCGCTATTCGGTGAAGTACGGCGGCATCGATGCCTTCAATGCACTGATGACGGAGCGCAAGCGGCATCTGTCGCTCGGCGCAGTGCTGGAGGAGCAGGCCGACACCCATCGTCGCCTGGTTGCGCTGATCGAGAGCACCCCGGCCGATCAGATCGAGGGCGAGACCCGTTGGCGGCATCGCCTGCGGCTGGATACCTATGGGCACTACCCCAAACATGCCGCGGCGATCCGCCGGTGGCGTGCGGCGCGGTCCTGAATGGTCCGTTCGTCCATACCAGTTGAATCCTGCGATTAGACCCCCCGTACTGGGCCTAGCAGCACATCCCTCGAGTGGAGACATGGATGCGAGTGCTGGTACCCCTCCTGCTGGGGCTCGTTGGGCATACGCCCACCCCGGCTATCCCGCCGATCCTTCGGGCCGCGGCGGATTCCCTGCTTGCCATCAACGGAAACCAGGCGGACAATGACAACTGGCCCGACCTGTCGGACGGATCCCGTGACCGGGATGCACGCAGAATCGATCGGGTCAAGGAGATGCTGGGCGCCATTCCCGCCGGACTGCTGTCGGCGCCGGAGGCGTCCCTCCTCTTCGAGAATCTGCGCGTGGCGGTCGACGCGTCGGTGGGTGCACGGGTCTGCCGCTACGAACTCTGGGCCGGGGTCAACCAGCTCGCCGGATGGCATGCCTATGCCTCGGATGCGGCGCGGGTGCAGCCGGTCGGGTCGGCGCAAGCCCGGGAGCGAGCCCTGGATCTGTTCCGGGCACTGCCCCGCCAGATCGCCATGGAGCGCGCCCTGCTCTCGCGGGGTCTCGATTCCGGATACACCGCGTCGGCCGAGGTGATCCAGACCGTCATTCGCCAGCTCGACGACCTCCTCCCCGATGAGCCGACCAGCTCCCCCCTCTACGCCCCGGCGACCCGCGACTCCACTCCCGAGTTTCGGACCGCGTGGCGCGCGCTCCTGGCCGACGTCATCTACCCCGCGGGCAAGGATTACCGCGAATTCCTGAGAGGGGACTACCTGCCCCGCGCGCGGCGTGAGGGCTCGCTCCTCCATCAGCGGGACGGAGCCGCCTGCTATGCCGCCGAGCTCCGGGCCCAGACCTCGATGCAGTCGGATCTCGACTCCCTCATGCGCGCCGCCCGCGCGGATGCGAGCCGGATCACCGCCGACCTGGCCCCCCTGGTGCGGGAGCTCACCGGCGCGGCCGACGTTGCCGATGGTATCCGCCAGCTTCGCACCGATCCGCGGTTCACCTTCTCATCCCGCGACTCGATCCTGCCGGCCTATCGTGAGATGACCGAGGCGGCGGCGCGGCGGATCGGTAGCGTGGTCGCGGGATTCGACGCCGAACCGGTGAGCGTCGTTCCCTATCCGGAGTTCCAGGAAAAGGCGGGGCTGCCGCCGATGTACATCCGGGCCGGCAACGGCGCCCCGGCCCAGTTCATGGTGAATCTCTCCCGCACCGAACGCATGTCGGTTGCCGATGCGACGGCCCATGAGGCGTATCCCGGACACCACCTGCAGCGGATTGCCGAGCTGCGCGCCCAGCTGATCCATCCCGTGATGCGCACGCTCTTCTTTGGCGGATTCGTCGAGGGCTGGGGGGTCTATTCCGAGCAGCTGGCCGACGAGATGGGATTGTACCGGACCCCGCTCGACCGGGCCGGGTACCTGATCCATCTGCTCGATGTCGCGCTGGCCGCGTATCTCGACATCGGATATCACACCCGGGGCTGGAGTCGCCAGGACCTGGTGGACAGTATGATGACTCTCGGCGGGAGGGCGCAACGGAACGCCGAAGTGTATGCCGACCGGCACGCCGCGACCCCCGGCCAGCTGGCCACCTACTATGTGGGATTTCAGGCGATCCGCGGATATCGCGCGAGGGCCGCGCAACAGCTGGGCTCGGCGTTCCAGGCCCCCCAATTCCACCGGGAGGTTCTCCGCGACGGCACCATCACGCTCGCATCCCTGGGATCAAAGCTGGAGCGCTGGACGCGATCACAGTCGCCTTCGAGGCCCACTACTTCCTCCTCGCGAGCGGGCTCCAATCGTCTCTCGGCATTCACTCTGGCCAAGGTCGCCGAGGGCGTCTACGTCACTGTGTTCCCCGATCCGGAAGGTGCGGGCCTCAACGGGAATGCGGTCATCATCGTGAATGACGCGGACGTGCTGGTGGTGGACACCCAGGACACACCGGCCACCACGCGCGCCGTGATCCGGGAGATCCGGCGCATCACCCGGAAACCGGTTCGCTACGTGGTCAACACCCACTGGCACGGGGACCACCATTTCGGCAACCAGGAGTACGCCGCCGCGTATCCCGGCGTCGAGTTCATCGGGCACCCCGCGACTCGGGAAGACATCGTCAAAGAGGAGATTCCCGGTCTCGCCACCTGGATCAAGACGGGCCTTCCCGGGGAAATCACCAGCCTGGAGCAGCGGCTGGCCTCGGGAAAGACCTCCACCGGGCTTCCGTTGTCCGTCGCGCAACGGGCCAGTCTCGATACGGCGATCACGAACTATCGCTGGCTGCTCAAGGAGCTCGGCACCGTGCGAATGGTTCTACCGACCCTGACGGTGGCTGATTCCCTGGTCCTGCATCGCGGCAACCGCACCATCGAGATACGGTATCTCGGCCGCGGGAACACCCGGGGCGATCTCACGGTGTATCTGCCACGGGAACGCATCCTGGCGGTCGGGGACCTGCTGGTCCACCCGATGCCCTACGGCAGCGAATCATTTCCGAGCGACTGGGTCAAAGTCCTCGAGCGCCTGCGCGCAATTCCCGCCGACGCGATCATCCCGGGACATGGCGCCGTGCAGCACGATCGGGTCTATCTCGACCAGGTGAAGGCGCTCCTGGAATCCGTCATTGCCCAGGTGGGCCGGGCGGTCGCGAACGGGCTCGATCTCGAGGCCACCCGGACGGCAGTGAATCTGGATTCCCTGCGGATGCGGTTTACCGGCGGAGACCCCAACCTGCAGCGCGTGTTCGACGCCAACTTCACGGTGCCGGAAATCGAGCGGGCGTGGAAGGAAGCGCGAGGGGAGCTGGCCCAACCCGGTTCGCCCAAGTAACTGCGCCGGGGGGGGTTACTTCCGGGATTTGGATTTCCGGCGTCTGGAAGTTTTGGCGGCTTTGGCCTTGGGCTTGGGCTTGGGCTTGGCTTTGCGCCGGGATTTCGGTGACTTCTTCTTCGCGGCGGCCTTCGGATGCACCCGCTCCGGAAGTTTGGCGCGCCCGGTCTCGCGATTCCACTCCTCGTAGGTCTCCGGGGAGATCTCCCCCTTGACCAGCAACTCGGCGAATTTCCGTCGTTGCGCCTTGCTCTTGAATGGCATTCCGTCTCGCCCTCCTGACAACGCCGGTCAGCTCGCCCGATGAACCCGTTCCCGAACCTTGGCGATCTCCCGCACCGGGCGGACCTCCACGCAGCCGGTTCGGGCCCAGGGAAACTCGGCGGCGATCCGCACTGCCTCGTCCATATCCTTGGCTTCGATGAGATTGAAACCGCCGAGCACTTCCTTGGCCTCGGCGAACGGGCCGTCGGTCGCGGTCATGCGGCCACCGCGAATGCGCACCGACTTGGCGGTGGGAGCGTCTTCGAGCATCTGGGACTCGATGAGGTGCCCGTCCCGCTTCAGCTCATCGGCATGAGAGAGGCAGGTGCGCATCATCGAGTCCGCTTGCCCCGGCGGGAGCGCATCCAGCAGGGTGCCATCGTTGTAGATCAGGAGCATGAACTTCATGCCGGTTCCTCGCGGTTCAGGACGTCTCCCCAGATGCAGCGCGGACCGCAAGAATAATCGGCGTGGCCGCGACAAGCCACGGCCTGGACCGGGCGGGGCCCCGCCGAACTCAATCGGTGGGGAGTTTTCGCTGCGACAGATAGTGATGCCACAGAATCCGGGCCGCCACGGATCGCCAGGGGGCCCAGCGCTCGGCCATCCGGGCCAGCCGCAGGTGGTCCGGGCGGGCCCGCAAACGCTTTACCCGATGGACCGCGTCGGAGAGCGCCAGATCGCCCCGGGGCCAGACGTCGGGCCGGCGCAACGCGATGAGATAGTAGACATCCACGCTCCAGGGCCCCAGGCCTCGGACCTGGAGCAGCGCTCGGCGCCCCGCGTCATCGCCGCTCCGCGCAATGAACCCGAGGTCGAGGGCTCCGCAACGGATCGCGTCGGCCAGCCCGCTGCAGTAGGCCGCCTTTTGCCCGGTGAAGCCGAGCCGCCGTAACCCGCTCGCGCCGAGCCTGCCGACCGTTTCCGGGGTCACGGCGCCCACGGTACCGATGAGTCGCTCGAACATGCTGCGCGCCGAGGCGAGTGAGACCTGTTGCTCGAGAATGATGCGCACCAGGGTGGCAAACCCCGGACGCCGCCCCCAGAACGGCGGAGGTCCCAGCTCCCGCACGATCCCGCCAAGATCCGCGTCACTTCGGGCGAGCTGTTCGGTCGCGAACCGAAGGGTGGCCAGGTTCAATTGGCGGGGCGGAACCGGCGTCCCGGGGACCGCGCTCGGCGAGCGTCTGGTCAATGCCGCTCCTGGAAACAAGGGTAGCGGCCCCGCTGCTATGGGCGGAACGCGGTCACATCGTAGATCAGCAGCGCAGGCGCTGCGCTCGGGCCCGGATTCTTGGCCGCAAAGACGTACTGCCGCCCGGCAATATCGGCGATATGTGCCGTATGCACCCCTCCCTCGACCAGCGCGGTGCCCACGAGTACCGGCCGGGCCGGATTGGCGAGGCTGTAGAGGTAGAGTCCCACGCGATCCCCCTTCTCGGTGCTCACCGCCAGCAACTTGCCGTCGGCGCTGCCCTTCACATCGCCCACCGTCACCACGCTGTCGATCACCACCGAATCGGCCAGACTCGGTGCGCCCGTGGCGCCCAGCCGCCAGACCTTGAGCGCGTTGCCCGGTACCCCGTTGCGCGCCGAGGCGCCCCAGGTACCGGTGTAGGCATAGCCTCCGGTCACGAACAGATCCGAGGTATACCGTTCCGGAACATTCCCGCCGCCGGCCGCCACCGAGAGCTGCGGGCCGGCATTCACCCGAATCTGATACAAGCCGGCCAGCATGTCGGTGGCGTAGAGCGAGCCGCCGGAGCCCTGTATACCCCAGATGTAGGATGTTGCCGTGGGCTTGAGGCGCGCGATCTCCCGGGAGGCCAGGCTCCCTGTGAGGACACCCGACACGTCCAGCGCGAGCACCCCTCCGTTGTAGTAGGAGGCATAGAGCACCTGGGCAGTCTCGTCCATCCAGAAGTTGTGAACGCCCGCCGAGGGCGCGAGGTCCATGTGGTACATGGCGACTTCGTGCGGCTGGCTCAGGTCGGAGACGTCGATGACGTGAATGTCACCGGTGGAAGACACCGGCAGCAGACCGGGACCCTCCTGGGCGGTGAACACATAGCGATTCTCGTGGCTTACCGGGTTATGAAACCACCACGCGCTGTGGACCGCCGAGCCACCGGGGAGGCCGTCGTCCGCGGGAATGATCCGGGAGATCTCGACCGGGTTGGCCGGGGTGCCGCCCCGCAGGCCGTTCCCCACGTCCATCAGAATGAGCCCGGTGTTCCAGGCGCACACGAAGACGATGCCGTCCCGGATGTAGGTATCGTGGATCCCGTATTGGGGCGGGATCGGGACGCTGGCCACCAGGGTGAGCTGGCTCGGCGGGCCCAGTGTGGTCGGTCCGGTGCTCGAGCATGCGGTGGTCGCGAGCGCCAGCAGGAATAATCGCCTCATCGCATGTGCTCCATTCCGGGTGAGACCGCCGCGACGCCGTAGCGCCCCATACGGTGCGTGTCGCCGGTGGCGAGCCGGATGGCGGCGGTGAGGGACCAGAAGGTCACCCGGCCGTACAGGCTCCGGCTGGAGAAGAGCCCGCCCCCGATATCGGCCACCCGCGCGTAGGACGCTTCGATCATCGGCTCGACCCGAACCTTCCCCGCGACGGGGCGGAATGTGAACCCGTACCCCGCGGTGTGGACCGACCATCGCGTGGTTCCCAGAATGGAGTTCTCGAGATGGGGCCGCAGCGACCGGAACGGATCGGTGGTCCGCTCTTCCTCGGGCCGCTCGGTGCGCTCAAACTGGTAGTAGCCCCGGTGCATCCCGGAGCTCCATTGGGCCTCGCCGAGCAGGCTCTCGAACCGGAAGAATCCTTCGGCCTCGTCGGTGCGGGCCCATTCACCCATCGCATAGAACCGCCCCGCGGCCAGGGGACGATCGAGCCGGGCTCCGGCGTGCCACTTCCGCTGGTCGGTCGCGGCGCCAGGCCGGTTCTCAGGCGAATGGACCTTGGCCCGGGAGACCTCGAGCTCCATTCCATCCACCGGCATCACCGTCACCCGCCCCGACCACGAATCGCCGAACCGGTGCCCGATCCGGGGCCACTGGCCGGGTCGCTCCGGCTCATCCCCATTGAACAGCGCGCCCTCCACGATCACGGGCCCGGCTCTGAGCCCCGCAATGGCCACGGCCCGCTCCAGAATCTGACTCCAATGGTGGTTGACGGGAAACCGTAGCGCCGGGCGCACCATCGGGTCGTCGCTGCCGAACGGCACGAACCCCTTTCCAGCGCTCAGCGAAAGGTTCACCGCTTGCTCGACGCGGCCCAGGAGGTTCACGCCGGACACCATCAGCTCGTGGGCGTAGGTGTGGGGATGGCGGCGATCGTCGAATCCCTCGCCCCAATCGCCGATGCCGAGGACGCCATCGGGAATCGTGAGTCCCTCGAGGTCCAGCGTCCCGTGGAGCACCAGGTGCCGGCCGAATCCGGCAGCGGACAGCATGAACATCGGCTCGAGTACGTTGAGGCCGGTGGCGCTCCGGCCGCCGGGAACCGGCGAGACGTGGGTCCCCGCCAGCACCGCCTGAGCCGACCATCGCACCGACCATGCCTGGGCCCAGGCTCCGTTCGGCGCCAGGGAGAGCACTATCGCGAGGAGACTGGGTGCTTTCACCGCGAGTGACGTGTCGTATGAGTGCGATCGGGACCGTATGGCCGAAAACCGGCCAGCCGAGAACGATCCAATCGATGTGTTTGATCCGGAATCCAGT
>DASYPZ010000424.1:0-1655 GCA_036006105.1 Gemmatimonadales bacterium | reverse complement strand
AGCTCTAAACCGGCGAGGCCATCCGGATTCTCGATCCCTCGCCCCACCCACCAGGTTGGTCTCACGGACCGGCGTTGCCCTGAGCCGAAGCACCCGGACCGGCCGGATTATCTTTCCTGCATCATGGAGCGACTGATAACGGGCCTGCGGAACGACGCCGACGGCCAGTGGATTGCGGACCTGGAATGCGGTCACTCCAGGCACGTGCGCCACACTCCGCCCTGGGAGGTGCGTCCGTGGATCCTGGACGAAGTCTCCCGGCGCGCCCACCTGGGCACTCCGCTCGAGTGCCGACGGTGCGACGCTCCGGATGCCGCCTCCGGCGACGGTGGCGCCTACGACGATGCCCGGATGCGGGGATTATGTCACGACGGGGCGATGGAAATCGCCCGCACGATCAAGGAGGAGCCCGATGTGCCGAAACATCAAGACCCTGTTCAACTTCGCCCCTCCCGTCACCGATGACGAGCTGCGCGCCTCCGCGCTGCAATTCGTCCGCAAGCTGAGCGGGTTCACCAAGCCATCCAAGGCCAACGAAGCCGCCTTCAACCTCGCGGTGGATCAAACCACCGACATCGCCCGGCGGCTGATGCACTCGCTGGTCACCAATGCGCCGCCGCGGGATCGTACCGAGGAGGCGGTCAAGGCCAGGGCCAGATCCGCCAAGCGGTTTGGACACGATCCGGGCCGGCCCGCTCCTGCGGTCCAGCCGTAACGGAGTTTGTGATCTCACCGGTCGGGTTCGGGAGGCTGACGATCTCCGTCCCATCATGAGCCCGGGTTCCTCAAACCGCATCGCCCTCGTCACCGGCACCAGCGCGGGCATCGGTGCCGCGCTGGCCCGCGAGCTTCTCGAACGGGGCTGGACGGTCGTCGGCGTGGCCCGCCGGCCCGGCTCGATTCGTCACGCCGGCTACCAGCACCTCGAGCTCGACCTGACGGACCTGCCGGCCGTGGCTCGGAGCATGGAATCGGAGCTCGCACCTCGGCTCGCCGAGACTCGGTGGCAGCGGGTGGGGCTGGTGAACAATGCGGCGAATCCCGCCGGTCTGGGGCCCTTGCCGCGGCTTCCGGCCGCGCTGCTCCAGGAAGTCTACGCCGTCAACGTCATCGCGCCGATCTGGCTCATGGGGTTCGTGACCCGGACCGCCGATCCCACGGCAATCCTGCGGATCGCCAACGTCTCCTCCGGCGCGGGCGTGCGGGGCTTTCCCGGACTGGCGGCATACGGGAGCAGCAAGGCGGCGTTGCGCATGGCCGGAATGGTGCTCGCCGCGGAATGGGAATCCGGCGCGGCCGGCCAGCGGGTGCCCGCCGACGGGGCCATCCTGAGCTACGAGCCGGGAGTGGTGGAAACGAACATGCAGCAAACCGCGCGGGCGCTCTCGCCGGAGGAGATGCCCTGGGTCGGCGTCTTCAAGGACTTCGCCGCGCGCGGGATCGCCGTGGCGCCCGAGGCACCGGCGCGTGAGCTGGCCCAGTTTCTCGAATCGGACGCCGCGCCCCGGTTTGCCGAACGGCGACTGGGAGCCTGATTCTTCCCGGCCCCTCCCATCAGGAGGCTCCACATGCGCAGCACTCGCGCGATCTCTTCCCTGCTGGCCCTAGCGTTGCTGCCGCTGCAACAGCCGCATCCGGCGCAGGGGACCCAGCAC
>DASYPZ010000423.1:0-20449 GCA_036006105.1 Gemmatimonadales bacterium | reverse complement strand
GGGTCGAAGGGTTGGGGCCCGACGGTGGCACCCTGCTGGTGGGCATGGGCCCCGGTCTCCGCAACACCGAGTCCGACAGCGTGGAGCACGCGCGCGAGCTGGGCGTGGTGGTCAAGGATTCCAAGGCCGCGCTCACCCGGTTCGGCAAGCTCAAGCTGCATCAGCCGATGGCGTTCAATGGACCGTTCGAGTGGGTTGCGGTCAAATCGAAGTACTTCGTCACCGCACTCCTGGTGCCCGACAGCGGCAGCACCGGCCGGAACGGAGGCATTGGCGGGGCAACGGCCATTGCCACCGACACCGCCGGGCGTATCACCACGGCCGCGACGATCACGGCCGGCGTTCCGGTCCGATCCGCAGGGGCGTTCCATTTTCAGCTGTACGCAGGGCCCTTGGAGTATCCGAGGCTCCGGGCCATCGGACACGATTTCGACGATGTGAACCCCTACGGCTGGCCGGGGTTCCGCACCATCATTCGCCCGGTGGCCCTGGGCGCCCGGTCCCTGCTGGTCTGGATGCACCACAGTCTAGGTCTCGCGTATGGCGTGGGACTCATCCTGTTCGGCATCCTGATCCGGATTCTGCTCTGGCCGCTCAACCAGAAGGCCATGCGCTCCACCATGGCCATGCAGGCGGTCCAGCCGCTGATCAAGGAGCTGCAGGACAAGTACAAAGCCGATCCCCAACGGCTGCAACAGGAGATGTTCAAGCTCTACAAGGAACACAACGTCAACCCGTTCGGCGGCTGCTGGCCCATGCTCCTGCCCTGGCCGATCCTGCTGGCGTTCTTCTTCGTGTTCCAGAACACCATCGAACTCCGGGGCGCCTCGTTCCTGTGGCTTCCGGACCTTTCCCGGCCCGATCCGCTCTATATCATCCCGGTCGTCATGGGGCTTTCGATGTTCGCGCTGAGCAAGATCGGCCAGCGCGGGATGCCGCCGAATCCGCAGATGAAGATGATGCTCTACATGATGCCGGGAATGATGACGTTCCTGTTCCTCAAGTTTGCTTCGGGGCTCAACCTGTACTACACGGTGATGAACTTCGCGAGCCTGCCGCAGCAGTGGATGCTCTCGCGAGAGCGGCTGCGGCGCCAGGTGCCCGTGACCCCGGCCCTCCCGGCTCCGAAGAAGAAAACCTGATCCGTCCGGCGGCTCCGGTCGGCCCCCACGGCGCCGGAGCGCCGGGCTGGTTCCCTCACGGGTGTGGTTGACCCGTTCCTCCCGTCACGCCACCGTTCAGCAATGCTTTCCGACCCCATCGTCGCCCTGGCGACCCCACCCGGCCGCTCGGCCGTTGCGTTGATACGGATCTCCGGGCAGGGAGCCGTCCAGGTCGCGGGGCGCATCGTCGCCGGACGGCGGCTCGAGGATCTGGAGAGCCGGGTCGCCCATCTCGTCGCGTTCCAGGGTCCCGACGGCAATCCGATCGACCAGGGGCTGGTCACCATCTTCCGGGCCCCGCACAGCTACACCGGCGAGGACCTGGTGGAGCTCTCCTGCCACGGCGGCATGCTGGCCCCGGCCCAGGTGGTCGCCGCACTGCAGGCCGCCGGCGCCCGCCCGGCTGCGGCCGGCGAGTTTACCCGGCGGGCGCTGCTGAACGGGAAACTGGATCTGCTCCAGGCGGAGGCGGTGGGCGACCTGATCGACTCCACCGCGCCGGCGCAGGGACGAGCCGCCCTTAATCAACTCGACGGAGCTCTCTCGCGCCGGCTGCAGGCGCTGCGGGAGCAGCTGCTCGAACTGCTCGCGCTCCTGTCCTACGACATCGATTTTCCCGAAGAAGACGATGGACCGGTGCCCAGCGCACGCATCCTGAGTGTTCTGGATCGCACCCGGGACGCCGTGGACCTGCTGCTCGCCACGGCCCCGGCGGGACTCCGGCTGCACGATGGCGCGCTGGTAGTGCTGGCCGGCGCGCCCAACGCCGGCAAGTCGTCCCTGTTCAATGCGCTGCTGGGGACCAGCCGGGCCCTGGTGACGGAAATCCCGGGCACCACCCGCGACGCCATCGAGGCCCCCAGCGAGCTGCTGGGCTGGCCGGTCAAGTTCGCGGATACGGCGGGGCTGCGGGATGCCGACGAGCGCCTGGAACGACTGGGGATCGAAGTCAGCCGACGCTATGTGGCGGCGGCGGACCTGGTCGTGCTGTGCGTCGAGGCCGGTACTCCGGTTTCGCCGGCCGAACGGGCGCTCCTGGCCGAGCGTCCCTCGCTTCTGGTGCGGTCCAAAACGGACCTGGCGCCTGAGGGCGATGACGGAGGTCTCGGGGTGTCGGTCGTGACGGGGCAGGGGCTGGAACGACTTCGCGAGGCCATCGCGGTGCGGCTCTTCGGGGAAGGAGTTCGTGCCAGCTACGCTGATCTCGAGCCGATGCTGAGCCGGGAGCGGCACCGCACCGCCCTCTCCCAGGCTGCGGACAGCCTGGGCCAGGCGCGCCCCGAGCTCGAATCCGGCGGCGATCCGGTGCTGGCTGCCCACCACCTGCGCGGTGCGGTGACCGCACTCGAGGAGCTGATCGGCCTGACCCACCCCGATGAGGTACTGGCGCGGGTGTTCTCGAGATTCTGTGTCGGGAAGTAGGCCGCGCCTACTTCCTATCGATTATGGCTTCCGTCGCAGAATGGCCGGGTCTTGGTGAATCCACAGCCACAGAACTTGATCTGACCGGGAATTTTGCTGGGAGGGGGGATGATCTCATCGCCTGCGTTGTTCAGGATCCTCACCGGGCCCTCGATGATGATCGGACCGGCGGGCTTGAGCGTGATGGTGACTGCCGGCGCCGGAGATTCGGCGGGTTCGGCCGGGGTGCTGGGGGACTCGATTTCCATGCGGGAAATATAGGACGACGGGCCCAGCGGGGCTGTCAGGCGGTACGGATCCCGGTGGCTTCGTCTTCGGCGGCCTGAAACTCGCCCACCGAGGCGCGGAGGGCCTGGGCAATCCCGCGGGTATTGACCAGCGGCTCCGCCATCCGATGTCCCAGGTAGTACCCGCAGCGCTCGGGAAGAACCCGCCCGGTGGACAGCCGTGCGCTCGGACTCATTCCCCCGGACAAGTACTTGAGTCGGAGTCCCAGGCCGGCTCGATCCAGCTCATGGTGCGCCGCCCGGCGGAGGAATGCCTCGAGCTCCCGCATCCGCTGATACTGGCGGCGGGGATATCCGAAGTAGTCGGAGGGGTCGAGCCCCGGCACCACCGCCTGGGACGCGTGGACCGCCAGCCCTTCATTGAGGAGCAGCTCCCGCAGCGGGATCCGGCTTCCGGTGACCCAGTAGTCGTAGTACCCGCCCGACTCTCCGATCAACCGGCGCAGCTCGCTCGCACTGGCCGGCGAGGTATAGCGCACGGTATGCGCCACCTCATGGGCCACCCAGAGCGGCAACAACTCCGGTGCCAGCCCCATGCCGTGGGTTTCGGCGTTGACCCGGCCGGTAAAGTGTTCCACGCACACGAATGCGACGCCTCGGCCACCGATCACGAGCTCACCCGCGTTGGCCGCCCCCATGCCGACCATGAGCACGCAATCGGTCGCACGATCGACCATCAGGAGGTCCTCGGCGCGATGCAGGGCCTCTTCCGCGAGCCGGGCGATGTCGACCTGACTCAGCATCGCATAGAGGTCACTGCGGTCCGCGCGCAACGCCCCGGCGATCACCTCGATGGCGTGAGGGCTGTCCAGATCGAGGACATAGTTGCTCCAGTAGGCGGCGAGCAGCGGTCGGTGCGCATCGAGGAAGCGGTGGTAGGCCGCTTCAGGGTCTGGTTGGGCGAGAATGTCGAGAAAATCGGGGAGGAGATTGATGAGCACGGGACAAGATAAAAAATGTCCCGCGTGAAACAAGACCCCAAACTACAAAATCACGACGTCGATCTCGAAGAAGCCGTGTCTGATCGCAATTCGCGGTCTCCGGCTCAGCGTTCGCCCTCTTTGCGCTTCCTTTTCGAAGCTTCATGCAGGAACCGGCGTTCTTCGGCGGTCAGACTCTGGATACCAAACGCGCTGATCTTGTCGAGCACCCGGTCCACTTCGTCGGACGAATACTCCTCGCGCACTTCGGGGCGGGCCATGGCGGGTCGGACCTCGGCGGCTGGGGTACCCTGGCGGACGGGAATGGGAGCCATGACGGGTCGGCGAGTAACCGCCCTCGGCTCTTTTTGACTGCGGCGTGAGGTGAAGCTCTGGATCCGGAAAAACAGATACCCTGCCGCCATGCCACCGATGTACCCCACGTGGGCCGCTCCGCCGTCGGTCCAGACCGCGAAGGCCAGGTCGGCCAGGGCAAGGAGCGCCACGAGGGTGCGGGCGGAGATGCGCAGCGGGAGCGGCTCGAAGACCAGCTCGACGTCGGGCCATGCGAAAGCGAACGCGAGCGCGACACCGAATACGGCGCCCGAGGCGCCGAGCATTGGCGGCAGTGGCAGGAACGAGGAGAGGCCGAGGGTCAGGGCCGCCGCGCCCATGCCACAGTACAGGTAATAGAGAATGAAGGCCCGACTGCCCATCCGGCGCTCGACCGGTGGCCCGAAGACGAACAGCAGCAGCATGTTGCCGGCCAGGTGGAGCAGGCCTCCGTGCACGAACATATAGGAGAAGAAGGTCCAGGGGCGCTCGGCGGAACGGGCCGGAAGGAATTGCAGTGTGTCCACGAAGGCCGGCGCCGTCAGGACGGTCGCGAGCAACAGCAGGGTCACGGCGTTGGTCACCATGATCCGCCCGACCCAAGGGGTGAGCCGGGGCTCCTCGATGTACGACTGTTGCCGGTCCTGAATCATGGCGTCCTGCTCGCGAGACAGATACGCTCGCACAGTTCCGGGAACGGGATTCCGACCACCGCCGCGGACTGCGGCATGAGGCTGGTCGAGGTCATCCCCGGCAGTGTGTTCACCTCTAAACAGACCAGTTCGCCTCCCGGTGTCAAGCGAAAATCCACTCGGGAGTATCCGCCCAGTTTCAGGGCCTCGTGGGCCCGCAGGGCCAGGCGACGGCATTCGTCCGCAACCGCGCCGGGCAGATCGGCCGGAAAGATTTCCTCCGACATGCCAGGAGTGTACTTGCACTCATAATCGAACACCTCATGCTGGGGGATGATTTCCCCCACCCCGAGGGCCCGCTGGTCGAGAATTCCAACCGTCAACTCACGACCCGGGACAAAGGCCTCGATCATGACTTCGTCGTCGTAGCGTCCGGCCAGCTCGATCGCGGCGTCGTAGTCGAGCGGATCTTTGACGACGGTGAGCCCCACGGTGGAACCCTGCTTGGAGGGTTTGACCACCAGGGGCCAGCCGAGCCGCCGCCCCGCTTCTTCCGCGGTGGCCGGGGTCATCATCCAGTCGGCGGTGAGGATGTCGGCGGTGCGAAAGAGGCGTTTCGCCACATCCTTGTCCATCGCAAGGGCCGACCCCAGGGCCCCGCTCCCGGTATAGGGGACGCCCATGACGTCGAGGACCGCCTGAATTGTGCCATCCTCCCCGCGGCCGCCGTGGAGCGCCAGGAATATCACCTCGGCGTTCCGAATCACCGGCAGGCTGGCGAGCCCCGAGAGCAGCAGCCCTCGCTCGAGTCCCACCAACTCTTCCAACGCGGGCGGTTCCTTGCCGACGGTTCCCGACAACAGATGCGACTCGTCCGACTCGGGGATATAGCCACGGGCGGTATCCACGACGGCGACCGCGTGCCCGCGACTTCGCAGGGCCCGCACGATTTGGACCGCGGAGGCGATGGCGACGTCGCGCTCGCTCGAAGTCCCACCGGTCAAGACGGTAATTCGCATAAGAGTCAGGATTCAGGAGTCAGGAGTCAGGAGTCAGGATTGAGGATGGAGATCGAGACGGATCCAGGGGCAGTTCCCTGAATCCTCGATCCTCGATCCTCAATCCTGGATCATGCCTCATCGGGTCCCGATCAACTGCTGCAAGAGATCGTATCGGGACACAATCCCGATCAGCTTCCCTTCTTTTCGCACCAGGGTCGCGGGACTCTCCCGGGTCAGCATGGGCGCCAGCCGATCGGTGGGAAAGGCGGCATCCACCACCGGGAACGGGCCGTCCATCACTTCACGCACCGGCCGGTCCAGCATGCTGGGCTGGGCCAGCGCGCGGGTCATGAGCTGGCTTTCGGTCAGGCCACCCACGCATTCGCCGTCGTCCACGACCGGAATCTGGCTCACGCTCCACGTGCTCATAAGGTTCAGCGCCTGCCGGACTTGCGCGGCCGGCGCGACACTCACCAGCGGGGGAGCCCCCTTCTGCCGACGGGACAGGAGCTGCTCGACGGTCATGCGGGGCACATCGAGGAGCTGGTTCTCATGCATCCAGTCATCGTCGAAGACCTTCGACAGGTAGCGCTCCCCGGTGTCGCATAACACGGTGACGACGCACGCGTCCGGGTCGTTCACCTCGCGCGCCACGGCGAGCGCGAGCACCACGTTCAGCCCGGTCGATCCCCCGGTCAGCACCCCCTCCTCACGCGCCAGCCGACGGGCCATCTGCATGGCCTCGCGGTCGGAGACCTGGCGGAACTCGTCGATCACGTCCCACCAGACGGTGGACGGCACCTTGTCGCCCCCGATGCCTTCCACCTTGTAGGGGGAACCCTCGCCCAGAGCGCGGGTGCGGTGGTAACCGGTATAGAGGGATCCCACCGGATCGCCGGCGATGATTCTCACGGCCGGATTCCGCTCCTTGAGGTATTTCCCCGCGCCGCTGATGGTTCCACCCGTCCCGGCCCCGGCCACGAAGTGGGTGACCTTGCCCTTGGTCTGGCTCCAGACCTCGGGGCCGGTGGTGCGATAGTGGGCGTCGGGGTTGACCGGGTTGTAGAACTGGTTGGCCAGGATCGCACCGGGTGTGTCGTGGACGATCTGCTTGGCCTTCATCACATAATTCTCAGGATGGTCGGGGGGCACCGCGGTCGGGGTAATGACGACCTCCGCTCCATAGGCCCGCAGCAGCCGCACCTTTTCCTGCGACATCTTGTCGGGGAGCGTGAAGATGCAGTGATAGCCCTTGATGGCCGCCGCAATCGCCAGGCCCACGCCGGTGTTGCCGCTGGTGCCCTCCACGACCGTGCCGCCCGGTTTGAGCTGCCCGCTCCGCTCCGCGTCTTCGATGATGGCCAGACCGATCCGGTCCTTCACCGAGCCGCCGGGGTTGGCGTATTCCGCCTTGCCGTAGACCGGGGTGACCAGGGACCCGCCAACGCGGGAAAGCCGGATCAGGGGTGTCCACCCGATGGTGTCGAGGACCGAGTCGTAGGGATCCTGGTGCTGCGGCTTCACGGCGTGGTGCCTCCACGGTCGGGATGGCGGAAGTGGATCGGCTGAATGAACACCGTGGCGACCGGGATCCCATTCCGGAGTGCCGGTGCATAGTGCAGCTTGGGCGCGGCGACGAGTGCCGCGGAGTCCAGCGCGGGATACCCACTCGACTCCTGCACGCTGGTCGACTCGGGGGCCACTTTCCCGTTTTCGTCCACGAACAGACGCAGCAACACACTGCCGCTGATGCGCTGCTGGTAGAGCGCCATCGGATAGCGGACCGGCGACTCGGGATCGAGCGCGACCGGAGGTTCGTCTCGCCGTGGCCCGCTGGCGCCGACGTCCGCGGGAAGGGTCACCGTGTTATCGGGCTTTCGCCGGCAGCCCGGAAGGCCGAGACCGACGACCAGCATCCCCGCCAGCACGAGCGATACGGCGCGCATAGGCGGAAAGTACCGCGGTTCAGGCACGCCCGCTGGCGCGCCGTTGCAGATCGGCGAGGGCGTTGAGGGCCTGCAGCGGGGTCAGGGAATCGAGATCGAGATCCCGGAGCGCCACCAGCGCCGGATCGAGCGGTGCGTCGCCGAAGAGCGGCAGCTGTCCCGGATCGGGATCGGGGGCTGGAAGGCCGGAGACGACACGATGGTCTCCCTCCAGCGTCTTGAGCACCGCGTTGGCGCGGGTCACCACCTCGCGGGGCAGGCCGGCCAGCTCGGCGACGTGGATCCCGTAGCTCCGGTCGGTGCCACCGGGCTCGAGCCGGTGGAGAAACACGACCTTCCCGCCGGTCTCCCGGACCGCCACGTTGAAATTGCGGGCATGGGCCAGCTTTTCGGGAAGCTGCATCAGCTCGTGGTAATGGGTCGCGAACATGGTCTTGGCGCCCACCCGGTCATGCAGAAACTCGGTCACGGCCCAGGCAATCGCGACGCCGTCATACGTGGAGGTCCCCCGCCCGATCTCATCCAGCAGCACGAGCGACCTGGCCGTGGCGCCGTGCAGGATGGCGCTGGTCTCGCTCATTTCCACCATGAAGGTGGATTGGCCGCGGGTCAGGTTGTCGGCGGCGCCCACTCGGGTGAAGAGCCGGTCCACCACCCCGATCGAGGCCTGGTCGCAGGGGACGAAGCTGCCCATCTGGGCCAGGATGACGCACTGGCCGATCTGCCGGAGGATGGTGCTCTTGCCCGCCATGTTGGGCCCGGTCACCAGCTGGACTCGCGCACCCGGGTCGAAGGCCACGTCGTTGGGCATGAACGCCTCGCGCGGCATCATCCGTTCGATCACCGGATGGCGCGATGCGCTCAGCGTGATGTCGAAACCGTCGTGCACCACCGGACGCACATAGCGATTGGCCACGGCGACGTCGGCCAGGCCGGTCCAGGCATCCAGGTGAGCCAGCACGCGAGCCGTCTGCTGGATCCGGGCAATCGCCGCTCCGACCCCGCTTCGGAGCGCACTGAACAACTCCGCCTCCCGCTCGGTGACCCGCTCCTCGGCGCCGAGCACCCGGGCCTCGTATTCCTTGAGCTCCGGCGTCACATAGCGCTCGGCGGTCGCCAGGGTCTGCCGCCGCTCGTAATCGACGGGAACCTTGGCGCTCTGGGCGTGGGTGATCTCGATGTAATACCCGAAGACCTTGTTGTAGCCGATCTTCAGCGACGGGATGCCGGTGCGTTCCCGTTCTCGCTGCTGGATCGCCGCGATGTACTGCTTGCCGCCGTCACGCAGCGCCCGGCTCTCGTCCAACGCGGCGTCAAAACCGCTGCGGATCACGCCTCCCTCTCCCAGAATCGCCGGGGGACGCTCGGTGAGACCGGCGACGAGGGACGCGGCGATGTCCTCCAGGAGGTCCAGGTCGATGGAGAGCAGGGACAGGGCCGACGGGGCGGACGGAGGAGACCCTGGGGATGGTGCGGCGAGACCCACCAGCCCATCTCTGACCACCGGAAGTCGCAGGAACGAATCTCGCAGCGCCCCCAATTCCCGAGGTGTCGCACGGCCGGCCGAGGCTCGGCCCGCCAGTCGCTCCAGATCGCGAATGCCGTCGAGAGCCTCCCGCACCGCGGCACGCCGAGTCGGATCGGCTACCGCGGCGCCGACCGCGTCGAGGCGGGCCGTGATCTCGGCGGGGTTCGAGAGGGGCGAGAGAATCCACCGTCGCAGCAGGCGCGCGCCCATTGGCGTCACGGTGCGATCGATCACCTCCAGCAGGGTCACGCCCTTGGCGCCGGCGCGGAGCGGCTCGACCAGCTCCAGGTTTCGCCGCGTCATCTCGTCCACCCAGAGGAGCCGGTCGGACCGGCGGACGGCAGGGCGGGCGAGGTGGGGGAGGCCACCCGGCTTGAGGTCGGCCAGATAGCGCAGCAGCGCACCGGCGGCCCCGATGGCCGCCGCATCGTCCTGGTCGAGTCCCAACCCGTCGAGGGAC
This sequence comes from Gemmatimonadales bacterium, assembly GCA_036006105.1. Taxonomy (GTDB): domain Bacteria; phylum Gemmatimonadota; class Gemmatimonadetes; order Gemmatimonadales; family GWC2-71-9; genus JABFSM01. The sequence continues at coordinate 10,757 of DASYPZ010000423.1, read as the reverse complement.
GCGATGTGGAAGCGCCGCGCGATCTCTTCCCGAGCCAGCGCCGGATCGAACTCCCACGGCTCCCGTTCGGTGCGCAACGCCTCCACCTCGATCGAGACGATGGCCCCGGTGGGCAGCACCAGCTCCGCCGGCGCGAGCCGGCCCAGGGCCTCGGTGAGATCCTCGGTGGAACCGGATTCCAGCAGAAACTCGCCGGTGGTGAGGTCGATGGCGGCGAGACCCACCGAGGGGGACAGGGCCACCGCCACGATCCAGTTATTGCGGCCCCCCGCGACCCACCCCTCCTCGAGCAGCGCACCCGGCGTCACCGTTTCCACCACTTCGCGCCGGACGATGCCCTTGGCCTTCTTGGGGTCTTCCACCTGCTCGCAAATCGCGACCCGGTATCCCTGGCTCACGAACCGACGGAGGTACTCTGCCGCGGCGCGGACCGGGACGCCGGCGAGGGGAACCCCGTCGCCCCGTGAGGTGAGGGTGATGTCCAGCACCCGCGAAGCGACTTCGGTATCCTCGAAGAACATCTCGTAGAAGTCGCCCATGCGGAAAAAGAGAATCGAGTCGCGATGGCGTGACTTGATGTCCCGGTACTGCAGCAGGAGCGGAGTATTCTCGGAGAGCGCGACGCTCACGGCACCCTGATCACGAACGGATGCCCGCCGATCTTCTGCGCGAGAGCGGCGGCGGCGGCCGCCGCGGCCGCGCGGGTGGCGAAGACACCTGCCCGCACCTTGAGGTAGCCGCTCTCGCGCATGATCACCGGCGTCTGTCCGGCTCGCCGGATGCGGGCCGCATCCGCATCGGCCGCGCTCTGAGTCTTGACTGCGGAAACCTGGACGTAGAAGCCGGACGGGCGGGACGGCGCACGGGCGCCCGATCGCGCGGGACGCTTGGCGTGCGCGATCGAATCCGCCTTGGCTCGCGCCAGGGAGTCGGCCTGGACCCGGGCCACCGAGTCGGCCACGGCTGCCCGGGTGCTCTCGGCGGTCATGGCTCCAAGGCCCTGGCAGCGCTGTTTCTGAAACTCGAGTTGGTTCCGGAGCTCGACGTCGTCTCCGACCGCCGCCAGCCCGGCGTCCGCCATGCGGCAGGCCAGCGCCGACTCCCGACGGTCCCCGGCGGCCCGGGCGCCCCAGAACGCCGCTTGCGCGGTGAGCGGAGAGCCGGGATAGTCGCGCAGCAGCTGGTCGAGCTGTCGAACGGCGGCGGCCGGGTTACCCGAGGAATAATCGAGCTGGGCCAGCTGCAGCAGCGCGTCGTCGGCCCAGGCGGACTGGGCATAGTCCACCGCCACCCGTCGCAGGTAGAGCCGGCGATCCTGCTCGGTGGCCGCCAGCAGCCCCATGGTGTAGAGCGCTTCGGGATAGAGCGAATCGGTCGGTTGGGTTGCCGCGAGAAGCCGCCCCGCCACCGCCCGGGCCGAATCCGAGAGCCCGTCCTGCGAGAGCCGCACCGCAGCCACGAGACGGGGGTCGGACTGCGCGGAGCCCCGCGTGGGGGCGAAAGCCAAAGCCAGGAGGCTAAGAGGCAAAGATGCCAGGAGGCTCAGTAACCGCCTCGCTCCAGAACTACCTAGCCTCTTCGCATCATCGCCTCTTCGCCTTCTCCTCACGCCGCCTCCCGCGCGCGATGCGCCAGTTGCATGATCAGTTCCACCAGGACCCCACGCTCATCCGCCAGGGTGGTGTCCTTGAGACGCCGGTCGGCCGTCCGCGCGGCGGCGATGGCCGCATCGACTCGGCGAATCGGCCAGGCGTCGACGACCCGGCTCCATTGCGCCGCCGACCCGCGATAGTCGAGCCGGGCGGGCCTGGACCGCATGATGGCGTCGAATACGGCCCGCTCCAGCCCCGCGCCCCGCAACCCGCGATCCTGCAGCGAGCGGGCGATCCCGAGCCCGACCAGGTGGGTGCCCAGCTGATTCAGGAGTCCCACTCCGGAGACACCGGACTGCTCGAGCAGATGAGGCAGCATGCTCGAGGCGCGTCCGGGTTGGTCGTCGAGCACCGCTTCACACCAGTCCGATTGGGTCTCGCCGTGCCGGATACCCAGCAGCGCGGTGAGCTGGTCCAGGGTGACGGGGGTGTCACCTCCCAGGCCCGCGAGCTTGTCCAGCTCGCTCCGCGCCGCGCCCAGGTCCGCGCCGACCGCCTTCACCAGGTGAGATGCGGCGGCCGGCTCGAGCCGGACTCCGCGCTCCTCGGCGCGCTTGACGACCCATTTCTCGGCCAGCTTCGGCGTGCAGCGGGGGACCTCCACCGCGCACGCCAGACGGGCAAGGTCGGCATCGGCGTCGCCCTTATCGTCCTCTTTTCGCGAGGCGCCCTGTACCAGGATCAGCACGGTCTCCGGCGCGGGCGTGGCGAGATAGTGCAGGACAGCGGTCTTGGCGCGAGCTCGTTTGTTCCAGGCCTCGACATCGCGGATCACCACCAGACGACGATCCGCCATCATGGGGAGCGTGGTGCAGAGCGCCTCGACGTGGTCGGAGTCCAGTTGCGCAGCGCTCCGGACATCGTAGTTGAAGTCCCGGAGACCGGGATCCACCACCGTTTCCAGAATCGCGCGCACCGCTTCGTCCTTGAGGACATCCTCGTCGCCGTACAGATAGATGGCGGGCGGGATGTCCCCACTCTTGATCTGTCGCGAGAAGGCGTCGAACGGAACCTTGCTCATGCCGGGAATTTAGTAGAGCGGAACGAAACAGTTGACGTACATCACGGCGCAGAGGCTCTTGCCGTCCCGGATCTTCCCGGTGCGGATCATCTTGCCGACCTCACTCCAGCGCTTTTCGTGGACCGTGATGAACTCGTCCTCGTCCCTCGCCAAGGCGACCGGAGAGAGGCTGGTCGCGAGGTAGAGGTGGATGCGCTCGTCGGTGAAGCCCGGGGTGGTGAAGATGGTGGTGAGCTTGTGCAGCTTGCCGGCTTCCATCCCGGCCTCTTCCGCCAGCTCCCGGCGCGCACACGACTCCGGCGGCTCCCCGGTCTCCAGTGTGCCGGCGGGAATCTCCCACAGCACGCCGTCCGCCGCGTGGCGGAATTGATGAATCAGCAGCACTCGCGGGTCGGGGCTGCCGGGGTCGTCGAGGAACGGTACCACGGCGGCGGCCCCCGGATGCCGGATCATCTCCAGCTCCCCTATCGATCCATCGGGAAACCGGACGGTGTCCTGATCGACGTTGATCACTCGACCCTGGTAGAGACGCTTGGAATCAATGAGTGGCATCGGACTGCTCCAAATGACGCGCCAATGGATTAGTTGTAGTGAATACTACCGATAGATCATGGCTCCCGGTGGGTGGAATCGCCCCGGGGCTCTCCCATCAGGGTTCGGAGCGCGGCCACCGGAAACTTGAGGGCCTCGAGGGCAAGATAGCCCGCTTCGGTACGGCTGCCGGGTATGATAGGGCTGGTCCGGGTCGGGGAGGATTCCGGGTCCAGGCCGGCGTGACGTGCCTCGAGCCGAAGCCGGGCCATATGGAAGGGATCGCTCACCAGGAGACAGGTGGATAGCTCACGCTCGTGCATCCATTCCGCCACGGAATGGATCGATTCTTCGGTGGTCCGTCCGTCCGGTCGCACGACGATCGCCGAGTCGGGCACCGATTGGGCTCGGAGATACCGGTGGCTCACTGCGGCCTCACTGACCCGGTCGCCGGTGCCGATCCCTCCGGTGACGACCACAACCGTCGCAAGACCCTGACGGTAGAGCTCGATGGCGTGATCCAGGCGCGCCTTGAGCACGGGAGAGGGCCGGCCGTTGTACTGTGCCGCCCCCAGTACCACGATGGCATCCGCGGCCTTCCGCTGATCGAGCCGGCTCACTCTCCAGACCCAGCCGTACAGAAGCCCGTATCCTCCCAGGGCCAGGGCCAGGAGCCATCCGGCAATGCGGAGGGGCCGCTTCACAGATCGAACGACTGACCCATCTGCGGTATGACGACTTCCCCGACGCCCTCTTCCTTCAGAATCTGCGCCATCGCCGCCGCGGGACCGGACTCCCCGTGGACCACGAACGCCCTGCGGATCGGGCCGCCGAGCATCTTGACCCACGCCCGGAGCTCTTTGCGATCGGCGTGTGCGGAGTAGCCGGTAATACTCTCTACCTCGGCGCGGACATCATACGTGTCTCCGAAGATCCTGACTTGCTTGGCGCCGTCCAGGATTCTTCGACCCAGGGTGTTCTCGGCCTGGAAACCGACGAACAGGACGCAATTCTTGGGATCGCCGATGCCGTGGGCGAGATGGTGCAGAATGCGGCCCCCTTCCGCCATGCCGGAGGCGGCAATGATGACCATCGGGCCGAGCAGGACACTCAGGCGCTTGGAGTCTTCCACGGAGCGGATGTACTGAAGCAGCGAGAAATCGAGGATCTTGTCGGAGGTCTCCAGCATCTGCTCCCGGCGATCGAAGACCTCGGGATGCATGCGGAACACGGTGGTCGTGTCCACGGCCAGCGGGCTGTCCACGAACATGTTGATCGCGGGAATTTTTCCGGCCCGGTAGAGCTCGTGGAGGGCGTAGACGGTTTCCTGCACCCGGCCCAACGCAAAGGCGGGGATCATGATTCGGCCCCCGCGTCCCGCGACCCGGCGAACGACTTCGGCCAGGCGCGACGCGGAATCCACCATCGACTCGTGGTCGCGGTCGCCGTAGGTCGACTCCACGATCAGAGTGTCGATCGGACCGGTGGGCGGATCGGGATCTCGAATGATGGGCTGGGCAAACCGTCCGATATCGCCGGAGAATACCAGCCGATGGTTGGTGCCCTCGGTCAGTCTCAGGTCGACGGATGCCGAGCCCAGGATGTGGCCCGCGTCGGTGTATTCGAAGGCCAGATTCTTCCGCAGGTAGTGGATCCGCTTGTAGGGCAGGCCCTGAATCAGGTCCTGCACCGCCACGGCGTCTCTCAGGGTATACAGTGGCTCGCTCTCGGGACCCTTCTTGCCGCGGCGAGCGAGGTGCTCGGCATCCTTCTCCTGGATCTTGGCGGCATCGGGGAGCATGACCGCGCAGAGATCGCGCGTGGCGGGCGTGGCATAGATCGGCCCGTGATATCCATTCCGCACCAGCAAGGGGAGCCGGCCGATGTGATCGATGTGCGCATGGCTCACCACCACGGCGTCGATCCGTCGCGGATCGAAGGGCAGGTTGGCGTTCAGCGCCGCGGATTCGGCGCGATGGCCCTGGAACAGGCCGGCGTCCAGGAGGATCCGGGCTCCGGCGGCTTCGAGCAGGTGCATCGAGCCGGTGACCTGACCCGCCGCGCCCCAGAACGTGATCTTGGCTCCCGCCATCCCATTGCCCCCCGAGTGAGAGGTGAGACTCTGTCCTCTTACTTCCTACCTCTCACCGTGTTCCAAAGATTCGGTCCCCGGCATCTCCGAGCCCGGGCAAGATGTATCCATGCTCGTTGAGCTCGCGGTCCAGCGCCGCGGCGAACACGGGCACGGTGGGATGCGCGGCCAGCATCGCTTTCACGCCCTCGGGCGCCGCGACCAGACAGAGGAACCGGAGCCGGTTGACCCCGCCTGCCTTGAGTTTGCTGACGGCTGCCACAGCGGAGCCGCCGGTCGCGAGCATCGGGTCGAGGACAAAGAAGTCCCGGTCGGTTTCGGCGGCCGGAACCTTGTAGTAGTAGCTCACCGGCAGCAGGGTCTGGTGATCGCGATACAGGCCGATATGGCCGACCCGCGCGGACGGGACCAGCTGGGCGATGCCTTCCACCATGCCGAGTCCGGCCCGCAGGATGGGCACCAGACTCAACTTCTTCCCGGCGACCCGCCGGGCTTTCATGCGTTCCAGCGGGGTCTCGATCATCACTTCTTCGGTCTCGAGGTCGCGCGTCACCTCGTACGTCATGAGCATCGCGATTTCGCTGACCAGTTGCTTGAAGTCCTTGACCGGTGTGGACTTGTCGCGGAGGATCGACAGCTTGTGCTGGATCAGCGGGTGTTCGAGAACGGTGAGGTTCGGAAAGGAAGGATGGGGCATGCGGAAAAGATGCGGGAATCATCCCGTCCCGGCTAGTACGTCGGGACAGGGGTTATTCGCGCGGCCTCGTTCCGCCTCGGGTGCCCGATCGACCGGGGCCGGCGCGGAGCGCTTCGAGCAATGCCATGCCATCGGGCGCGCCCAAGCCGGTGCACGGATCCCATCCAGGGCCGGCTCGATAGTGGAGGCGCCTGCCGGTCTCCGGATCCAGGTCATTGTGCCCGGTGCGAATGTCCCGGAAAACATCTCGTCTGGCGAGGGCATAGAATGCCGGCGTGAGCCAACCGAGCGGACGCCCCAGCTCGGCTCCGAGCCTGGCAATCAGCGCGGCCCAGATCGGCGTGGCCGCGCTGGTGCCCCCTCCGGCAAACGGCTGCCCCAGCAGACTCATGGCCACTCCGGGTACGAACCCGGCGTGAGCGGCGACATCGGGAACCCACCGTCCCTTGAAGGATCGGCGTCGACCCGCGAGCCAGGTATTGCCGGGGTTCGGCTTCTTGATCGCCGCTTGGAACGAAGGCGCGGCGAAATGGCCGCTCATGCCGCCGCCACCCGCCATGCTGGCTCCCAGTAACGATTCATTCCAGGTCACCTCGCGAAATCTTCTGGAGCGGGTCCGGGCCAGCGCCGTCCCGCCGCAGGCGAGGGCCCAGGTGCTCGACGCGGGGTAGTTGACGCTGCGAGCGGTTTGGGGACCCGGAGAGTTCCGGGATCCGAAGTCTCCCGTCGAACAGCAGACCGTCACATCGCGGCGCATCGCAGCTTCCAGGGTGCCGTGGAGCACCTGGAGGTTCATGCGGCCCCAGGCGCTCTCGGACATACCCCAGCTGACCGAGATGACCGCCGGCGGAGTGCGCACTCGGGCTCCCGGTCCCGAGATCGATCCGGGGTAGGGGAATCCCAGCTCGGCATAGATGGCCCGGCGCCATCCATCGGCCGACGGAGACGCGAAGACCAGGTCGAGCGGTGCATCGGGGACCAGGCCGCTCACGATCTGGGCATCCATGGTGGATTCCACCGTATCCATGAAGCCGGCGATGCCGTCCGGGAATCGTGCCGAGATGGTCTCAAGGGACGCACCGGCCCGCCACGCGTCCATGATGTTCCGGAGCTGGTCGCGAGCCAGAGGCGAATTCCCGGGATCGTTGCCCTCTCCATCGGTCACCCGGAGCATCCGGATGGCGGCCTTGCGGGGACGAAAGCGGAGATCCTGGGCGTGCACTCCGCCGCCGAATTCCAGGACGGCCACTCTGCCGCCGGCTGAGGACACGGCGGGAGGAAACCGATAGTGCCGGGCGATCTCGTCGGGGCCCAGGGGGTGGACGGTGCGAGTCGCCGCGCGGGCCGCGTGAGGGTGGGCGTGGGGAATGGTGTCCAGTCCCAGCACGCCCTGCACCAGAGACGCCAGCTGGCCGGGAAGCTGGATCGGCTCGTCATGGGCTCGATACCGGCCCAGCTCATGCTGATACTCGCGTTCCCTGATCTTGTAGGCCTTCTCGAAGGCGGCGATCGGACCTTCGAGAACGATGTCGTGGCGCGCCTCCGATACATCCACAATGGTCAAACCCTCCTGCTTCGCCACGCCGAGCACCGCGCGAACCACGTCCCGGCTCGGAGCGTATGCCGCCGCGAATTCCCTCGGGGTGAGCGGAACCCGCTCCGTCGGCCACGCGGCATCGTGGGCCCGGACCGCGCGGGCGACGGGATGGTCCCGGGGAAGCCGTGGGGGCTTGAGCACGACCGTGACCTGGATGCGCTGATCCCCCGCGCTCGCGGAACCCGGCGCTGCGCCGGGGGGGTGCACCGGGCGGCTGCCGGCGAGCGGGGTGTGGGTCCGGATCACGGCACCTCGAGGCGGGGGATAGGGCCGACTCGCTAAGAATACGGGCATCCAGCGACCTCGCCAGGTGCGCGAGCGGCCCGGGAATCGGCCGCAGAATCGGTGAGTCTGGCAGCGGGAAGCAGCCACGATATATTTGGCCCCAATCCCCGCCTCCGAAGGTTGTCCCATGCGTCGCTTCGTCCTGGTGTCGGCTCTTGCCGCCGCCGCAGTGCCCGCCGTCGCCCAGCAGAACCCCTTCAAGACCCAGAAGTCCGGCTCGAAGGCCCAGGTCACCTACGCCATGACGGGTGACATGACCGGCAGCGCAACCGTAGCGTTCGACGGCGAGCGCATGGCGCGCCGGGCGACCACCACGAGCAAGATGATGGGCAAGACGAGCAGCTCCGATTCGTGGACGCTCACCACGCCGGACTCGATGTACAACGCCGATCTCACCAAGAAGAAGGGCACCGTCACGCCGAACATGCTTCCGTACATGGCCAAGGCCTATGACGACCTGGACGGAGACGGCAAGAAACGGCTGCACCAGAACATGGACGACATGGCCGCGGTGATGTCCAAGGCGTTCGGGATGATGGGCCTCACCGCCGGAGAGAAGCTGGGAACCAAGACCTACGCCGGGCAGGAGTGCGAAGAAAAGAAAATGGGCGGGTTCGAGATCTGTACCATGAACAAGGCGCCCATCATGCTGCACACCAAGGCCTCGATCGTCTGCTTCAATTACGAGGAGACGGCGACCGACGTGAAGCTGGGCTCGGTATCGGCCGACGCTTTCACGGTCCCCGCCGGGGTAGTCTTCACACCCGACACCCACATCCTCAAGGCGGATTCGGCGGCCATCGGTTACGTCAACTACCTGGCGAGTCAGGAACTGGCGGATTCTCTCGCCAAGGCCAAGACCCAGATGGCAGCGGCCCAGGCTCAAGCCCCCGCGGGAGGTCAGCCTCCCAAGCTCACGCCGGAACAGCAGGCCTCGATGCAGCAGGCCTGTGAGACCCTCAAGAACATGGATGTCGGCAAGATGATCGCCGACGCGTCGAATCAGATGCTGAAGGGGATGGCGGATGCGGCCAAGCGGGCCGCGACCGATGCGGCCAAGAATGCGGCCGAGAACAAGGTCAAGGGGATGTTCAAGAAGCCGAAGATTCCCACCCGCTAAGGAAGCGCATGATTTGCTTGAGGTTAGGGACCTCGCCCGCTATATTTTCGCGCTTCGGGCTAGGTAGCTCAGTTGGTAGAGCAGCGGACTGAAAATCCGCGTGTCGGGGGTTCAATTCCCTCCCTAGCCACTCGCACCCTACGGCCGTCCGAATCGGGCGGCCGTCGTCGTTCGGGGGTTGCCCTCGCTCCGCTCGGGCTTCCTTCGCGAAGAAGGCTGCCCTCGCTTCGCTACGGATCACCTGCGGCCACTCCGTGGCCTCGGTGCCCTGACGGGTGCCCTCGCTGCAGCTAGACGATCCCGGGTATCCAGCGGTACCGCACCTCCCGCAGGTAGCGCTCGTAGCCCGGATCGAGCCGCAGGAAACTCTCCTCCATCAGCGTCTTGATCACGAACAAACCCACAAAGACCAGACTCACCAAGAGGTTCCCCCACGAGAACCCCTCGAGAATGACGCTGAGCTCGGCCAGAAACAGCGCCGAGTAGATGGGATGTCGCACCCACCGGTACGGTCCGCTGAAGACCAGCCGCCGCTGGGCCGGCACGAAGCCGATGTTGCGGCCCAGGCTCAGCCGCGCAGAGACGTCGGCCACCACGCTCAGGATCGACAACCCGTCGGTCACCGGCTGCGGGACCAGCGGCCGGCCGCCCGCGAGGAAGCTCGCGGTCAGAAAGCCGTAGTAACTGGCGACAAAGGCGACCAGCCAGAAGAGCGGATTGGCCGTCACCCGGACCGGGGGCAGGCGGATCAGCAGGGTGACGATGAGCAGGGACAACTGGAACAGGATGGCCAGCCGCGGGATGCTCAGGGGTCCGGCGTGGAGGTCGCCCCAGAGCACGTACGCGAAGGGAACCGCCGCGAGGACGGCGATGGTGCGGTCGACCCAGGGCCTGGCGAGGAGCATGGCCCGAAAAGTAGGGGATCGGTTGCCGGAGAGGCGCCGCCGATTGACGGAACCGGCGCCGGGCGATACATATGTTGTTATACAATATATGGAGCAGCCTGTGCTCGATCGGGAATGGAAGAAGGGCAGCGCGGATCTCCTGGTCCTCTCCCTGGTGGAGCACGAGCCCCGCCACGGCTACGATCTCTGCAAGCTGATCGAGACCCGCTCCCGCGGAGTGCTCACCTTCCACGTCGCCTCGCTCTATCCCCTGTTGTACCGGCTGGAGAAACGCGGCTGGATCGAGGGTCGCTGGGTGGAGAAGGCGGGCCAGCGACGCCGGCGCTACTACCGGCTCACGCCGGCCGGCCGGAAAGTGCTGGCGGCCCAGCGGCGCAGCTGGAGCGCGTTCGCCGCCGCCATCAGCCGGATCGCGGGGGTCCAGCATGCCTGACTGGAAAGCCGAAATCCGCCGCCGGCTGGCCGCCCTGCGGCTGGCCCCGGTTCGGGAAGCCGAGATCGTGGAAGAGCTCTCCCAGCACCTGGACGACCGTTACCGCGATCTGCTCACGCAGGGCCTGGGGCCGGATGACGCGGCGCACGCCGCGCTCGCCGAGCTGAGCGACGAGGAGCTCGTCGGGGCGCTCCGGGGTATCGAGCCGCCGGCTCGGTCCCCATCGCCGCCGCCCGGCGCACCCCGCGGCCGGCAATGGGGCGGGCAGCTGCTCCAGGATCTTCGCTTCGGCCTCCGCATGCTCCGCACCCGGCCCGGCTTCACCATGGTTGCGGTCCTCACGCTGGGGCTCGGTATCGGCGCCAACGCCGCCATCTTCAGTACGGTCAACGGCGTGTTGCTCAAACCGCTGCCGTATCCCGAG
>DASYPZ010000422.1:0-4557 GCA_036006105.1 Gemmatimonadales bacterium | reverse complement strand
GGTGAGCTGCTTCTGTGCGGCCGGGGCCATGTCGCGCCGGGGCGCCCGGTCCTTGGCGCGGATCTCGTTCTGCTCCGGCCTCGGCGTCGTGCTGGGGTTCTTCGGCGGACCGATGCTTCCCACGCCGGCCGCGGTGGTGCTGGGCATCTGGTTCGCGGTCGTCGTGGGATGGGCCTGGCTCGCAATCCTGTGCCGCCGGTTACAAGGCGTATCACCCGAGCCGAGCTGACGGCTGCCTCGGCACTGCTCGAAACAACGCCGCGCCGTCGATCTCCACCTCCTTTCACTCAGTGCCTGGACACCGTCGCCACAACGCGGGTGACGCCATCGGCACCGATCTTCCTGATGCGCGGCAACATCGTCCGCCGGTCGTCGGTGTCCGGATTCTCGAACTCGAGCACGTAGAGATCGCTTCCCGAGAGCGCGACGCCGGTCGGGAACCAGGGCCGGTCTACCTGCGGGAGGATGGTGACGACACCCGCCGGGGTGACCCGGAGCACCCGGCCGCAGCCCGCGTCCGCCACATACACAGTGCCAGCCGAGTCCACGTCCAGGCCGCGCAGCAGCGGGTTGTGCGTCCGGCAGTCTGAGCTCGGGATATCACCTGCAACCCTCGAGACGGCGCCTTCTCGGCTGACCCGGCGGATGGCGCCGTCTTCGGTGTAGTAGAGCGAGCCGTCGGGCGCGGCGGCGAGTCCGTTGATCCAGCGCAGCGGCTGGCCCGACGTCGTGGCGGGGAGGGTCGCCGTGGTGCTGATCTGTCCGGAGGGGAGAAACCGCTCGAGCTGTACCGCCGGCCCGCCCTTGGTCGGGAAATAGAGTCCGCCGTCGGGAGCGATCGCGATGGGGAAGTCACTGGCGAGCAGCAGGGTGGGGTTGCTACCGATCCGGGTGAAATCCCCGCCCGTTCCGGAGGGCAATCGGCCGTCGGCAAAGCGCCCACCCGCATCGAGCGCCATCCAGTGGAACGCCGGACCGGGAAGGTGGGTCAGGCCGCCGTTCGCGCCCAGCTTCCAGATGCCGGAAACCATATCGACGAAATAGACCTGGCCCAGCCGGTCGACCACGATGCCGGAGCCCGGGTGTGCGGCGGCCGGCACAGGGATGAGGCTTCCCGCGGCGAGTGAGATGATCGACAACAGACGCAGCCTGGCCATGACGTCTTCCTGTGAGGGACACCCCTGAGATGCCGGCCGCTACGGATTGGTGTAAACCCTGCCCCCCGAATCCCATCGTTAGTAGTTTCCTCAATGCATCGGATCCTGCGGGCCGCGTGCCTGGTCTTCCTTCTCGGCCGGGCTGTCACCCCCGCCCAGGCCCAGCACGAGCACGCGGCGATGGGAGCAATCGCCATCCCGAAAGGCGCCCTCTACACCGAGGCCGACGTCCGCTTCATGCAGGGCATGATCGCCCACCACGCCCAGGCCATCTACATGTCCCGCATGGCCGCGGCGCACCAGGCCGGCCCCCGTCTCCTCCGCTTTGCCCAGAAGATCGATCAGTCCCAGGTCGCCGAAATCGTCCTCATGCAGGAGTGGCTCCGCGCCAACCGGCAGGTAGCGCCGGACACCGGATCCTGGCGCACCATGCAGATGCCCGGGATGCTGACCGCCGAGCAGCTCGCCAGTCTCGACGCCGCCCACGGCGCCGAGTTCGATCGCCGGTTCCTGACCCTCATGATCCAGCACCACCAGGGCGCCCTCCAGATGGTGGCCGACCTCCTGGTTTCCCCTCTTGCCGCGCAGGATGTGGACGTGTCGGTGCTGGCCAGCGACATTCAGACCGTCCAGACCGCCGAGATCGGGGTCATGCGACAGATGCTGTCGGACATCCAACCGTAGTCCAACGGAGCTCTCCTGATGCGTCTCGTCCCCCTCGTTCTCATCGCGGCCCCCACGTTCCTCGCCGCGCAGACCTATCCCAAGGGCAATGACCCCCGCGACGGCTTGAAGCCCGGCATGTACGACGCCGGCACGGCGGCCAGCGGCATGCGCCTGGTCTCGTTCTCCCGGAAGGGCGCGGCGCTCGATTCGCTGAGTGGGCTGACCTTCGTCAACTCCGACCTCGCCTTCCGCGACCACTACGTCTACCAGGGCAACTTCGCCGGATTCATGATCTGGGACGTGAAAAACCCCAGGAAGCCGGTGCTGCTCTCGACCGTGGCCTGCATCACCTCCCAGGGCGACCCCTCCATCGTCGGGAACCTGCTCTTCCTGTCGGCCGAAGGGGGCGGGAACCGGAACGACTGCGCCAAGGGCGGTGTCACGAATCCCGCCGATCACATGACCGGCGTCCGCATCTACGACGTCTCCATTCCGAGCGCCCCTCGGCTGGTGAAAAACGTGCAGACCTGCAAAGGGTCCCACACCCACACCGTGATCCCGAGTCCGACCGACCCCGGGGTCGTCTACATCTATGTCTCAGGCAACCGCGATGCCCGGCCCGAAACCGAGCTGGCCGGCTGCAAGAACGGCATCGATCCCTCCGACGAGGCCAATTCGCTCTACCGGCTCGATGTGATCAAGGTCCCGCTCGCGCACCCGGAGCAGGCCAGCGTCGTGACCGGCGCGCGGATCTTCACCGGTCTCGAGCCCGCCGCCAGGAGCGCGGCGCGGACGGCGACCGACGCGGAGCGGCAGGCGCGAGATACGAGCCGGGCGCCGGTCATGCGGACCGGGCCGCGCAACTGCCACGACGTGACGGCCTATCCCGCGATGCATCTGCTGGCCGGGGCCTGCGCCAGCTATGGGCTGCTGGTGGACATCAGCGATCCGGAGCATCCGGTGCGGCTCGATGCCCGGGCCGACACCAACTTCTCGCTCTGGCACACCGCCGTCTTCAGCAATGACGGCAAGAAGGTGGTGTTCACCGACGAGTGGGGCGGCGGCACCCAGCCGATGTGCCAGGCGACCAGCATGATGGAGATGGGCGGGAACACGACCCTCACCATCGGCGCGGACCGGAAGTACACCCAGCACAGTTACTTCAAGATCCCCAGCTCGCAGACCGCGCAGGAGAACTGTGTCTCCCACAACGGGGGACTGGTGCCGGTGCCCGGCCGCGACATCATGGTGCAGGGGTGGTACCAGGGCGGGATCAGCCTGATCGACTTCACCGATCCCGACCATCCCTTCGAGATCGGGTACTTCGATCGCGGCCCCGCCGATCCGCCGCCCGCCCCCGGCGACACCGCCAAGGGGCGGGGAACCATCGGGGGATCGTGGGGCGCGTACTACTGGAACGGCTACGTCTATTCCTCGGAGCTGGCGCGAGGGTTCGACGTCCTCGAGCTCCTGCCCACCGCCCAGCTTACGGCCAACGAACTGGCCGCGGCGAAGCTGGTCACCATGCGGGAGTACAATCCGCAGAGCCAGCCCAGGCTCGCGTGGCCGGCGGCGTTTCCGGTGGTGCGGTCGTACCTCGATCAGCTGACCCGGGACCGGGGACTCTCGAGCGCGCGGATCACCGCCATCTCGAATACCCTGGGTCAGGCCGAGCGGCAGAGCGGGGCGGCCCGGCGCGCGACGCTGGAGAAACTTGCGGGGCAGGTGGACAGTAATGTTACTGGTGCGGGCGATCCGGCCCGGGTGCGCGCCACCGCGGCGGCGATCCGGGCCCTGGCAGCCCGCTAGAATTCTCCCCTACCGACCCCTCAATGGAGACCGTACCGATGAAGCGTTTCACCAGCCTCGCGATCGCCCTGGCATTTCCGGCGGTACTCGCCGCGCAGCAGCCCGCGCCCGCCCCCGTGGCCAACCCGATCACCGCCGCATTCAAGGGGCGGATCACCGGGATGCACCGGAACATCGCCCAGGCCTTCGATTCGATTCCCGAAGCGAAGTTCGGCTACAAGCCGACCCCGGCGCAGCTCAGCATCGGCTATATCGCCCAGCACGTGGCGTCCGACAGCTACTTCTTCTGCGATCAGTTCGGCGCCAAGAAGTCCGGTCTCCCCGAGAAAGACACCGCGACGCCGGATTCGGTCAAAGCGACCTGGCCCAAGGACACCCTGGTGGCCAAGCTCAAGGCCTCGTTCGCGTATTGTCAGGAGGCCATCGGGCAGTTGGAGGACGGGAAGCTGGCGGATCAGGTGACCTTGACCTTCGGAGGCAAGTCCCGCGAGGTCTCGCGCGTCACCATGGTCCTGGGTCATGCCCTCGACCTCAGCGACCACTACAGCCAGCTGGCGAATTACATGCGGCTGCTCGGGATGCTGCCCCCGTCGGCGCTGCCGAGACCGAAGCCGTAACTCCATGACGCATGTCCGCAGTCTCCTGATCTCCGGCGTGTCGCTGATCGCCGTGTCCTGTGGCGGCCACACCTCGACCGGGCCCGCGCCCACGGGCGCCACCTCGACCGACATCACCGAGGCCGACCTCCGGCACCGCCTGTTCCTCATCGCGGACGACTCGATGCTGGGACGGGAGTCGGGCTCGCTCGGCGCGTCGAAGACCGCGGACTACGTGGCCGCGGAGTTCCGCAGGCTGGGGCTGGAGCCGGCCGGGGAGAACGGGGGCTGGTTCCAGGTGGTGCCCCTCTGGACCGCCGCGGTGGACC
>DASYPZ010000421.1:0-5206 GCA_036006105.1 Gemmatimonadales bacterium | reverse complement strand
CTAACATTGCTGCCCCCAACCACTTGGGTGTAGTGGCACAGTTGGCCTCAAAACTGCTTAAATACTGGACGCTGACAATGACTCATACAACTAGCGGGATTCGGACATGAAAACGGACCGAATTCTGGCGGTTGGTGAAGGTGGGTCCGGACTCCTGGGCGATCCTGATTGGCCGTGGACGGTGTTGTACGGGATCGGCTGGCTGTTCCTGATTGTCGGGCTGGTGGACATCGCGCTGCTCTGGTATCCGTTTCGGTTCGGTGTTCCGGAGTATGAGTTTGCGTCGACGGGGTCGATGCTGGATGCGCTGCCGCTCTTCACGATGGGCCTGGCGTTTCTTCTCGCAGGGGCAGGCGCCCGCGGAAATGCCTCGGTGGCCCGGCTGGTGGTCGTGATCGCGGGCATCATGGCTGTGATCGTCGTGGCGGCGGTCGGCCTCTATGCTCTGACGGTGCCGCTGGCCCTGAAGTCGGTGTCGGCGCCGGATCTCAAGCTGGGACTGGAAAAGTCGATGGCGAAGGTCACAGTTCAAGCCATTGCCTATCCGGTGACATATATCGCGATCGTCTTGAAGGGGCGGAGACTCCTGGCCAGGACGAGATCGAAATAAACTGGAAGCTGAATGTTGCAGGATCGTCGTCAATTCACTGAGAGGAAGCGAAGCAATGCGGAACTTTACGAAGGCCGTCATCACCAGTCTCGCGCTAACCGCGGGAGTAGCCGGTGCGGCGAACGCGGCCAATAACTGGCCGGGCAACACCTCGAACGTCTGTGGTGGCGACAAGTTCAATACCTGCGCCTCGATCAACCTCACCTGGACCGGCTTCGTGGCCACGCTGACCGCCACCAACCTCGGCACCAAGGGAGAAGTCTGGGACGCGATCGGTCTCTTCAACCTGCCGAAGTGCTGGGGCACTGGCGGGAATTGCCAGGGCAACAACGTCAACTGGACCTACGCGCTCACCTCGGGCCCGGCGAACTTCGTAGCCGGTAACCAGGGGTTCAGCGGCTCCGGCATCGTCGCGGCTGCGGCGGCCGCCAACGTCCCGACCAATCCGTCTGCCAACGGCATTCCGAATGGCCAGGGCGGAACCTGGGTCTTCACGTTCTCGGGTTTCTTTACCCAGGCTGAGTTCGACGCCGCGCTGAACGCGGCGGGTGTCGGCATCCATGCTGTCGCCGGTCCGAACGGCTGCTCCACCAAGCTCGCGGTGGAACCCAACGGGACCGCCTTCCAGGATGTGACGGATCCGGCCTGCGTGCCGGTGACGTCGACTCCGGAGCCGGCGAGCGTGGCCCTGCTCGCGACCGGCTTGGTCGGTCTGGTGGGCGCCAGCGCCTTCCGCCGCCGGAAGCTGAACAAGGTCAGCTAAGCCGCACCAGCTTCCTCTCAGTAGGTCCGAATGCCCCGCTCACGCGGGGCATTCGTCGTTCGGGGCCCTGGGTCCGGCGGATGCCGCTACTCCGAGCGGAGCGCGGCCAGGGCGTCGATCCGGGCTGCCCGGCGCGCCGGTACCCAGCAGGAGAGACCGGAAACTGCCAGCAGCAGCACCGGCACGCCGATGAGCACGCTCAGCGGGATCGTGCCGGTGGTCATGAGACCCTGACCAGCGAAGAATGCCAGCAGCGTCCCCGCCACGGTGCCGAAGACGATCACCTGCATGCTCTCCGAGATCATCTGGGTCACCACCCGGCCCGTGGAAGCGCCCAGCGCCATTCGAATGCCGATCTCGGCGGTGCGCTGCGCCACGGCGTAGGCCACCACCGCATAGATGCCGATGGCCGCCAAAGCCAGGATCAGGGGCCCCAGGACGGCGAACATGCGCGCCGGAATCCGCTGGATGAAGAGGTTCTTGTCCACGTGCTCCGCGAGGGTGCGGACATCGTACACCGGCAGCATCGGGTCGAGCTCGCGCACCACCCGGCGGATCGCCGGGGTGATGGCTTTTTCGGCCCCCGGGATGGTGCGGATGTGGATCTCTCCCCGCGCCGGCGGCCGGTCGCGATAGGAGAAATAGATCACCGGGGTGGGAGTCTCCCCGAACGCCTCAGACACCGAGGTCCGCACCACACCCACGATCGTATACGACTGGTCTCCGGTCCGGAGACGGCGGCCGAGCGGCTCGCGGCCCTCCAGATACTTCGCCACGAAGGCGTCGTTGACGACCACCTGAGGCTCGGTGCTCCGGTCCCGGAACTCCACGAAATCCTTCCCGGCAACCAGCGGAGTGCCCATCACGGCGAAATAGCCGGGGGTGACGGTGTTGACCAGCGCCTCGTCCGCGGTGGCGTCGGGGCGAGCCCGGCCCTCGAGGGTAAACCGGCGTCGGGGCAGCCCATGGATGTCGAGGGGCACCGAGGCCGCGATCGCGGCGCCTTCCACCGCCGGCAACGCGCGCAGCCGGTCGAGCAGATTCCCGGTAAACCCGCGGACCGTCGCCGAGTCGGTGACCTCCCCGGAGAGATCGTAGGCGGCGAGCAGCACGCCCTCTCGGCGGAAGCCGGGATCGGTCTCCTTGGAATCACTGAACCGCCGCACGAACACCCCGGCCGCGATGAGGATGATCGTGGCGAGCGCCACCTCGATCCCCATCAGCAGGTTCCGGAGGCCGGGTCGGGGCGGGGTGCTGGCGCCGCTGCGGAGCACGTCCTGCGGGTTAACCCGCACCAGCCGCAGCGCCGGCGCGGTGCCGAAGAGCACTCCGCAGCCGAGTCCCAGCAGCGCGGCGAAGCCGAGTCCGGCGACATCGATGGAGGTCTGGAACCGGATCGGGAAGGCGCCGATCAGGGGCACCGCGCGGAGCGCCTGGGTGCCCCAGACCGCCAGCGCGGCACCGAGGCCGGCGCCCAGCAGGCCCAGGATCAGGTTCTCGGTCAGCAGCAGCCGGGCCACGCGCCAGGGTCCCGCCCCCAGGGCCAGGCGCACACCGACCTCCCGGCGCCGGGCGCTGGCGCGGGCCAGGAGGAGGTTGGCGGTGTTGCCGCAGACGGCCAGCAGGAGCAGCAGCATGATGGCCTGCAGCACCTCCAGCGCCCGGACCAGGAATCGCTGCGGCCCCCGCGGCGCGTCGGCGAACGCCAGCACCTCGCCGCTCACGCCGGCGTTGCTCGCCGGATAGAGCCGGGCCAGCTCGGCCATCTCCTGGGCCAGCTCCCGGCCGGCGCTCTCCATGGTCGCCCCGGGGGTGAGCCACCCCAGCACCTCGAAGGGGCGCTGCGACCGATCGGTGAGCTGGGCCGACCCCTTGAACAGGACCGGCGCCATGGTGGCCGGCACCCAGATGTCGAAGGTGAGCATCGTGACGGTGCCCTGGAAGCCGTCCGGCGCCACGCCCACGATGGTGAGCTGATGATCGTTGACGCGGATGGTCTGCCCCAACACCCCGGCGGATTCGGCGTAGTGCGAGCGCCAATAGTCGTGGGAGATGACCGCGACCGGCGCGCCGCCGTCCCGGGACCCCTCGTCTGGGGTGAAGAACCGTCCCAGGGCCGGGGTCAGTCCCAGCGCGCTGAAATAGTTGGCCGAGACCATCATCCCGTAGGCGCGCTCACTCCGCCCCGCGACGCCGACATTGAACGGCACCATCGCCGCGGCCAGGAGTTCCCGGAAGGACTTCTGGCTCGCGGAGAGATCCTTGAATTCGGTCCAGGACACGCCGGGATGTCCGCCCGATTCGTCCCGCGGGGACACCATGCGGATGGCTCCGCTGTTTCGGACCCCGGGCAGCGGCGCCAGCACCAGCCCCTGGATCCAGGAGAAGACCGTAGTGTTGACTCCGATCCCGACGCCCAGCGAGCCGATGACGACGCTCGCCAGCAACGGCATCCGGAGGATCGACCGGCCGGCATGCCGGAGGTCCTTGATCAGGCTCACGTCTCGCACCGGGTCATGCGCGGTTAATGGCCGTGCAGCTTGCCGAAGAATCCATGGAGCCTGCCGCCCGAGAGGTGGGCGATGAGCGCCAGCGCGATCAGAATCGCCATCGCGATGCCGAACCTGGCCCAGCCGGATTGTCGTGCCATGGGTGCTCCTGTGCGGGTGGGAGAGACGAGCCGGAGTCTAGCTTGACAGGCGGCGCCGATTGTCAGAGCGAGGTAAGAAGGGACGCCGGCACGGGATTTTGCCGACCATCGGTGTACACTCTATCGCATGAGCTCCCGGCTGCCTCGGCGCGTCAACCTGCTCTGGATTCTGGGGGCCCTGCTGGGGGCCGCCGCGATCCATGGCACCTTTCGGGCGATTCACCATCCGGTGCCCAGTGGCCCCATCATGGACCACTTCGCCGAGGCGACCGCGCTGTTTTCGGTGGCGGTGGCGGAGGGCCGCCTGCAGGCGCTGGCGCGCGAGTCCTCGTTGCCGGCCGGCGGGCTGACCCTGCATTTCGTCACCGACAGCAGTGGAGGCCACTGGGCCACGCTCACCGCTGCCGGCGGTGCGAGTATCCGGATCGAGGCCCACGCCCTCGCGACGAGACTCTTCCAGCCCGAGTCGCACAGTGAATTCAATTCGGCGCTCGCCATCACGACCGGCCCGGGCGATACCCTTTACCGCACGCCCGGGCCCGACCAGCCCTACCACGCCACGATCCACCCGCGCGGCGTGCTGGCCGAGCTGGCGGTGACGTCCGCGCTCCCCGAGTCACCCGGGATGCTCGCCTCGTTCCGGTCCATCTCGCGAGATCAGCTCTGGTTCAGCGGGTTGCTCCTGGCCGCGGCGATCCTCGCGATCGTGATCGCGGCCGTCTCCTCGCGCCGGGAAGCGATGCTGGCCCGGGCCCGCTCCGATTTCATCGCGGGGGTCTCCCACGAGCTGCGGATGCCGCTCGCCCAGATCCTGCTGGCCAGCGAAACGCTGGCGCTGGAACGGGAACCCGATGCGGAGCGGCGGCTCGGTCTCGCCACCTCGATCGTGCGCGAGGCCCGGCGCCTGGCCGGTCTGGTCGACAACGTACTCCTGGTGGCGCGGTCGGGGGCGGTGGCCCTGCGTCCCTCGCTCGCGACGGTGAGCGTCGAGGAGCTCTTTGCCGAAGTGGGGGACTCGGTGCAGCTCGCGGTCGAGGACGCCGGGCAGCGCCTCGCGGTCGGGGCGGCGCCGGGCATCGCGGTGCGGGGAGACCGGCAGCTGCTCCGCCAGGCGCTGATCAACCTGATCGACAACGCCCGCAAGTACGGGACGCCGGGCCAAACCATCCGGATCGGCGCCGAC
>DASYPZ010000420.1:0-3994 GCA_036006105.1 Gemmatimonadales bacterium | reverse complement strand
GGCAGGGGCCGCGGCGCCGGCCGGGCGTCCCGGTATCCCTAACGTGTCGCCGCTCTGGCGAACCCCTCCCGAGCCGTTTTCAGCGGGGGCGGGGATCCACCGGGTGGTGTGGACGCCGGGCGGCGGGGGGCGGGGCTTCGGCGGGGGCGGATCGGCGCGGGTGAGCGGCACCTTCACCGCCCGGCTCACCGTCAACGGAAAGAGCTACAGCCAGGAGTTCAACCTGCGCCCCGATCCCAGACAGAAGCCGGCCTGACGGAGGCGCTCACGTCTCCGGCGGGCCGGTCCACTTCAGCAGCTCGGCAATCCGCTCGACGGTGATGTCGGGCGCCGGATACTTCGAAATATCCGGATCGATCGCATAGTGCCCCTGCCGGGGGAAGACCGTGGTCAGCCGGTTTCCCCAGACCTTCTTCACCGCCGCCAGAATCCGGACCTTGTCGTCGATCAGCACGTAGTGCCGGGCCGGGTAGCGGCGCTCCACGTCGTCCAGCTCGCGCTCCTTGTGCACGTAGATCAGCACTTTGGTATGTACCGCATCCCAGATCCCCGAGCGATCGACCTTGCGGGGCTGGAAGACCACGTCCCCGTCGGAGAGGATGACGGTCGGGCCCCACTGGCTCAGGTGCGCGATGACCTCGAGCGCACCGGGGAACAGCCGGTCGGCGAACGGATAGTTGATCAGATATCGGGAAATGGCCAGCAGGTGGGGTTCGCGGGGATTCTCGACGCGGTAGCGCTGCAGGGCGCCCAGGTAGTCCGCGTAGCCGAGCTCGCGACGCAGCTCTTCGAAGATGGTCCAGTATCGGGTCTCCCGTTCCGGACCCACTTCCTTGATCAGGTATTGCTCGAGATCGGCCGTGACCCGGTCGTTGTCGAGCAGCGTGTTATCCACGTCGAGCAGGAAGACGACCGGGTGCATCGAGGCGGCTACGACGGAGGGCTCAGCGCGGCCGGACCGGCCGGCTTGTCGATCACCGTGCGGGCCTTGGAGGGCGTCCGCGCGTAGGCCGAAGGCCGGTACGCGCTCAGGTGATCCGGGTCGAGCAGGCGGTCGGACGAGAGGTGCTTGAGCAGGGCATGGCGTTCGATGAGGCCGCGCATCCCGGCGCCCTGCTCCGACAGGCCGCCGTAGAAGAGCACGATCAGCTCGGAGAAGGAGAGCCGGGCCCGGACGAAGTTGGTATAGCGTTTCCGTTCGTCGGCGCGCTCGACCGGGAGCTGGCGGTCGTCGACGAACTTGATGATGTGATACAGGCTGTGGAAATACGGGCCCAGCATCCCCTCGTAGGTGCGGAATTCTTCCAGGTACACCCGCTTGGCCACTTCGAGCGACGGGGTCGAGGGATCGACGAGCCGGGCCTCCCGGTAGCGCTCCGAGATCCGCGACAGCAGCAGGTTGAACGCCTCGGCGCCCGCCTTGGGGCCGCGGCCGGTGTCGATCTCGCTGCTCTTGACCAGGTCCTGGTGGGCGCCCAGCAGCGCGAAGAACGTCGCGTCGAAGCGCTGGTTCTCGAACTCCTCGGTCTGCAGCTCCATCTCGGCTTGCTGCTGCATGAAGGCCTCGCGGGTGAGCCGCAGATCTTCCTTCTGGTGCAGAATTTGGAGCTGCTGCCCGAGGAAGGCGACGTACACCAGGGTGAGTCCGGCCAGGCCCCACAGGACCCCGGTGGTACCCTGCAGAAAGCTGCCCAGTCGGGAGAGATCATCGGGGCCGCCGCCGAACTGCCGGGCCCCCGCGAGACCGATGATGAGACCGGCCAGCACCAGACCGATCGCGATATAGCGAACCACGATGATGGTGCGCTCGACCGTCGCGATCTGTTGTTCCAGCCGGTCGGGTTCGTTGGGTCGGGAATTCATGCTCACAACCTATCCCGGGGCGGGGGTTTCGCCAGAGAGGAGCGGCACCGAGCGCCGAGGCATGGAGATCGCTCGCGGAGTCATCGCCCGCAGAAGGCGGTGCCGTCGAGCCATCCCTCCGGCGATGGAAATCCGACCGAGACACCACAGGTGGTCCGGCTGGCGCGGTGGTAGAGGATTCCCGCCCAGTGTCGCTTGTCTCCTGCGGTCAGCACCAGCTCCGCGCCCGAAGAGAGCCTCGCCCCGAGACTGTCCCCGTTGCTGGTGTAGGCTCCGTGATTGGCGTAGAACATTTCCTGCGCCGTCATGATTCCGTTGATGTCCGCAAACATACTGCTCTTCGACGCCGCATCGGATGTGGGCACCGCGCCGGAAGGTTGTGCCGGCGCGACGGTCAAACCGGTGGGGCGTGCGACATGATACACACGCACGGTCTCCTGATCCGCCGAGTCGAGCGCGCGACCCAGGACGAAGTCCCTGCCTTCCTGAAACAGGTCGAACCCCGCCGGCAAAGCGACGCGTCCCACCGGCGCGCCCCCGCCGGCGTACACCATCCAGGCACCGCTCGAGCTCGAGTCCTGAATCCAGAGGAAGCCGAGGTCATCGACTCGCGCCTGCCGCGCAGGGGAGCCAGGCGCCGATTCGGGAAGACTGTCGAGCAGAGCCAGCATCCACGCGGGCACCGGTGCGCCGGCCGCAGTCCGTACCATGGCGCGATGGTAGAGCAGTACCGGCCGGGCCAGCGCCTGGGCGCCGCCGGTCAGGGTCCGTCCATAATGCCCGCTGGCATCATGAATGGACCAGCGGAGGTTTTCGTTGTCGAAGACGTAGAGCGAGTCTCCCGGGGCGGGGGAGAGGCCGATGTTGCCGGTGAACTCGCCGGGGCCGTTGCCGCGGCGCCCCTCGATGCCGAGGAGCTTGCCGGTGGAATCGAACCGCTGGAGCTCATTGGATCCGGAGTTGGCGACGACAATCACCCCCTGTTGCATCCGCGCCCCGGTCACCTTGGACAGGTCGTGGCCTGGTCGCGCGTCGTCGCTCCCGATGGTAAGGCTCGGCGTCGAGGCCACTGGCCATTCGGGGACTTCCGGACTGGAGGGCGGTGCGGTGCAACCAACGAGAAGCGCCACCATCGCGCAGAGATGCAGTCTCATGCGGGTCGTCTCCTCTGGAGGGCTTCTGGAAGCCGGAATTCTCCAACATCGCGTCTGACCAGCGGAATTCCAATTTTGGCGATATCCTGGGTCACCCCGCGTTCATGGTGACGTGAGTCCCACGCCACCCGTGCCAGTCCTTCGATACCCCAGGGAGGGTGCGATGGTTATCCGTCGGATCAGTCCGTTCTCCGCAGCGAAGCTGAGTGCCACGCTGTACGCCTTGCTGGGCCTGCTCATGGGTGCGCTCCTGACCCTGCTCTCGTTCACCAGCCTGACGGCCGGTATGAAGGCCTACGGCGCGCTCTTCGGCGTCGGCGCCATCATCATCCTGCCGATCGTCTACGGAGTTCTGGGATTTGTTTGCGGGGGAATTTCGGCATTCTGCTTCAACGTCGCCGCCAGTGTGGCCGGCGGGCTCGAAATCGACGCATCATAAGGCGATTGCTTCGGGGTGGACTCTGACTCCCGGGAGAAGGCGACTCGTCCCGGGAGCCCTGCTACCGTCGAGCGAGCCCCAGTACGCCGAGCAGATCGTCGGGCCGCTGCAGCCACACATCCGGAGCGGTTTGCTCCAGATGCTTCCGGTCGAACGGGCCCCAGAGCGCGGCCCCGGTCATGACCCCGGCCGCTCGTCCCGATTCCATGTCGTGCACGCTGTCGCCAATGTAGATCGCCGCCGAGGCCGGGACGCCCAGCCTGCGGAGCGCCGTCTCGATCGGCTCGGCGTGCGGCTTGGGGTTCACCACATCGTCCGCCCCGATGATGAGCTCCATGTCCTGGTCCAGCCCGACCAGCCGGAGGCCTCGCTCCGCGCCCGGCTTGTTCTTGCTGGTGACCAGTCCGGTGCGGAAGCCCGCCGCTCGAATCGTCCGCACCATCGACACCATGCCGGGATAGGCCGTGACCATGGTGTCGTGGTGGGCCAGGTTGTATTCGCGGTAGGTCGCGATCATCGCCTCGAGCTGGGTCGGATC
>DASYPZ010000419.1:0-28748 GCA_036006105.1 Gemmatimonadales bacterium | reverse complement strand
CTCGCAGATGAAATCGGCCGGGAACTGGCGCTCGAAGACCTCCTGGTTTTCGAACGGGTAGTGCCACTGCGCGTAGGGCATCGACCCGGAATCGAACCAGGCGTCGATCACTTCCGGCGCCCGGCGCATGGTGCCGCCATTCGGCGCGGGCCAGGTGAGCTCGTCGACCCCCGGCTTGTGGGGATCGAAGTCCGCAGGCAATGGACGGCCCAGGCGGGCCGCCAGCTCCTCGTAGCTGCCGATCACCTCGACCACGGTCCGATCCGTGTCGGACACCCAGACGGGAAGCGGGGTCCCCCAGTAGCGGTCCCGGCTCAGCGCCCAGTCGACGTTGTTGACCAGCCAGTCCCCGAATCGGCCGGTGCCGGTTTCCGGCGGGTTCCAGTTGATCGTCGCGTTGAGCGCGAGCAGCCGCTCCTTGATGGCGCTGGTGCGGACGAACCACGAGTCGCGGGCGAGGTAGATCAGCTTGCTGCGGCAGCGCCAGCAGTGCGGGTAATCGTGGGTATGCTGCTCGGTGCGCAGGTGCAGTCCCACCGTCTTGAGCCGCCGAATGATCAGCTCATTGGTCTCATCGGCGGTCACCAGCTTGCCCTCGATCTCGGGCCAGGTGGTGCCGATGAAGGTGCCGTCGGCGGCGACCGGGCGGAGCATGGCCAGCCCATACCGCTTGCCGGTTTCGTAATCGTCCGCGCCAAACGCCGGCGCCATGTGCACGATGCCGGATCCCTCGTCCGCGGTCACGAACCCGCCGCTCACCACGATCGAATGGGCGCCGGTGCCGGGCAACGGGACCACGTCGAGCGGGCGGGAATATCGCAGGCCTTCGAGCGCCGTGCCGGAAAACGGCTCTCCCACCAGCGTCAGCTCGGCGTCGAGAATCTTGGCCAGCGCCTCGGCCCGGGCGGTCGCGAGGATCACCCTGCGGGCTTGCGTCTTGGCGTCCCTGGGCCGGAGCTCATAGGTCCCGTATTCGAGATCCGGCGCCACCGCCACCGCCACGTTCGATGGCAGCGTCCACGGCGTCGTGGTCCACACCACCAGGGAGCGGCCGCTGCCGTCTTCCAGCGGCAGGGCGACGTAGATGGACTTGTCCTGGATCGACTCGTAGCCGAGGGCCACCTCATGGCTCGAGAGAACCGTGCCGCAGCGGGGACAGTACGGAAGCACCCGGTGGCCGGGCACCAGGAGGCCGCGGGTGTGGAGCTGCTTGAGCAGCCACCAGACCGATTCGATGTATTGCGGCGTGCAGGTGATGTAGGGGTTGTCGTAGTCGAGCGAGTATCCGATCCGGTCCGACAGCTCCTGCCAATCCTTGACGTAGGTGAACACGCTCTCGCGGCAGAGCCGGTTGAACTCCGCGATACCGTAGGCCTCGATGTCCTTCTTGCCCTTGAGCGCGAGCTTCTTCTCGATTTCGATTTCCACCGGCAGACCGTGGGTATCCCAGCCGGCCCGGCGGGTGACCGAGTGCCCTTGCATCACCCGAAAGCGCGGGAACAGATCCTTGATGGTGCGGGAGAAGACGTGGTGAATGCCGGGGCGTCCGTTGGCGGTGGGCGGACCGTCGTAGAAGACGAACGGCGTTCCGTCCTTGCGCGCGTCCTGAACCAATTGGAAGAGACCTTCCGCCTTCCAGCGCGCGAGCAGCTCCCGCTCCATGGCGTCGGCACCCTGGTCGGGCCAGGCGGGGAAGCGCGCGGCAGCCAAGGTCATGCCTGGCGGCGATAGGCCCGCTGAAGGTCGTCCGCCGCGGCCGCGTCGCCGGCCTGGCCGCCCAGCACTTCGAGCTCGGACATCTGGCGTTCCAGCAGCTGGCGATAGCTCTGGAGATAGCCCTGGAACTGGCGGCGGGCCAGCTCGTTCCCATGGGTGAGGCGCTGCTCTTCGTTGCGGGCCTGCTGGAGCAGCCGTTCGACTTCGGTCCGCGCCTCGAGCAACAGCTGGTCCGCCTGGGCCTGGGATTCTCGCAGCACGACCTCGCGCTCCCGCTCGACCTGGGCCATCGTCTCGGTGCGGAGCTGCTGGGCCGAGATCAGCGCGTCGTTCATGGCGCGGTCCCGGTCGCGGTAGGACTTGAGCTGCTCGCTCAGTCCCTTGATACGCTCGTCAAGCTGGACCCGGTCCCGGACCAGCCGGTCGATTTCTTCGGCCAGGCGCTGTTTGAATTCCTCGACCTGCGCCGGGTCGAAGCCCCGCAGCACCCGTTGGAATTCCTGGGCCCGCACATCGTGCGAGGTCAGGTGGAACGCGTCGTCGGTCATTGGCGTTCTCCGAACAGCAGGGTTCCCAGACGAACCATCGTCGCGCCTTCCTCCACCGCCATCGGGAAGTCTCCCGACATGCCCATCGACAGTTCGGGCAGTTGATGCCCCGCGGCACGCATCCGGTCGCGCAGCTCGCGGAGCCTTCCAAAGGCGGCGCGCTGGACCCCTTCGTCCTCGCTCAGGGCCGCCAGCGTCATCAGCCCGTCCAGCCGGAGCCTCGGCAGCGCCGCGATCCGGTCGAGGAGCGGCTCGAGACCGCCCGGATCCACACCGCTCTTCTGTGGCTCGCCGGAGCAATTCACCTCGACCAGCACGGCCTGGCTGCCGCCTTCGGGCACCCGCCGGTTGAGCTCCGCCGCCAGATCCTCCCGGTCGACCGAGTGAATCAGCGCGAACCGCCCCACCGCATGGCGAGCCTTGTTCCGCTGCAGCGACCCGATGAGGTGCCAGCGAACCGGAACCCCAACCAGCTGGTCCTGTTTGGCCAGCGCTTCCTGGACCCGGTTCTCCCCGATGTCCTCGAGCCCGGCGGCCAGCGCGGCTCGAACCGCCTCCGGGCCGTGGGTCTTGGTCACCGCAATGATCCGGACCGGATGGTGCCATCCGCCGCGGGCCTGGTGCACCCCGATTCGGTCACGGACAGAGGCCAGCCGGTCGCCGAGCCCCGGGAAATCCATAACCCACGAATTTAATGGGAGTTACCGCTTTGTAGAAGGGAGCTTTTTCCGCACCTGGTCGAGGGCGGCCTGGACCGCGGGGTCGGTGGTAAGGAGGGCGGCACGTTCGAGGTATTGGAGCATGCGGGTACTGTCGGCCCGATCCTGCATGGCAAACGCAAGCTGGGTGTAGGGCAGCCCCAGCGTGCTCGCGATGCCGCTGGCGGTGCTCTCCAGGACGCGTTTGGGTTGGGTGAGCAAGCCGGCGTACCGGTAGGTCTCGGTCATCAGCCGTTCGGTCGCCGCAACGTCGAGCGGGGCGCCCATCAACCGCCGGTAGTCATACCCCGGCGTGGTGGTATCCACCGGGGCGGTTTCCAGAGTGATCGCCAGCCCCCGCTGCACCAGAAAGCGGTCCAGTCCGAAGTTGGTGCCGGTGGCGGTGAGGCCCCACGCGATCGGACGGCGGCCGAAATTCTGCTGAATGACGCGGAGCACCAGGAAATCCTTGCCATAGAGCACGGTGTTCGAATCGATAGTGGTTTGATAGCCGCCGATCCGGAGCGCCACCGATTTCTCGATGATCTGGGGCACCGCCTGGGCAATTTCGTCGTTGGTCATCGTGTGCAGCGGCCAGGTGGGAGCGACCGGGTGCAGGCCCCTCCAGATCGGCGGGGCCTTGTCCTCCTCGAAGGGCCGCACTGGATTGTCGCGCAGCTGTCGCATGTACCAGTCGGTTTCCGCCAGCGCCAGACAGACGACCGTGACGTCCTTGCGAACCCCTTCGACTTCCTGGGCCCACCAGAGCGGGAAGGTGTCGTTGTCACCATAGGTGAACAGCACCCCGTAGGGCGGCACCGAGTTCAGCAGATCGTAGGCAAAGTCTCCCGGAAGCCTCGCATCGGGGCCGTGCTGGCGGTCCGCCTCACGAAAATTGAGGGCGAAGGGGATCACGGCCACCAGAAAGACCGAAAGCGGAAGCAGCTGTCGTAAGACCGGGGGGCGCGACGCCTCGCCGTTCCGAACCCCCCAGAGCTTGCGACCCCATTCCCTGACCAGGGCCAGCAAGCCGAGCCCGGCCCAGAGGCCCCACACGACGAAACTGACCACGAAGAAGTAGTCGCGGTCGCGGACCTCATGCTGCTCGACGCTCGGGAACAGCTCGTACGCCTTCGCCAGGCTGAACCCCGGCTTGAAATTCATGTACACCAGCAGACCGATTCCGGTCGTCAGCCACAGCGTCCCCAGCAGCCACGCCGCGGTTCGGTCGCTTCGCCAGTGGGCATGCATCCCCATCAGGCCAAGTACCAGGAAAAGGAGGGTGAAGACGTGACCGACCGCGAATCCCCCGCCGGGAAACGGGATCGTCCCCGGGGCCGCCTTGGCCCACTGCCAATCGAAATACTGGCCGTAGTTGGCCAGCTGAAGGCCGATGATCGTCAGGCTGCGTCCCGGGTTGCCCGGACCGTGGCGCACGGTGGGATCGTCCCAGGGCGTGCGCACCTCGTACTGTTCCCGGCGAATGACGGCGGTCAGGGCCTTCAGGGTCTCCGGTCCCGCCTCGTTCAGCATCGGATGCTGCGCGGAGCGGATGTACAGGTAGAGGTACGGAGTGACTCCGATCAGAGCCACGAAGAGGAGCAGGGCGCCGAAAGGCAGATTGCCGAACGAGGCAAAGGCCAGCGCGGACAGGAACGCCACGACGCCCAGCATGATCAGGGGCCCGTTCCCGAGCCCGATGCCGAGGAGCAGGCACCAGAGCGCGGTCATCGTCGCCGCGTACCCCCACTCCCGCCGGCGGGCCGCCGCGTCGGTGGAAGGCCGGTAGCGAAGCTCGGCCACGATAAA
This sequence comes from Gemmatimonadales bacterium, assembly GCA_036006105.1. Classification (GTDB taxonomy): domain Bacteria; phylum Gemmatimonadota; class Gemmatimonadetes; order Gemmatimonadales; family GWC2-71-9; genus JABFSM01. Next base: position 23,977 of record DASYPZ010000419.1, on the reverse strand, counting down.
GGCCGCCACCGCGGGACCGACCAGCAGCCCCAGGAGGTGATTGCCGATCGCGATGCCGAGGAAGAACCCCACCAGCAGCAGGTAGCGAGGCGCGCGCGCGGTGCCTCGCGCGGCGCGCCAGCGCAGCAACAGCCAGCAGACCGCCGCGATGGTGAACGTGGCGACGGCGTAGACCTCGGTCTCGTTGCTGTTGAGCCAGTTGGTGAAGCCGAACGCCGCGATCAATGCGCCCGCGGCACCGGCGGCGGTCTGGAGCACCAGCCGGCCCCGCGGCTCCATCTCCTCCAGATAGCGCCCGGCCGACTCCTGCAGCACGAGAAACCAGCATCCCGCGCCCGCGGAGCTGCAGAGGGCACTCAGCAGATTGGTGCGAAAGGCGAATTCGCCGACCGGGAAGATCATCCCCCAGACGTGACCCATCATCACGAAGAGCGGCGTGCCGGGCGGGTGCGGGATACCCAGGATCTTCATCGACGCGACGAACTCGCCCGCGTCCCAGAAAGTGACCGAGGGCGCCAGCGAGACCAGATAACCGAGCAGCACCACGAGGGAGACCGCCAGCGCGGCGCGATACGGCGGGCGGGCCTCGGAGCCGGCGGTCATCGCGGGCGAGTGGCTTCGGCGACGCCGAGGGCGTCCATCGCGGACCGGGGCTCGTGGATCCGGAACAACCGCGCCCCCGCCTCCCAGGCCAGCGCGCAGGCCGCGGCCGTCGCGGTGTCCCGCTCCTCGACCGGCCGGGCGGTCACCATGCCGAGGAACCGCTTGCGGGACGGACCGATCAGGATCGGCCGGCCGAAGATCCGGAGCGCGCCCAGACCGCGCAGCAGCTCGACGTTCTGCTCCGCCGTCTTGCCGAAGCCGAGTCCCGGATCGATCACGATGCGCTCTCCCTGCAACCCGGCGGTCCGGGCGCGGGCCAGGGCCCAGGCCAACTCTTCAATGACTCCCGCCAGCACGCCGAAGGGATAGTCGGTGTGCAGCAGGGAGCCGAGCTCGTCGAAGGCGCCCCGCGAGTGCATCAGAATCACGCCCGCCTGGCGCTCGGCACAGAGGGCCGGCATCTCCGGGTCCAGTCGAAGACCCGAGACATCATTGACGATCGCGACTCCGAGATCGAGGGCCGCGCGGGCCACTCCCGATTTGACGGTGTCGATGGAAAGGGTCAGGTCGGGCAGCCGCGTCCGGATGGCTTCGATGACCGGCACCACCCGCGCCCGCTCCTCCGCCTCGGACACCGGGGTCGCGCCGGGGCGGGTCGACTCGCCGCCGATGTCGAGGATCGTGGCGCCGGACTCATGCAATGCTTCCGCCTGCTCCAGCGCCGCGTCGGGCGCGGCGTAACGTCCTCCGTCGCTGAACGAATCGGGCGTGACGTTGAGGATGCCCATCAGCACCGGCCGGTCCAGCGAGATCGGCCCCGTCGCCGTCTGCCAGAGCAGGGGATCTTCGGCGGGCAGGGCGTGACCGAGGGCCGTGGCGAGCTCGACCAGCGGCGCGGGGCTGATCCAGGGCCGGGCCAGCGCGGAGAGCCGCGCCCGGGGTCCCGCCAGAAGGGCCCAATCGTCCCCGGTGATGATGTCGAGGCCGAGGCGCGATCCCGTGTGTACCAGGGCCTCGAGGGTGACCGGTTCGAGCTGGGTGAGATGAAAGGCGAGGGATTCGAGACCGTCCGCGGTGGTCCGACACAACTCGCCCTCCCATCCGTGGGACAGGAGGGCGATCCGGACGGCGTCTTCGGACCGTCCGGGAAGCGGAACGACCCTCACGCGCCGGCGGGTTCGGCCGGCGGGGCCCCGAGCATCGGAGTGCGAACCGCCGCCGGGCTGGCTCCGGTCTTGGACGGCGGCGGCAGCGGGGGCGGGGGAGCGGCGCGAGGCGGCAGCGGCTCGCCCCGATTGAGGAGGGACATCTCGTCCCGGTCGAGGGTCTCCCGTTCCAGCAGCGCCAGCGAGAATCGGTCGAGCAGCTCGCGGTTCTGGCTCAGGATGCCGCGGGCCCGCTCGTAGGACTCGTCGACGATGCGCTTGACCTCGGAGTCCACCATCTGGGCCAGCGAATCGGAGACATCGCGCCGGTGGCCGATTTCCCGGCCCAGGAAGACTTCCTGTTCGCGATCGCCCACGGCGATGACGCCGATCTTGTCGCTCATGCCGAACTGGGTGACCATCCGCCGGGCGATGCCGGTGGCCTGCTCGATGTCGTTGGACGCACCCGTGGTGACCTTCTCGGGGCCGAACACCAGCTCTTCGGCGACCCGGCCGCCGAAGGCACACGCCAGGCGGCCTTCCAGCCAGTCCTTGGTGTAGTTGTGCCGGTCTTCGTCCGGCAGCCACACCGTGAGGCCCAGGGCCCGGCCCCGCGGAATGATGGTGACCTTGTGGAGCGGGTCGGAGCCGGGAACCTTGAGCGACACGATGGCGTGACCCGCCTCGTGGTACGCGGTGAGCTTCCGCTCGTCGTCGGTGAGCTGCAGACTCCGGCGCTCGACGCCCAGCATGACCTTGTCCTTGGCGTCTTCGAAGTCCGACATGTCCACCAGGTTCTTGTTGCGCCGGGCCGCCAGCACCGCGGCCTCGTTGACCAGGTTGGCCAGGTCGGCGCCGGTGAGACCCGGGGTGCCCTTGGCGAGCGTCTCGAGCCGGACATCGGACGAGAGGGGAATCTTCCGGGTGTGCACCCGGAGGATGCCTTCCCTGCCCCGCACGTCCGGCGCATCCACCACGATCATCCGGTCGAACCGGCCGGGACGCAGCAGCGCGGGGTCCAGCACGTCGGGCCGGTTGGTGGCCGCGACCAGGATCACGCCGTCGTTGGACTCGAACCCGTCCATCTCGACCAGCAGCTGGTTCAAGGTCTGCTCGCGCTCGTCGTGCCCGCCGCCCAGACCGGCACCCCGATGCCGACCCACCGCGTCGATTTCGTCGATGAAGATGATGCAGGGCGCGTGGGCCTTGCCCTGTTCGAAGAGATCTCGAACCCGGGAGGCGCCGACGCCGACGAACATTTCCACGAAGTCGGATCCCGACATGGAGAAGAAGGGACGGCCGGCCTCGCCCGCGACCGCCTTGGCCAGCAGGGTCTTGCCGGTGCCGGGAGGCCCGACCAGGAGCGCTCCCTTGGGCAGCCGCCCGCCCAGTCGGGTGAACTTCTGCGGATCTTTCAGGAATTCGATGATCTCCTGCAGCTCCACCTTGGCCTCGTCGGCGCCGGCCACGTCGGCAAAGGTGACCTTGGGCGTATCACCGGCCAGCAGCTTGGCTTTCGATTTTCCGAACGAGAAGGCCCGGTTGCCGCCCGACTGCATCTGCCGGATCAGCACGAACCAGATCGCGAAGATCACGATCCAGGGCAGCATCGCGAGCAGGATCGACACGATGCCGCTCTTGGGCTCCTTGGCGGTGATCGCCACGCCGGCCGTCTCCAGCCGCTTGAGCATGACGGCGTCGTTGGCCACGGGCAGGAGCACCGTGAAGCTCGTCACCTGCGAGGTCCCGGAGGCGATCGGCCGGCGAAAATCGCCTTTGACCTCCTTGCCGTTGTAGACCTCGACCGACTTGATGTTCCCGGCATCCAGCTGCTGGCTGAACTCGGTGTAGTTCAGCTGGCCCGAGGCGCTGCGGGTCTTGCCCATGAGCTGGACAATGGCCACGGCGAGGAGGGCAACGAGCAGCCAGAGCGCGAGGTTCTTGCTCAGGCCGGACCAATTGGGCACTTGGGGCTTCTGGGGCGGTCGCTGCTGCATCACATCAAGTCCGCGATAAAGGGGAGATGCCTGAAGTCTTCGGCGTGATCCAGCCCGTATCCGACCAGGAAGGCGGGAGGGGCTTCGAACCCGACGAAGCGCACTTCGGGCATCGGTGCGTGCATCTCGACCTTGTCGAGCAGCGCGCATATAGACAAAGACGCCGGCGCTCGGTCCTTCAACACGCCGAGCAGGCGTCGCAAGGTGTTGCCGGTATCCACGATGTCCTCGACCAGCACGATATGCTTGCCCTCGAGACGGGTCTCCGGATCGTAGAGCAGCCGGACGTGACCGGACGACGTGGTGCCGGCCCCATAGGAGCTGGCGACCAGAAAGTCGACCTGGAGCGGCCGCTCGATTTTTCGCACCAGGTCTCCCAGGAAGATGAAGCTTCCCTTGAGCAGCCCGAGCACCAGGAGCTCGCCGGTGGGATACGCCCGGGTGATCTCGAGCCCCAGATCGGAGACCTTGGCCGCGATCGTCTCCTCGTCGTAGACGATCGACTTGACGGTACGTCCGCCGGTGCGGCGCAGGACATCAGGCGAGGTGGGCATCGATCCTGAGCGCCGGCGCGCCGGGGGCGGGGATGCGGTGCGCCGAGCGGCTCACGCCGGGGACCCACACGATGCGGCCGCCGAACTCGAGCACCGGCCACGCCGCGCGTCGACTGCGCGCGATCCGGGCGTCCTGCATGCAACGCACCACGAGTCTCCTTCCGGTGCCGCCGAGCGGACGGAGCAGATCTCCGGCGCGCCACGGTCGCACGATATACGAACCGGCCTCGAACCAGCTCGCGGACGGATTCCGCTCCAACCGCGCCGGGGCGGATTCCGGCCGCCACGAAAATCGCCAGCCTCCCGCCGTCAATTCCCCGGACCGGCCTTCAAGCACCACCGCCGCCCACGGAGCAAGATGCGCGGCACCCCGAAAGAGACGAAGGCGGCCGAACGAGAGCTCGGCCGCACACCCCGCCCCAAGCTCCGCGACCGCCCCGCTCCGCCCCGCGACCAGCAATCGTTCGATCCGGGCCGCCCGGGCCGGGCCCACCTGAACTCCGGCCCGGCGCCCCAGGGCACCGAGCAGCGCCCGAAGAACGACCGAATCATACCCTTTGAGGGGGGTCGCAGCAACGGAAACCCCGTTCGCTTCCCGCATCAAATCGAGCCCCGCGACCCGATCCAGCAGGGCTTCCCAGGCCTCCCGGTCGGCGGCGGCCTGGCGACCCAGCCCCAGGAGTCGCTGGTCCACGTCCGGAGTCTGCTCCCGGAGCATCGGCAACAACGAATTCCGAATCCACGAGCGATGGTGCCGAGGGTTCGAGTTGGCCGGATCGGTCCACGATTCCACGCCCACACCATGCAGGTGCTCGGCCAGTTCTTCCCGCCGGAACGGCAGGAGCGGACGCACCAGCTTTCCGCGCCGCGCCAGGATCCCCGCCAGACCGGCGGGCCCCGACCCCTTGAGGGCCCGCATGAGGATGGTCTCGACCTGATCGTCCTGGTGGTGGCCGGTGAGGACCAGCCGGGCTCCGACCTCGGTCGCCAGCCGGAACAGCCACGCGTACCGGGCTTCCCGGGCCCGGGTCTCCGACGCATTGGCGCCGAGCGAGAGCCGGGTGATATGCGCGGGATAGCCGAACCCCTTGGCGATGGCGGCCACCGATTCGGCGACGGCAGCGCTCTCGGGATGGATGCCGTGATCGACGTGGGCGACGTGCAGGACCAGCCCCGCCGCGGCCGGGGAACGGGCCAGGAGATCGAGCAGGGCCACCGAGTCGGGCCCCCCGGACACCGCGACCAGAACCACGCCCCGCGGCAGGTCCAGCGAGGCCAGATGCCGGTCGAACCGCTCCGGAAGGGTCACGCGCCCTCGAACGGCTCCATGTGGACCAGGACATCCTGCACGCTGGGCACCGCGGACCGGATGGCCCGCTTGACCTTGCCGCTCAGCACGTGGGCCTCGTGGAGCGACATCGAGGGCTCGGCCTGCACATGCACCTCGAGCAGAAACCGGGTGCCGCTCTTCCGGGCCTTGAGTTTCTCGGTGGCGAGCACGCCGTCGACCCCGTGGGCGGCCGCGTCGACGGCGCGGAGCATCTCGTCGCTGGGCGAGCGGTCCATCAGCTCCCCCACCGACGGGCGCATGATGCCGAGGCCGTTGACGAGGATCAGCCCGGAGGCGAACAGCGCGGCCCAGGCGTCCGCGGTCTTCCAGGCCGGGCCGCCTAACACGGCAATCGAGATGCCGATGAATGCGGCCGTCGAGCTCATGGCATCGGCCAGGTGATGCCAGGCGTCGGCGGCGACCGCCGGACTCCCCGAGGCCCGGGCGGTCCGGTTGACCACCCGGTACAGCAGCGATTTCACCGCGACCACCATGACCAGGACCACCAGGGTGAACGGCGCGGGGGTCCGATTCGGGTTCAGGATTTCGAGGACGGCCTGCACCGCGATCCCGATCGCGGCCGCCAGCAGCATCAGTCCGACGACCATCGCGGCGAGCGCTTCGGCCTTGCCGTATCCGAAGGGATAGCGATCGTCGGCGTCGCGCGAAGCGACCCGCAGCCCGCCCCACACGATCAGAGAGGAGAAGAGATCCGCGATCGACTCGACCGCGTCCGCGATGAGCGCGTAGGAGTTGCCGAGGATCCCGGCCACGAGCTTGACCAGCGCGAGGACGCCGTTGGCCAGGAGCCCGAGCTGCGCCAGGCGGATGCCCCGATTCATGTTCCGGTCACCTGCGCCGGAGCCGGGTCTCGAACAGCTCGAGAATCCGGCGGTATTCGTCGGTCCAGGAGTCCGGACGCACGAAGCCGTGATCCTCCAGCGGGTACGCCGCGAGGTTCCAGTCGGTCTTGCCGAGCTCGATCAGCCGCTGGGTCAGGCGCACCACGTCCTGGAAGTGGACATTCACATCCACCATGCCGTGGGCGATCAGCAAGGGGTCTTCGAGTCCTTCGGCAAAGTAGATCGGCGACGATTGCCGGTAGGCGATCGAATCCTCCTGCGGCTCGTTCAGGATCTCCGCGGTATAGCCGTGATTGTAGTGGGCCCAGTCGGTGACCGGCCGGAGCGCCGCCCCGGCACCGAAGAACTTGGGCTCGGTGAACAGGGCCATCAGTGTGATGAATCCGCCGTAGCTCCCGCCGTAGATTCCGACCCGCTCCGGCCGAATCCCGTAGTGCTTGGTCAGCCAGCGGACCGCGTCCACCTGGTCCTGGAGATCGCGGCCGCCCATGTGGCGGTAGATGGCGGTGCGCCAGTCGCGTCCATAACCCGCGGAGCCGCGATAGTCGAGATCCAGGACCACATACCCCCGCGAGGCGAGCAGGTGATGGAACTGGTACTCGCGAAAGTAGTAGGACCAGTAGTTCGTGACATTGTGCAGATAGCCGGCCCCGTGCACGAAGATCACGGCCGCGCCATTGGGTTTGGCGCCCAGGTCGCCGGGACGATAGATGTGCGCCGGCACCTGGACGCCGTCGGACGCGGGGATCCGCAGGATCTCCGGCACGATCCAGTGGAAGCTCAGCCATTCCCTGGTGGGCGACGTGGTCAGCTGGCTCCGCCCGCCGCCCGCGGCGTCCTGGAGAAACAACTCCGGCGGGCGGTTGGCCGTCGAGAAGACATCGGCGAGCAGCTTGCCGTCCGGAGAGAGGACGACGGTGTGACCCCCGACCTGGGTGGTGAGCCGGACCGGCGGGGCCGCGGGATCTCCGACCCGTGCCAGGTAGGCGTGGCGCTCGTAGGGCGACGCTTCGCTGGTGTGGAGGAGCCACCGGGTCCGATCGGGCGTGAGCTCGGCCGCTTCGACCTCCCACTTCCCGCGGGTGTACTGGACCCGCCCGGTCCCGTCGGCGCGCACCGTGTACAGATGATTGTAGCCGTCGGCTTCCGAGAGGAACCAGATCCCCTGATCCCCGGGCAGCCATCCGCCGCACCCGTCGCAGGGTCCCCCGACCCACGCCGAGTCCCGCAGCACGTCGACCGATTGCACCGCCGCCGGACTGGCGTCGATCCGCACCAGGTGGCGAACCGTGTAGTCCCGGGTCGAGGCGTAGACCAGCGCCGACGTACCCGCGTCGTTCCATCCGATGGTGAAGAGATTGCCGAAGATGCCGCTGCTGTCGGCCGCGATGGGCCGGACCCACGACACCACCCCGGTGCCCACGCTGAGCATGCCGACCCGCTCGTGGTCGAGCTGATCGCCCACCTTGGTGCGCGCGGGCAGCTCTTCGGTATAGCCCGACACGGTGACATAGGCCGGCACCTGCGCAGTGCGGCTGTCTTTCGGCGGCGTGACCAGATGTACCAGCACGGCGGTCCCGCTGGGCGACGGAAGCAGCGATCGCACCTGTTCTCCGGGGGCCAGATAGAACGGTTTGAGGACCGCCGCGCTGCGACGGTCCCGCTCCGCCTTGTCGACGCTGTCCCGCCAGCGGCGGTCGCGGACACCTCCCAGGAGCCTCGCTTCTTCCGTCTCGACGAATGCGCGCTGGCCCTCGGCCTTCTTCGGCTCCTCCGGCGCCGGCCCGGTCCGGATGTCGGTGAGCTGCCGCACCGAGGCCTCGGCCAGATCCAGCGCGAAGACGTTGTTGTCGCGCCGAAAGAAAATCCGGCGCCCCTCGCGGTCGAACGACGGATTCGTTTCGGCGATCCCGGGAGTATTGGTGAGCCGGTGGACCCGGCCAGCCGGGAGATCGATCAGGTAGAGATCACCCCGCACCGCCGTCACCCGCCGGGTGCGATCGGGCGACAGGACTCCACCGGCCGCCGCGGCCTCCAGCGAGTCGGCCTCGGCCGGACCGAGCGCCTCGGGGACCGCGCCGGCGGCGGCGCGTACCCGGTACGGCTTGAGGGACTCCCGCCAGTCGGTCCCCGGAGGAAGCCACCGGAAGAAGATCCACTGCCCGTCGGGACTCCACCGGACGTCCGCCGGCTCGTGGCCGACGTTCTCATAGCCCCGCATGATCTTGGGAACCGTGAGCGGAAACTGCGCCAGGGCGACACCGGGAAACAGCGGAAGCATCAGGATCGGCAGCAGACGGCGCATCGATCTCTCGTCGGAGGAATTGGGGGACACGCCGGTCAGGGACTCAAGCGGTCGAGCTCCCAGGATCCATTCGCGGCCCGCCGGTAGCGGATCCGGTCGTGAAGCCGGTTGGGACGGCCTTGCCAGAATTCATATTCCTCGGGAATCACCCGAACGCCACCCCACCAGGGCGGCCGCTCGATGGCCCCGTCCGCGTGTTTGGTCGCCGCATCGGCCCAGCGAACCTCGAGCTCGGCGCGGTCCTTCACCACCTGGCTCTGATGGGAGACCCAGGCGGAGAGCCGGCTCCCCACCGGTCGGGAACTGAAATACGAGTCCGATTGATCACTCGCGATGGGCACCGTACGCCCCACGATGCGCACTTGCCGTTCCAGCTCGGCCCACCAGAACACCAGGGCCGCCTGGGGATTCGCCGCGAGCTCGGCGCCCTTGCGGCTGCGCGAATCGGTGAAGAAGACCAGGCCGTGTTCGTCGGCGCCCTTGAGGAGCACCATGCGGGCGGAGGGATGTCCGTCCGGGGTCGACGTGGCGAGCGTCATCGCGTTCGGCTCCACCAGATCGGCGTGCACCGCCTCGTCGAGCCAGGCCAGAAACTGCCGGAGGGGATGACGCTCCACCGAGCGCTCGTCGAGCTCGGCCTTCGCATAGGCCTTCCGAAGATCGGCCAGGCTCATCGGGGTCGTTCCGCGCCCGGCCACGGGTCGGTTGGCGTCTCGGAGAGGGTCACGTCGATGTCCTCTTCCTTGAAAGTGGAGAATCCGTGCGCCCGATACCCGGCCAGGCCGCCGGGATGATCGAGCGTGCAGGTATGGAGCCAGACCCGCCGAATGTCCGGGCGCATCGCGAAGGCCCGCTGCACGGCCTGGGTGAGCAGGTAGCCGCCCAGCCCTCGGCCGATGAACGCCGGCAGCAGCCCAAAATAGACGATCTCGACGTTGCCGCCGTCCTGTGCCTCCAGCTCGAAATAGCCCGCCGGCGTGCCGGACTGGTACGCGACCCAGGTCTCGACGCCGGGTCGCGCGAGCCATGCCATCCATTCCGACCAGGACCACGGCAACCGGTCATTCCAGTGGTATTCGGCGCCGACCGCGGCATAGAGAAACCGGTTGAGCTCCGGGGACGGCAGCACGGCCTGCATCACCGTCACATCCGTCGGACTCCGGATCGAGGGCCGGAACGCTCCGGGCGACAGCAGCTCCAGATGGGTCCGCTTGACGCTGGTCATGGAGCCCTAGCGGGCGGCAAGGACGACCCCGCGACACTCGCCGAATCCGATCCCGGCAAATCCCTCGCGCTCGCAGCGGCCGGTCATCCCGACCTCGTCTCCGTCTTCCAGGAACCGGCGAACCCCGCCGCCCGGCAGCACCAGGGGTTCGGTCCCCCGCCAGGTTCGCTCCAGCAGGCATCCGCGACTCTCCTTGTCCGGCCCGGACACCGTCCCGCTGCCGAGGAGATCTCCGGGGCGAAGATTGCAACCATTGCTGGCGTGATGGGTCAGGAGCTGGGCCATGGTCCAATACATGTTCGTGAAGCTGCACCGGCTCACCGGGAATGGCGCGAGCCCCTCGTCACGCATCCCGGCCGACGAGAGCCAGACGGTGAGGTCGATCCCGAAGCCGCCGCGTTCCCGGTCCGACTCCCCATCGAGGTAGGCGAGCGGGGCCGGATCGTCGGGGGGCCGAGGCGGGCGCGGCACCCGGAACGGTTCCAGTGCATCGGCGGTCACGATCCAGGGTGAGATGGTGGTGGCGAAATTCTTCGCGAGAAAGGGACCCAGCGGCTGATACTCCCAGCGCTGTACATCGCGGGCGGACCAGTCGTTGAGCAGCGACAGTCCGAACAGGTGATCCTCCGCCTCCGTCACCGGGATGGACTCCCCTAACACGTTTCCGGTGCCGACCCATGCGGCCACTTCGCATTCATAGTCGAGCGCCCGGCTCGGCCCCACCACCGGTGCCGGAGCCGCATCGTCCTTGAGCTGCCCCAGGGGCCGGCGCACCGCCGTCCCGCTCGGCACCACCGAGGAGGCCCGTCCATGGTAGCCGACGGGAACCCACTTGTAATTGGGCATGAGGGGCTGATCGGGACGGAACATGCTCCCGACGTTCCGGGCATGATGAATGGAGGCGTAGAAATCGGTGTAGTCGCCGATGGCGCAGGGGAGCAGCATGTCCACCTCGGTCCCCGGCACCAGATAGGCCGCGAGCTGCTGCTGCTCCGGCGCGTCGGCGCGCAGCGCGGCGTGCACCGCGCGGCGCAGCAGTCGCGCGGCGGGCCGCCCCAGCGCCATGACCCGATTGAGGGTGGCCTCGGAGAGGGCGTCGGCGATGGGCGGATCCAGCGGTCCCAGCGCCCCGGCCCGGCTGGCGCGGCCGAGGTCGAAGACCTCATCGCCGATGGCGACTCCGATGGAGCCGGGCCCCCGCCCTGCCTTCCGCTGAAACACGCCCAGCGGCAGGTTCTGGATCGGAAAATCGGAATCCGGCTTGCCGGCCGATGCCACCCAGGAACGCACCGTCGAGTCATGGGTCTGATCGAGGCGCCGGTTCACCGCCCGCTCCAGGCCGGCAGCTCTTCAAGCGGCTCCGTGAAAGAACAGGAGCCGAAGCCGTGGAAGAACTCGGCCCGCATCCGGCCGAGCGCGTCGCCCTCGAACCGGAGGTCATGCCACAGCAGGGCGTCCCCGTTGATGGTGAACGCGGCGATCTCGGATTCGAGCAGCGCCTCCCGGGCCAGGGTCCGATCGCCTCCCCGCCACAGAATCGCAGAGGCGATCATCAGGTTGAGATACCCGTACATCACTCCCGAAGGACCGTCCGGCGCGGCCCGGAGCCGGTGCAGACCGCGCACGGCGTGGTGGAGTCCCGCCGTGGCCTTGAACGGGAGTTTGCGCCGGGCCGCCCCTTCGAGAAAATCGAGGAGCCGGTCGGGGGTGGGAATGGCCTCGGGAGTCAGGCCACCGGTACGCACCTTGGCGAACCCGCCGCTCCGGGCAATCTCGTGCAGCGACGCCCCGAGTCCCTCGCCCAGGGCTACGACTTCCACGTAGCGGGGCCACCGCGCCGGGATCGCGGCGAGGACCGCTCGCGCCACGCTGTCGGTGGCGGCCTTCACCTCGATCGCATCGACCCGGGCGCCGTGCACGGCACAGGCCCGGTTGAACCGCTCGATCGCCTCGACATCGTCCGCGGTTGCGGCCCCGATGAGCGCGGTGAGCGGAATGAGCCGCTCCGCCGCCTCGGCTCCATCCCCGGCCTCCTGGGCGAGCGCATCCAGACTGGACACCGGTACCACGAAACGCCCCAGGGCCCAGGCGTCCGGGGAGTCGCGATGGGTCTGGTACTGCGCCACCGCCGCGGCCATGGTCAGCTCGGCGGGCGGAAAGAGACCGGCGTAGTCGATCGCGCCGGCCAGCAGGGCGCGCAGCACCGGCGGAATGGATGCGGGAGGTGAGGTCACGTCGGAATAATAGCGTTGCCCTGGACCGGAAAGCGGGCGAGGGAGAAGGGTCGGAGATCCAGCGCCGGCGGGCGGTCCAGGACCAGATCGGCCAGTACCTCACCGATGGCCGGGGCGAACTTGAAACCGTGGCCCGAGCAGGGACTGGCGAGGACGACTCGAGGATCCAGCGGCGACCGATCGATCACGAAGTCGCCGTCGGGGGTGTTGGTATAGAGGCACACCGCGCTGGCTCGCAACGGCCCGTTCAGCCCCGGGGTGCGCTCCGCCATGATGGCGCGCAGCGGAAGCGCCTCCTCGGGAGGGGCCTCGCGCCGCACACTCTCGCCGGAGGTGGTCTCGCCCTCATGATGGATGGCGACCTTCACGCCGTCGCCGAGATCGGGAAAACCATAGAAATAGCGCTGGGGCGCCCACTCCCAGATGAAGATGGGCATCCGGTCCGGGGTCACCAGCGCCGGGTCGGCGGCGGCGAACCAGAACAACGACTGCCGGGCGACGCGTAGCGGAAGATCCGAGCCCGGGAGGCCGGTGGCCATCCAGGCACCGGCCGAGACGATCAGTCGGTCGACCTGGTAAGTCCCCCGTGCGGTCAGGATGGTGATCGTGTCTCCGCCACGCCACTCGAGGACGGGTTCGTAGTAGCAGAGCGCGGCCCCGGCCGCCGAGGCCAGCTCGAGCGCCGCCTCGATGCTGGCCTCGGGATTGAGCACGCCGGCCCGGGGTTCATGGAGGCCCACCTCGCCGGGCGCCGGGGTGAAGACCGGGAAGCGGCGGCGCACTTCTGCAGCCGACAACTCCTCATACTCGAGACCGTGCTCCACTGCGCTCTTCCTGGCCCCGGCCACCAGCGTGCTGTCCCGCGGGCCCACCATGAGGCCGCCGGTGGTCACCAGGAGACGCCGCCCACTGTCCCGCTCGAGCCGGGCCCACTGATCGTAGGCCCGCTGCACGAAGGGGACGTACTGCGGATGCTCGAAGTAGGCCTCGCGAATGATGCGGCTCTTCCCGTGCGAGGAGCCCAACGCGTGCGGCGGGCGAAACCGATCGAAGCCGATGACGCTCTTGCCCCGGCGGGTCAGCTCCAGCGCCGCCATGCTGCCCATGGCGCCGAGTCCAACGATGCCCACGTCGTATGCGGTCACGGTGTGATTATCCTATGGGCATGGCCGACCGCGGCGCAACCTACAGGATGATCGATCTCCGCCACATGGGCCGCCCGGAGTCGGTCGGCGCCTGCGTGGTCGAGACCCGCGACGGCCCGCTGATCATCGACCCGGGTCCGGCGTCCACGATTCCCGCCTTGCGGGCCGGCCTGGCCGAGCTGGGATACGAAATCGGCGATCTGGTGGCGCTGCTGCTCACCCACATTCATCTGGATCACGCCGGGGGCACCGGCACGCTGGCCCGGGAAAATCCCCGGCTCGCGGTCTACGTGCATGAGCTGGGCGCGCGTCACGTGGCGGATCCCTCCAAGCTGGTGAGCAGCGCGACGCGGCTCTACGGCTCGAAAATGGACGAGCTCTGGGGAGAAGTCGCGGCGGTGCCGTCCGAGCGGATCCATTCGCTGGCCGGCGGCGAGACCATCGCGCTGGGGGGGAGGACCTTCGAGGTCGCCTACACGCCCGGCCATGCCGCCCACCATGTGAGTTACTTCGAGCCGGCCGCCGGGGTGGCCTTCGTGGGTGACACCGGAGGGCTGATGAGTCCCCGGCTCCCCTGCGTGCTGCCGGTTACTCCGCCACCCGAGTTCGACCTGGAGGCGTGGCTCGCCTCCATTCACCGGATCCGGATGTGGCAGCCGCGCGAGATCGTCCTGACCCACTATGGTCCCTCGCTGGAGCCGGAGCACCACCTCGAAGAGCTGCGCTCCGCCATTCTGGTCTGGGCCGAGTATGCGCGGGACAGTCTGCTGCAGACCGGCACCGACACCGACCGGGTGGGCTGGTTCATCCGGCAGCTCGAAGTGTGGATCGAGGGGCGGGTCGCGTCGGACCGGGCCCGCAAGTTTCTGGAGGGGGCCGGCCCGGACGCCTGCTGGCAGGGACTGGCACGCTACTGGAAGAACCGGCGCTAGCGCGCGCTAGGGCAGCACCCTGATCTTGATATTCCGGAATGCCACCGGGTTGTCGTGCTCCTGCAGTCCGATGTAACCCTCCTTCGCCTTGCCGTATTCGGGCCACTTGGAAAACTTGCTCGCGGCCACCCGCGCCAGCCAGTCCGGGCTCCCCAGCACGTAGTCCGCCATCTTGACGCCGTTGAGCCACTGCACCACATGGTCGCCGTCGACCAGGATGCGCGCCGTGTTCCATTGGCCCACCGGCTTGACCGCGCCGCGCGGCGCGGGGTAGAGGCCGTACGCGGCGCCAGCCGAGGTGAGCGGGGACTTGCCGTCGGGGTGCACGTCGTCGTCCAGCACCTGCATTTCCGGCGCGCTGAAATAGATCTCCTCCGAGCCAAGCGCGGCCCGGTAGAAAATGCCGCTGTTCCCGCCCGGCGCAGTCAGCTTCCAGTCCACGGACAACTCGAAGTTCCTGAATTGCTCCGTGGTGATGATATCGGCGGACCGTTCCACCCGGGTGAGCGCGCCGTCGACGACCCGCCAGCCGGCCGGCATGGCGTCGCTCTTGTAGCCGCGCCATCCCGTGGTGGTCCGGCCGTCGAAGAGCAGCCGCCAGCCGGCCGCCCGCTCGGCCGTCGAGAGCGTGTTAGGCGCGGCGCCCGGCATGCCGCTGCCGGTGCCGGTGTCGGGCGCGGGAGCCGCGCCCGCGGAGTGGCCGCAGGCGGCGAGCGCCAGCAGCGGGAGCGACCGGAGGAGATTCCCCATGTCAGATGCTCCAGCCCGCGCGGTATTCGCGGGTCAGGTACTGGTTGGCTTCGGGGACGTTGGTCACCCGCATCTGCTCGGCGTCGTAGAGAATCTTCCGGCCCTGGCCGGTCCGGAGCGCCACGATCCCGAGCAGCATCACCTCGGTGAGCTGCGCGGCATATTCGATGGGGGAGCTGGCGGTCGCCTGACCCTTGCAGGCCGCCACCCAATTGAGCTCATGGCTCCGGGTGATCCGCGGCATGGTCTGGGGTACCGCGGCGGTCTGCTGCATCAGCGCATCGGGATACAACCGCGGCTTGGCGCCGTAGGTCTCGTGCATCAGGATGCCCTTCTCCCCCACGAAGATGACTCCCCCTTCGCGGTTGAGCTGCAGATCGTCGGGAAGTTCCGGCGGACGGGGCGGCATCAGGCCGCCGTCATACCAGCTCATCCGGACCGGGGGGGCGGCCCCGCGGGCGGGAAACTCGTAGTGCACCGTCATCGCCTGGGGGTAGGTCACCGGCTTCTGCCGCGACCCGCCCCAGGGGGTCGAGGTGGCTTCGATGCTGGTGGGCGCGCCGAGGCCCAGGGCCCAGTACGGGTGGTCCATGAGATGGGCACCCATGTCGCCCAGGGCACCGACCCCGAAGTCGGTCCAGCCGCGCCAGTTGAACGGGTGATACACCGGATGATAGGGAATGTCCTCGGCGACCGGGCCGAGATAGAGATCCCAGTGCAGCCCGTCGGGGACCGGGTAGGAGCCCATCATCGCGGCGGCGGTGCGCTCGTTGATGGCCCGCATCCCCCAGGACGGAGGGGCCGGCGGGGTTCCGGCCGGAGGCACCGGAGCCGGCGCCGGACGCGGGATGCCCTGGGGCCAGATCGGCCGGTTGGTCCAGATGTGCACTTCATGGACCGGACCGATGAGACCGGCCTGGACCCACTCGTTGATCAGCCGGGCGTCATCGCTGGAATGGCCCTGATTGCCCATCTGGGTGACCCGGCCGGTCCGCGTGGCCGTCTCGCGAAGGACCCGGGCCTCGTGGACCGAATAGGTGAGCGGCTTCTGCACGTAGACGTGCTTGCCGGCTTCCATCGCGGCCATGGCGATCACCGCATGGAGGTGATCCGGGGTCGCGACCACCACGCCCTCGATGTCCTTGCTCTTGTCGAGCATCTCCCGGAAATCGGCATAGCGCTTGGCCTTCTGGAATTGCGCCGCCAGCGCCGCGCCTTCCGGCCGCGCCTGCCCCTTCTCGTCTTTCTGGCGATCCGCGAGGGACCGTTCCACGTAGCCGAAGTCGACGTCGCACAACGCCACGATGTTCTGGGTGACCAGCGCCTCCGCGTTGCTCATGCCCATCCCGCCGGCCCCGACGATCGCGACATTGAGGGTGTCGCTCGGGGCCTGCCGGGCGGCCTCGCGCAGGATCTGCCGCGGCAGGAGGGCAGCGCCCAGCGCCGCCCGGCCTGCCCCCTCGACAAATACCCGTCGGGTCATCTTACGACGTGACATGCGGCGGCCTCCGGTGATCGGTGGTGGGAGGAGAATATTATCACGCCCGCTGCAGAGGGGCGGCCGGCCGAATCACCCGTTGCGCTTGGCCGAGCCCGAGACGATCAGCCCTACGCCGGCAACCAGCCCGACGATGCCGACCCAGGTCGGCACCGATTTCTTCTCGGAGACCGACGCCTTGAGACCGGCCACCTCGAGGACGCTCTTGTCCTTGGTGTAGGTCAGGCCGCGAAAGGTGATGAACCCGCCGATGACGGCGAGCAGGATTCCAACCAGAACGAGTGGCTTCATGGCCATTACTCCGTGGCGAGGGCCAGGTCCGCCGCCGCCTTGTGCATGTCGGGAATATCGGAATGATCCTTCGGGAGCACGCCGGAACGCAGATCCGAGGTCAGCCGGGCGCACAGCTCGGTGGCCCGCCGGAGGCGGAAGCGCTGATGGAATGCCTCAGGCGCCTCGCCGCTGTTGGACATGAGCAGACCCCAGAGCCGGAGACGGACCTCGTCCAGAGCGCACTTGATGGCCTCGAGCGTGGCCACCGACACCTGCCCCTGTCCGAAGCGGGCCTCGATCCCCTGAACCTCCAGGTTCAGTTTGGCCAGCTGATCCATCATTGCGGGGTCACTCATGAGTCCTCACTGGTTGTCGACGTGCATTCGGGAGACGGATGCCACCCGCCGAACGACACGCCGGTTGGACGGAACCCGATGCCTGGGAGTGGAAAGATAGCCGTTGCCCAGCGATGAGAGGGGGTCGGCCTCCTGGCGGTCCCGTGGGCGGATGCCTCTCCGGATTCAGGGCGCCTTCCGGTAGTGCTGGGGGCCGTCCCGGAACCGCAGCTCTCCCACCGTCCCATCGGGGTTGAGCGTGAAGGCCACGTAGTCGGGGTCGCCGAAGGACTGACGCCAGTGCACCCGGAACACATCGTACTGCCACTGCTCGAGATCTCCCTGCAGGAGACCAATCGCTACCGAGAGGTGCCCGGCATCGTACCGCACCGTCGCGGTCCCGAACAGGCTGTCGGAATAGGTACCGGCATAGCGGTCGAGCGGCAGCGTCGCCTGGGTCCCGGTGATGCGCTTGGCCACCTGCGCCCGGTTCCGGGCCGCCGCCGAGTCGCGGAAGGCGCCGTACATCTGCCGCATCTCGGCGCTCCAGTCGTGCGCGACCGCTGCAGGCCCCAGGTAGCGATCGAAGACGGTGTACATCAGCGCGTGGCGCAGCTCCGAATGGTCGAGGTTGGTGAAGATGGCGACCCCCAACCGGCGGTCGGGCATCAGCCCGATGATCGCGGTCCGGCCGTCGATGCTGCCGGTATGGAAGGCGACGAATTCCCCCCGATAGTCCTCCAGGAACCAGCCCATGCCATAGGCCTGGAAATGCGGATGCGTCAACCGGGCGGTGGGATAGAACTCATCGTCGCCGACCACCTGTTGCGGGCTGAACAGCTCGGCGGCGTTCGCCGCGCTGACCAGCCGCCGCCCACCGACCCGGGTGCTGTCGAGGAGATAGCGGACCCAGCGGGCCATGTCGGTCACGCTGGAAAACATGGCGCCGGCGGGCGCGATCGGATCGACCAGCGGACCGGGGGCGGTGATCACCTTCACCGTGTCGTTGAAGATGTCGTGGGGCGAGGTGACATCGGTGACGCCGGCCGCGCGCATCGAGCGCTCGTCGGGATAGCTCTCGGTCATGCCCAGCGGCTGGTAGATCCGGGTGCGCATGAGCTCGGCCCAGCTGCTGTGGGCGGCGCGGCCGGCGATCTCACCGGCCATGGCGTAGGCCACGTTGTTATAGGCGAAGTGGGACCGGAGACTGGAGGCGGCCGGGACCAGGCGAAGCCGCCGGACGATCTGGTCGAAGCTCAGCGAATCGGCGTACCAGAGATAGCCGGGATCGGGGAACCCCACCCGGTGGGTCACCAGGTCCCGCAGCGTCAGCTCCCGGGTGACCCAGGGGTCCGCCAGCTGAAAGGTGGGGAGGTATTTCGTGACCGGGTCGTCCCAGCCCACCTTGCCGCTGTCGGCCAGCATGGCCAGCAGCATGGCGGTGAACGCCTTGGTGGTCGACATCACCCCGAACCGGGTGTGCACCGTGACCGGTTCGGGCTTGCCCAGCTCCCGCACGCCGTAGCCCTTGATGAAGACCACCGAGTCGTCCTTCACGACCGCGATGGCCAGCCCCGGGATCCGCCAGTCGCGCACACCGCGCGCGACGTAGGCGTCGAAGTCCTTGAGCGGCCCCTGCTGGGCCGAGAGCGCCGCCGCGGAGAGAACGAGGCCGGCGCCTGCGATCACACCGCGCGCTCTCACGGCTTGACCTTGACCGGGAAGGAGGGGCGCTTGAGCGTCGCCGGCGGGCTCTTGCGGAGCTCGTCCTTGACCCACTCGATGGCGCGCTCCAGCTGGGGATCGTGCCCGGCGATGACATCCTTGGGCGTCTGCTCCACCGCGATGTCCGGCGGCACGCCGACGTTCTCCACGATGTAGCCGCCGTCCGGGGTCCAGATGGCGAGGTTCGGGGCCGTCACGCTGCCGCCATCCATCAGGACCGGCGTGCCCAGGATGCCGACCAGTCCGCCCCAGGTACGCTGACCGATGGTGGGACCGATCTTGAGCTTCTTGAACATCCAGGGGAAGTAGTCGCCGCCGGAACCCGCTGTCTCGTCGGTGATGAGTGCCTTGGGTCCCTGGATCGACGCGGTCGGGGTCTTCAGATCTTCGCCGTAACGCATGGCCCAGTAGGAGAGGGCCGGGCGCTGCAGAATGTCGATGTAGTAGTCGGCCAGGCTGCCGCCGCCGTTGAAGCGCTCGTCGACGATGATGGCATCCTTATGGGCCTGGGGATAGAAGTACCGCTTGAAGTAGTCGTATCCGGCCCCGGCGGTGTTGGGCACGTAGACGTAGGCCACCCGGCCGCCGGTGGCGGAATCGACCCGGCGCAGGTTCCCTTCGACCCAGGCGCGGTTGCGAAGCGCCGCCTCCGAAGCGGCCGGGACCACGCGGACGGTGCGGGACCCGCTGCCGTCCGGGTTAGGGCCGACGGTGAGATCGATGCCGCGGTCCACGGTGTTTTCGAAAGGCGCGTACACGTTCTCGGGCGGCCGGAGCTCGTGGCCGTTGACGGCGAGCAGGTATTCGCCGGTCCGGACATCGACGCCCGGCTCGGTGAGCGGGGCGCGCTCGGTCGGATTCCAGTTGGTCCCGCCGTAGATCCGGCCGAACCGGTAGCGGCCGTTGGCCACCTCGTAATCGGCGCCGAGCAGGCCCACCCCCACGCGGGGTCCCTGGCTCAAACGCTGGCCGGGGCCCTGGAAGCTGTGGCCCACCCGGAGCTCGGAGAGCAGCCAGCGAATGACCCGTTCGACATCCGATCGGCTCGAGGCCTCGGCGAGGAACGGCGCATACCGGGTTCGCTGTGCCTCCCAATTGGTGCCGTGATAGTTGGTGGCGTAGAAATAGTCCCGATTGATGCGCCAGGCCTCGTCGAAGATCTGGGCCCATTCGGCGCGGGGCTCGATCCGGATATCGACGGCCGCGAGGTTGAGGCGACCCGCGCCCGGCGCCAGTCCGGCCACCGGCGTCAGGAACCAGGAGCCGGCCGACAGGTACAGCAGTTTCTTGCCATCCCGAGTCAGCGCGTACGCGTTCATCTCGGGAACGACGACATCGTCCTTGCGCTTGGCGATGTCGTAACGATGCAGGGTCCCCTTGCCGTCGGTGTTTCGGCTGAACCAGACCTGGTTCGCCTCGCCCATCCGGAGGGATCCGATCTGGGAGGGAGCGACCGGAAAGGCGACGATACGATTCTGGATCCCGTCCAGGTCCACCGTCGTCCCGGCCGGGGCCGGCGGCGGCGTCGCGGGCTTCGCCGAATCGGGCTTCGCGGCCATGGCGGCGATCTTCTCCTCGTCGCTTTCCTTGCCGAACGGATTGGGCGCGTCCTTGGTCAGGGCGATCGCGTAGATCCCCCGGGTGCGGGTCAGCCCGGCATTGCTCTGGGCAAACCAGTCGAGGGCGGGGCCGGCGTCGGTGGACGCGAGCACGTAGAGATACTTGCCGTTGCGCTCGAACACCGGCTGGGTCACCTCGGACAGCCCGTCGGTCACCGGCAGGGAGCGATCGGCGCTCGCGTCATAGAGGAAGAGCGCGCTCACCAGCGGATTGGTCTCGACGGTGTATGCCAGCCAGCGCGAGTCGGGCGACCAGCTGTAGCTGAGCCCGATCAGCGGCGTGTAGACCCGGTTGGACCCGACCCGCTTGTGCTGGCCGGTCGCGACGTCCAGCACGTAGATAGTCTGCGAGTTGTCCCAATAGGCGATCCGCTTGCCATCGGGAGACCACTGGAGGCCGAAGTAAAACCCTGCCCCGCCGAGGTCGATGACCCGGTGCTCGCCCTTCGCATCCTGGGGTGCCAGATGGAGCTTGTAGGCACCGCCTTCGTCGGACACATAGGCGATGGTCCGCGCGTCGGGGGACCAGGCCGGCTCCCGCTCATGCGCCCCCGGCGTGTTGGTCAGGTTGCGCGGATCCCCCTTCTCGGCAGGGACGGTCACGATCTCTCCGCGCAGCTCGAACACCGCCCGGGCCCCGGAGGGCGACGGGTCCACATTCCGGACGAAGTCGGCGCCCTTGACCCAGCGGGTCCGGGTTTCGCGCAGATCCGCGGCGACGCCGATGGTCACCTTGTGGCCCTGGCCGGTCGCCGGGTCGAGCAGACTGAGATAGCCGGCCTGCTCATACGCAATCTTGCCGCCGCCCGCGGACGCGGCCATCACGGGGAAATCATTGTGATTGGTGACCCGGGTCACGGCCTTGGTGCGGCGATCGTAGCGGTACAGGTTGAATTCCCCGTCGCGGTCGGAGCGGAACCAGACCACGTCCGCCGTGGGCCACATGGGGTCGACGTCGTTGGAGCGGGCCTCGGGCTGGGGAATCTTCTCCACGTCCCAGGTGCGGGTGTCGATCAACCAGAGCTGGGAGACCTGGCCGCCGCGATAACCCTTCCACTGCTCGAAGGCCCGGCCGATCGGATTGTAGGCGATGAAGCGGCCATCGGGGGAATAGGTGGCCTGCGCCGCATTGGGAATGGGAAGCCGCGACTCGGGGCCGCCGGCAACCGGCACCGTCCAGAGCTGAGTATACCGGCCGGAAAACACCGACCGGGCGGACGTGAAGAGCAGCTCCTTGCCGTCCGGGGTGAAGGCCTGCGGGATATCGTTGCCGGGATGCCAGGTCAGCCGTCGGGGCTCCCCGCCCACCGACGGGATGACATAGGCGTCGACATTGCCGTCGTAGTTGCCGGCAAAGGCGATCCATTTTCCGTCCGGCGAAAACACCGGGTTGCTCTCATCGCCATCGGCGGTGGTGAGCCGGCGTACGTCACTCCCGTCCAGCCGTGCCGTCCACAGATCCCCGGCGTAGACGAAGGCGAGCTGGGTGGCGCTCACCGCCGGCTGGGCCAGCATGCGGGTGTCGGTGGTATTGGGTTGGGCGGCGAGCGCGGACGGGGTCGCCAGCAGGACGAGCAGCGCGATGACACGAGAACCGGTCGGTCCCATGGGGGCTCCGGGTGAGTGAACGGATCGAATTGGCGGGGTGACTCCTGTAGAATAATCCCGGAGCGCCGGAGCCGCTGCCCCGCCCTTCCGATGCGGGGGCAAAAGGTCTAAGGTGGGCCATGGCCCGAGCTCAGCAGCCCTGGGACGTCCTCATCGCCGGCGCGGGCCCCGCCGGCTCGTCTCTCGCCGCGGCACTTTTGGCGGCGCGACCGGCCACGCGGGTGTGCCTGCTCGACCGGCAGACCTTCCCGCGCGACAAGGCCTGCGGAGACGGAATCGGCCCCGGGGTCGTCCGGGTCCTGCAGGACCTCGACCTGCTCTCCGCCTGCGATGGCTACGAGCCGGTGGAGCTGTTGCGGCTTCGTTCGCCAAGCGGCCGTGAGCTGGTCAGCGAGCTGCCGGTCATCGATGGCGGAAGGCCGGTCGGGTTCGTGATTCCCCGCCGGGTGTTCGATCATCGGCTGGCGCAGGCGGCGATCGCCCGCGGGGCCGGGGATCACACCGGGTGGGGAGTCGTCGACGCGGCCTTCAACTCGGCCACCGATCTCTGGGACGTGCGGGTGCGCACCGAAATGGATGGGAAGCGATCCGAGGAAATTCTGTCGGCGCGAATCCTGGTCGGGGCCGATGGCGCGCGTTCCACGGTTCGGCGGCTGCTGGGCATTCCCTACAACGCGCCGAGGCACACCGGCATATCGGTTCGGCAGTACGCCGCCATCGAGGACACCGGGCCTCGGGCGCTGGAGTTCGATTTCCTTCCCGATCTGCACCCCGCCTACGGCTGGTGTTTCGGCGCTTCCAGGGATTCCGTCAACGTCGGCGTGGTGTGTGACGTGGCCGTATACCAGGACCGCAAGCTGGACTTCGATCGCCTGCTCGCCGCCCACTGCCGCACGCTGGAACGGCATCATCGTCTTTCCCACGACGCGGCGACCCGGAAGAGCTTCATTCTGCCCTATGGATCCAGCCTGCCCCGGCTCACTCGGGGACGCGCGGCCCTGGTCGGCGATGCCGCCTCCATGATCAACCCCGCGACCGGGGAGGGTCTCTACTACGGCATCTACGCGGGGGCCCTGCTGGGATCGTTGCTCGCCGACGCGCTGTCCGGGCAGTCCTCGCTGGATCTGGCTCTGCAGCGATACGAGACCCGGTTCCGCCGCAAGTTCCGGCGTCACTACCGGACCAACTACCTCCTGAAGCGGCTGGTCGCCAGCGGTTTCTGTGCGCGAATGGCGTTCACCGCGGCCAAGGCGGATGGGCGGGTGCTCACGGAAGCGGTGCGGCTCTTCATGGGCGATGGTGACCGCCTGGGCGTGCTGAATGCCCTACGCATCCTTGCCCGGGCGATCTGAGGGAGTGTTCCGCGGAGTCGTCGCGGCGGGAACGCCTCGCGAAAACGCGATGTAATCCGTCGGAACCGGCGGCTGCCCCGCGTCCCGCAACAGCTGGTTGATCTTGCCGCGATGATACTGGGCGTGGAGCGCGACATGAATCAGGATCTCCCCGACCGGCGTCTCGAATGCCTGACCGGCGGAGTTGGTGTAGGGGACGGTCGCGGCGAGCGCCGGCTCGTCCAGCGTCTCGAGCCAGGCGGCATATCCGGCATGGACGGCGTCCGCCAGGGCCCGGGCCTCGGCGAGGGTAAGCTCGGGCCACACGGCAGCCCGCGCAGGCCTCCGGGTGAGCCGGGAGAGCCAAACTTCATCCGCACCCAGAATGTGGTTGAGCTCGCGGAGCGCGCCCGCGGGCACGCCCGGGCGAGCCTCCAGGGCGGCAAGGATCAGGCGGTCAGCCCAGTATGAGTGGTCCAAGAGGCGGCGGATGTCCATGGGAAGA
>DASYPZ010000418.1:0-8820 GCA_036006105.1 Gemmatimonadales bacterium | reverse complement strand
CCGGTTATCGATTTGTCATGCAATGCAGACAGGGCCGCAAGGCGGGACTGGTTGATTGGGATGCGACCCTTTCAGCGAGGCTCGAATGTTCGACCACCTGGTGAGCTCCCATGTGACCCGCCGGATCTCCCCCGCGAGGGGCCTGGTCGTCGGGATGGTGCACGGTATCGTGATCGCCGGTGCGATCCGGGTTACCGAACGACCTCCGGACGCCCCGTCGGCCCCGGTGGACACGGTGATGATCTACGAGCACCTCGATCGCCCGACGGCCCGACCCCCGGTCTCGCATGCCGGCGCGCCGGCCGATCCCATCAATCCCTTTGTGCTTCCGCGGGCTCCAGTGGACGTTCCGATCGACCTGCCGCCGATTAACCCGGGGCCCGTCCCGAACCCGGACCTTCTGCGGCGGATCGTCTCGGCCGGCAGCATCGGCGCCGGCCCGGCCGGCGGAGATTCGGTCTCCACGCTGGGAGTGCTCGCTGCGGCCCAGGTCGACGAGCCCGCGGTCGTGCTCCACCAGCCGTCGCCCCGATACCCTCCGGTCCTGCAGCAGGCCGGAATCGAGGGTCGGGTGCTGCTGGAGTTCATCATCGACACGACAGGACACATGGAAACGGAGTCGCTCCGGGTACTGGAGACCAGCAACCCGGGATTCAATGCGGCGGCGGGTGAGACGGTGCGGCGCTCGATTTTCCGCCCGGCCCGGGTTCACGGGGGCGCGGTCCGGCAACGGACGATTCAGTCCATCGCGTTCCGGATCGTGCCCTAGAGCCGGTGCGGCGCCGAGAGCGGCCTAGGGTTTCGCGGCCAGAGCCCCGGTGGCACTCAGCTTGATCACGAATCCGTCGGCGTCACCCTGGTTGGAGAAGACGAAGGGCGTGGTCGTGGTGCCGAAATTGGGTAACCCGAAGAACCGGCCACCCACGATCGCGGTGCCCTGCCCGCCGGCGGCGATCGCCGCGCCCGCGGTCAGGCGATCCGGGCCAGCGGTCGCTTCACCGAAGGAGCTGGCCCAGAGCAGGCCGCCGGACGGGGTATAGCGGGCCGCGAACGCGTCGCTGCCGGCGGTGGCCAGACTGGTGAGGACGGTGGTGCCGACCCCGGGATCGAAGTCCACCGAGCCGGTGAAACTGCCGGTTGCGAGAATATTGCCGCTCTCGTCCACCGCGATGTGCGGGGCGAGGTCGGGCCCGAGGCCACCCACGGTAAAGACGTTCTGTACCGTGCCACTCACGTCGTACCCCGCGATATACCAATCACTGGGTCCGAGGCTGGTGCGGGCGATGGTGACCAGGCCACCGGCGAACGTCGTCGTGCCGGCAAAGCTGCCCGTCACCACGACGCCGTCCGAGGCGTCGGGTGCCAGGCCGCCGGCCTGCACGTCCTCATCGCCGGTGCCGGAGATCTGGCGAGCCCAGCGGAGCACGCCGGCCGATGAGTACCCGGCGACGAACCCATCGGTGCCGCCCACCGAGGTCAGCTGTGTCGCCGGGGCCGCGGAGAGAAAATCCGCCTGACCGCGGAACGAGCCGGCCACCACGATTGCGGCGTTGCTGGTCACCGCGACCGCGGTCGCCGCGTCGTCTTCGGGTCCTCCGATGGGATAGGCCCAGCGAGCGCTCCCGTCGGCGTCCAGGGCGAGCAGGAACCCGTCGGGAGTGGCCCCGTTACTCACGATCACGGCACCCACCTCGGGGGTGAGATCGGCCTGGCCCTGGAAGACGCCGGCCGCGTACACGTGACCGGCCGGATCCGCGGTCACATCGGTGACCCGATCGAGGGCAACGCCGCCATAGCGCCGGGCCCAGGCGAGCTGACCGGTGCTGGTGAACTTGGCGACGAACCCGTCCGCCCCGCCCAGGCTGGTGAGGATCTGGGTGCCGGGACCCGGATCGAAATCCGATGCCCCCTCGAAGCTTCCCCCGATATAGACATTGCCCGAGGCATCGCGCGCCAGCGAGGTGACGCTGTCCGCGGAGGTGCCTCCGATGCGGTCGGCCCAGAGCAAGGCGCCGGCTGCGCTGTACTTCGCGAGGAAGATGTCGGCCAGCCCGACGCTGGTGAGAAACACGACGCCGGTCCCGGGATCGAAATCCACCGAGCCGGTGAAGGTGCCGGTGACATACACGCTGCCGTCGGGGTCGGTTGCCAGATCCACGACCTGGTCGAACCCGGAGCCGCCGATCGAGAGGGCCAGTGCCGGGACGAAGGTTCCGGGCGGATTGTTCTGCCCGGGATTGTCCAGGTCGATCAGGTGACCCTTGCACGCTGCCGTCAGCAACAGCACCGCCGTGACGACATACCGTCCTCGGCACACCATTTGTTCCTCCTGGTAGCGAGCGATGCGCTACGGAGATTAGCCTTCCTCCGTCCCCTACGTCTACGCTTGGAGCCGCCAATGCGTTTGCAGATGACCGCCGCTCTGCTGATTCTTGCATTCGGGCGCCTCCCGGCGCCGCTCGGGGCCCAGGGGGCGCTGCTCGATTCCGCCCGCGGCCGGCTGGCCCGGCTCGATGGAGAGGTTCGAGTGCCCGGCCTCGATAGTACGGTGGAGGTGCGGCGGGATCAGTGGGGCGTGCCCCATATCTATGCCAAGACGACCCACGATCTGTTCCTGGCACAGGGATATGTGGTGGCGCAGGACCGGCTCTGGCAGATGGAAATGTGGCGCCGGGCCGGTGAAGGGCGGCTGGCGGAGATTCTGGGCCCCGACTTCGTGGAGCGGGACCGCACCGCGCGATTGCTTCGGTACCGCGGCGACATGGCCGCGGAGTGGAGCAGCTACGCCGATGACGCGCACGAGATCATCCGCGCGTTCGTCGCGGGCGTCAATGCCCGCATCGCGGAGGTGCGGGACCATCCGCCCATCGAATTCACCATGCTGGGGTTTCTGCCGGAGCCGTGGGACGAGACCGTACCGCTGCAGCGGATGGGCGCGCTCTCGATGACCAGCAACGCGCTGGAGGAAGTGCAGCGCGCCAGCCTGCTCAAGGTGCTGGGCAAGAAACGCCTCGAAGCGCTGCTGCCTCCCGACCCCTGGCGGCCGCTGGATCCCGCCGCCGGCCTCGATCTGAGCGGCATCGGGACGGGCTCGCTCGGCGCCGCGGCGGTGGACGCCACGATACCGCTGCACCGGGTCGAGGGCTCCAACAACTGGGTGGTGAGCGGGGCCAAGACGGCCACCGGGAAACCGTTGCTGGCCAACGATCCGCATCGCTCGGTGGCGCTGCCTTCGCTGCGGTATCTCACCCATCTCGTGGGCCCGGGATGGAACGTGATCGGCGCCGGGGAGCCGGGGGTGCCCGGGGTCGCCGGCGGGCACAACGAGCGGGTGGGCTTCGGATTCACGATTGTCGGGATGGACCAGCAGGATGTGTACGTGGAGAAGGTGAGTGTGTGCCCCGGCTTCCGGCGATCCAAGGCCGCCCGAACCGGGACTGCGCCTCGCTGCGCCCTGCAGGGGGAGCGATGGGTCCCGCTCCAGGTGATTCGCGATACCATCCTCGTCAAGGGCGAGGCGCCCCGCGCCGTGCGGCTGGAGTTTACCCGGCACGGACCGATTGTGGGCGAAGACAGCACCCGGGGCCGGGCCTTCGCGCTCCGTTTCGTGGGAAGCGAGCCCGGCACGGCGGGCTATCTGGCCCAGCTCACCCTGGACCGCGCCGCCGACTGGGAGGGCTTCCGCCGCGGCGCCGCGAAATGGAAGCTGCCCACCGAGAACCTGATCTACGCCGACGTGGACGGAAACATCGGATGGGTGGCGGCGGGTCTCATGCCGATTCGCTCCTGGAGCGGGCTCCTGCCGGTGCCCGGAAACGGCAACTACGAATGGGCCGGATTCCTTCCGTTTTCCGAGCTACCGTCCTCGTACAATCCCGCGTCCGGATTCGTCACCACCTCGAATCAGAACATCCTTCCGCCGGGTTATACCAAGCCGCTCAACTACGACTGGGCGGATCCGTTTCGGCATGACCGTCTGGTGGAGGTGCTGCGCGATTCCTCGGGCTTCACCGGACGAGACTTCGAGCGGCTGCAGCACGACGAGCTGGCACTCCCCGCCCGGACCCTGATCCCCCTGCTCAGGGCCGCCATCCGCACCGGCGCGGGGCGCACCCCCGCCGTCGCGGCGTCGCTCGATTCGCTGCTGGCCTGGGACTGGGTGATGCGTCGCGAGCAGGCGGCGCCGCTCATCTATGAAAGCTGGCTCGGGGTGCTCTACACCAGGGTTCTGAACCTGCGGCTGGGGCCGGCGGCGGGCACTCCCGGCGCGTCGATGCGGTTGTCGGGGGTCGTGGCGGCACTGGCCCGGCCCGACTCACAGTTCGGGAGGAATCCGGCGCGGGCCCGGGACTCGATTCTGGTGAGCGCCCTGGCCGAGGCGGTCGATGGGCTGACGAAGACCAGAGGTGGAAATCCGGGGGCGTGGCACTGGGGGGACGTGCATCAGGCGCTCTTCAAGCATCCTCTGACGGCCGCGTTCGACCTGGCTCCGGTGGCGCGCGGCGGGGATGCCAACACGGTGAACTCGACGGCGGGAGCGGATTTCAGGCAGACCCACGGCGCCTCGTACCGGATCGTGATCGACTTCGCGAACTTCGACAACTCGACGGCCACCAATGTTCCGGGTCAATCCGGCCAGCCGGGAAGCGAGTACTACGGCAACCTGCTGCCGCTCTGGGGCGAGGGAAAGTATTTCCCCCTGCTGTACTCCCGCGCCGCGGTGGAACGCGGCACCGCCCACCTGCTCCGGCTCACCCCGTAGCCTGCGGGGAGTCACTCAGGCGCATCACAGCGGGAGCTCGTAATGGAAGAACTCCTCGTCCCGCTGCCAGCCCAGGGACTCGTAGAGCCGCTGGGCCGCGAGATTGGTGCGCTGGGTGGCCAGGGAGAGTCCGCCGGCACCGGTGTCCAGCGCGTGTTCCCGGGCCCGGTCCATCAGGGCCTTTCCCGCCCCCGTCTTCCGGTGCGAGGGGGCCACGAAGAGGTCGTTGAGAATCCAGGAGCGGCAGGCGGCCACCGACCAGAACGACGGATAGAGCTGGACGAACCCGAGCGGTTCTTCGTGCTCCTCCGCGAGGTAGATCACCGATTCATTCCCCGCCAGCCGCTCGCGGAGAAAGCGCTCGGCGCGATCGGGATCGGAGGGCTGGCCGTAGAACTGCCGGTACGCGTCGAAGAGCGGCGCCAGGCGGGACAGATCGGCGAGAGTCGCGCGTCGAAGGTTCATCGCGGGCTACCGAATCACGGGCCGACGACGAGGTTGAGCAGCCGGTCCTTGACGTAGACCACCTTGATCAGGTCCTTCCCCTCGGTGAACCGGGTGACCGAGGGATCCCGCCGCGCCGCGGCCACCACGACTTTCTCCGATGCCCCGCGGGGAACCTGCACCCGGGAGCGGGTCTTCCCGTTGACCTGGACCGGGATTTCGGCGGTCTGCTCGATGGTGAGCGCCTCGTCCCACTCCGGCCAGGCCGTGTCGAACACCGACGTCTGGTGGCCGAGCCGCTCCCAGCACTCCTCGGCGAAGTGCGGGGCGAACGGCGCCAGCATGATCACC
This sequence comes from Gemmatimonadales bacterium, assembly GCA_036006105.1. Lineage (GTDB taxonomy): Bacteria > Gemmatimonadota > Gemmatimonadetes > Gemmatimonadales > GWC2-71-9 > JABFSM01. The sequence goes on along the minus strand of DASYPZ010000418.1, from coordinate 3,263 downwards.
ATGTCCTTCACCATCTTCCGCTCGCCGCAGTTCACCGCCCGCATCGCGTTGAGCAGCTCCATGAGGGCGGCGATCGCGGTGTTGTAGGAGAGGTTCTCCAGTCCTTCGGTGACCTTCTTCTTGGTCTGGTTCCACTTGACCACGATGGCCTGCTGCAGCTCGACGCCGCTGAGGGTCCGGCGGTCGCACTCGGCCACCAGATCCCAGACCTTGTCGAGAAAGCGCCGGGGGCCGCTCATGCCCTCGTCGCGGAAGTCGCCGCCCTCCTCGAAGGGCCCGAGAAACATGAGGTACATGCGGAAAGTGTCGGCGCCCCAGCGGGCGATGTACTGATCGGGAACCACGACGTTGCCCTTCGACTTCGACATCTTGGCGCCGTCCTTCACGATGTGGCCGTGGGCCCGGAACTTCCGGAACGGCTCCTCGAACGGAAGCTGGCCCCGATCGTGGAGCACCATCGCGATGAAGCGGCTGTACAGCAGGTGGAGCACGGCGTGCTCGTTGCCGCCGATGTAGCTGGCGACCGGGGTCCACCGGGCCACCCGGGCGTCGTCCCAGGCCCGGTCATCGAACTCGGTGGACAGGTAGCGGAGCGGATACCAGGCCGAGTCGAGGAATGTGTCGGAGACGTCGGTCTCCCGATGGGCCGGTGCGCCACAGGTCGGGCAGGGAACCTCGTACCACTCCTTGTGCCGGGCGAGGGGAGAGATGCCCGAATCGTCGGGACGGAAGTCGTCGATTTCGGGAAGCAGGACCGGGAGATCCTTCTCCGGCACCGGCACCGGGCCGCAACTCCCGCAATAGATGATGGGAATCGGCGGGCCCCAGTACCGCTGCCGGGAGATGCACCAGTCGTGCAGCCGATACTGCACCATGCCCCGGCCCAGCTTCTCCCCCTCCAGCCACGCCACGATTGCGGTGCCGGCGTCGGATGCCGGCCGGCCGTCGAACGTGCCCGAGTTCACCAGGTGCGCGTCCGCGAGGTCCGTGGCTGCTTCGGCGAGGGGGGTCTCGGCGGACTCGCCGGCGCCGGCCAGCACCCGGACGATCGGCAGCCGATACTTCGTCGCGAAGGCGTAGTCCCGCTCGTCATGGCCGGGCACCGCCATGATGGCGCCGGTGCCGTACTCCATGAGCACGTAGTCCGCGATCCAGACCGGGATCTCGGTCCCGGTGGCGGGGTTCACGGCCTTCCCGCCGATGTCGACCCCGGTCTTTTCCTTGTCGCCCACTTTGCGCGCGACGATGCCCTTGGCCTGGGTGGCCCGGAGGTACTCCGCGACGGCGCCGCGCTGCGCCGGCGATGTCAGCTGGGCCACCAGGGGATGCTCGGGGGCCAGCACCATGAAGGTGGCCCCGAAGATCGTGTCGGGGCGGGTGGTGAAGACCCGGATCGGCCCGGCGGCGCTGGCGAACTCGATCTCGGCGCCCTGGCTCTTCCCGATCCAGTTGCGCTGCGCGATGGTGGTGGAGGCCGACCAGTCCATCTTGGTGGCATCATCCAGATTGGCGAGCAGCCGGTCCGCGTAGTCGGTGATCCGGAAAAACCACTGCTCCAGGAATCGCTGCTCGACCGGGGTCCCGCAGCGCTCGCAGGACCCATTGATCACCTGCTCGTTGGCCAGCACGGTCTTGTCGTGCGGGCACCAATTGACCGCGGCTTTCTTCTTGTACGCCTTGCCCGCCTGATAGAGCTGGAGGAAGAGCCACTGGGTCCACTTGTAATAGGCGGGATCGGTGGTCGAGAGCACGTGACGCCAGTCGAACATGCCGCCCAGGCGGGTCAGCTGGCGACGAAAGTTGACGATGTTGCGCGGGATGAGCTGGGCGGGGTGGATGCCGAGCTTGATCGCGAAGTTCTCGCTGTGGATGCCGAAGGCGTCGAACCCCATCGGCTCGAACACCGTGTGGCCCCGGAGCCGCTGAAAGCGCCCGTAGACGTCGGCCCCGGTGAAGGCGAAGCAGTTCCCGACGTGCAGCCCCTCGGCGGAGGGGTAGGGGAACATCATCAGGTTGTAGAAGGGCCGGGCTCCCCGGTCGAGATCGGGCTCGTTGGTATGCCGCTCGTTCCAGAGGGCCTGCCATTTTGCCTCGACCGCGTCGGGCCGGTATTCGTGGTCGGGATGGTGTTCGCTCATGGTGGTAACTTAATATCCATTCCTCAATGGCTGTCTTCCGTAATCCGCTGAGCCGGACCGTCCAGACCGGCGGGGCCATCGCGATCGTCGCCCTGACGGTGGTGGTGTGGGTCTTCCTGTCCGGAGATCTGCCCTGGCCGCTGCCCTACAAACTGGGCGCCTTCGCGCTGCTCTGCTTCCTGATTCTCTGGGTCGCGCTTTCCTGGCTCGAGCGGGCCATCGTCCTTCCCCTGGGCGCGGTCACCTCGATCACCCTGCGGGTCGCCGACGGCGATCTCGCGGTCTCCGGGCAGGACATCCGCAGAATCGGGGGCGGCGCGGTGACCGACGGCGTCAACCGGATGGTGCGGGAGCTGAGCCGGCTGGTGGGTGCCATTCGTGCCTCGGCCTCCGATTCTGCCGCGCTGGCCGAAGAGATCTCGTCCGCCACGGAGCAGATGGTGTCGTCCACCGAGGAGGTGGCCGGAACCACGGCCGATCTCACCGACCGGGCGATCGCGCAAGCGGGCGTGGTGCGCGCAGTTGCGGACGATGCCGCCCGCATCCTGGCCATCGCGGAGGGAGTCGCGGCGGGAGCCTTGAGCGCGGTGGACCGGACGGCCGGCCTGGCGACGCTGGCCCGGGGGCATCGGGTTCGGCTGGATGCCAGTGTCGAGGCGCTGGACCGGCTCAGCGAAGAAGTCGAGCTCGGAACCGCCGAGGCCGAGGCGCTGGCCGAGGCCTCGGAGGAGCTGGAGCGGTTCGTCGACCAGGCGCGAACGGTGGCCAAGCAGACCCGGATTCTGGCCCTGAACGCGTCGATCGAGGCGGCGCGCGCCGGATCCGAGGGCCGCGGGTTTGCCACGGTCGCGGACGAGGTCCGCAAGCTGTCCGGCCAGGCGACCCTGGCGGCGACCGCGACCCACGACCGGGTCCGGACCATCGCGGGCCGGGTGGGCACCGCGCGGGCGAGGCTCCTGCGCCTGGGCGAGGGCGGGCTGGCGGCGCGCGACGCGGCGCGGGACGCCGTGGACGGCCTCCGAATGGTCTCCGAGGAGGCCGATGCCGTCGATGCCTGGTCCCGCAACGTGTCCGCGGCGGCCAACGAGGTGCGCGGGCTGGTCGACGGCATCGCGGGCCGCACCC
>DASYPZ010000417.1:0-16283 GCA_036006105.1 Gemmatimonadales bacterium | reverse complement strand
CCGGATTTCGCGACTCCTTTTTCGCCCATCCCCAGACCCGGGCGATGGGCGCAGGGCGGGATCTCTTCGGTGTGCGGAAGGACGGAACCGAGATCCCGGTTGAAATCGGTCTCAATCCGATCAAGACCGATGAGGGACTCTTCGTCCTCGCCTCGGTGGTGGACATCACCGAACGCAAGCGAACGGAGCTGGAGCTGCGCCGCTCCAACGAGGAGCTGGAGCGATTTGCCTATGTCGCGTCGCACGACCTCCAGGAACCGCTCCGCATGGTGGGGAGTTACGTCCAGCTGCTCGGCAAGCGCTACCGGGGCCGCCTGGATCCCGACGCCGATGTGTTCATCGGCTACGCGCTGGACGGCGCCTTGCGGATGCAGCAGCTCATCGAGGACCTGCTGGCCTACTCCCGGGTCGGGACCCGCGGCAGCGCCCTCGTGTCGACCGATACCAACGCGGTGCTCACTCGGGTGCTGGCGAATCTTCGCCTGGCGATCGAGGAGTCGGCCGCCACAATCACCTCCGACCCTCTTCCCTCGGTCCAGGCCGATCCGGGTCAGCTCGAGCACCTCTTGCTCAACCTCATTACCAATGCCCTCAAGTTTCGCGGCTCCGAGGCACCCCGGATCCGCGTCGGCGCGGTTCGCGACGGCGACCATTGGCGGTTTACGGTCCGGGACAACGGGATCGGCATCGAGCCCCAGTACTTCGAGCGCATCTTCGTGATCTTCCAGCGTCTGCACCGGCGGGAGGAATACCCGGGAACCGGCATCGGCCTCGCCATCGCCAAGAAAATCGTGGAACGTCATGGCGGCCGCATCTGGGTGGAGTCCACGCCCGGTGAGGGCACTGCGGTGTACTTCACCCTGCTGCCGGCCTGAGACGATGAAGAAGACCAGCGGTTCGCCCCTGCCGATCGAGATTCTCCTGGTCGAGGACAATGCCGGCGACGTGCGCCTGACCCGGGAGGCGCTTCGGGACGCGAAGGTCCGCAATCATCTGAGTGTGGCGGTGGATGGCGCCGAAGCCCTGGCCATGCTGCGACAGGAAGAGCCGCATAGCCGGGCGCTGCGTCCCGATCTGATTCTCCTGGACTTGAACTTGCCAAAGATGAGCGGCCGGGAAGTCCTCGAGGCCATCAAGAGCGACGACCGGCTCAAGCAGATTCCGGTGGTCATTCTCACGACGTCTGCGGCCGAGCAGGATATTCTGGAATCGTACCGGCTCCGTGCCAACGCCTACGTCACCAAGCCGGTTGATCTGGAGCAGTTTCTCAAGGCGGTCCGGGCCATCGAAGAATTCTGGCTCGAGATCGTGAAACTCCCGTGCTGACGGATCCGCTCGTCTCGCCGATTCGGGTGCTCCTGGTCGAAGACAATCCAGGGGACGCCCGGCTCATTCTCGAGCTGCTACACGAGGTGGGATCCGGCTTCGAGCTCGAGAGCGTCGACCGGCTGGAGCCCGCGCTCGAGCGGTTGAAGCATGCCGGCGTGGATGCGGTGCTGCTGGATCTGGGGCTGCCCGACAGCCAGGGGATGGAGACCTTCGCCCGGGCCCGAATGGCGGCCTCGGGGAAGCCGATCGTGGTGATCTCCGGACTGGACGACGAGGGGGTCGCCCTGGAGGCGGTGCGCCGGGGAGCCCAGGATTACCTGGTGAAGGGCCGGATCGAGGGGCACCTGCTGGCGCGGGTGATCCAGTATGCCGTGGAGCGGAAGCGGGCCGAGGCGCTGCATCATGCCGGAGAGGAACGGTTTCGCCAGCTCGCCGACAACATCGAGGAAGTGTTCTTCGTGGCCGACGCCCTCTTTCGGGAGACGGTCTATATCAGCCCCGCCTACGAGACCGTCTGGGGGGCGAGCTGCCAGAGTGTGTACGATCGCCCCGAATCCTTCCTCGAGGCGGTGGATCCCCGGGATCAAGCCGCCCTCATGGCCTCCATCACCCAGATCCAGCGGGGGGAGACGCCGGGAAAAACCGAGTTCCGGGTGATCCGTCCCGACGGCTCGGTGCGCTGGGTGCTTTCCCATGCGGTACCGGTTCGTAACGACCAGGGAGAGGTGTATCGCATCGCCGGTACCGCGATGGACATTACCGATCGCAAGATGGCGGAGGCGGCCCTGCGGGCCAGCGAGCTCCGGGCCCGGACGCTGTTCGAAACCGTACATCTGATCGTGCTGGGCCTGGATGTCGAGGGCCGCGTCAATTATGTCAACCCGCACTTTCTCGAGCTGACCGGCTATTCCCACGAGGAGGTACTGGACCAGTCGTGGGTCGAACGGTTCCTGCCCGCGGAGCGTCGTGAAATGACCCGGGACGGCTTCCGTGACTTCCTCGACCACGGCACCAATCCTTATGATGAGAACGTGATTCTCACCAAGTCGGGTGAGGTGCGGCTGATCGCCTGGAACAACACCGTCCTCTGCGACCCGCAGGGGCGCCCCGCCGGCACCTTGAGTATCGGGGAGGACATCACCGCGCATCACCGCCTGGAAGAACAGTTCCGTCATGCCCAGAAAATGGAGGCGGTCGGGCGGCTGGCCGGCGGCGTGGCCCACGACTTCAACAATCTCCTGACCGCCATCCTGGGCCACGCGGAGCTGCTGCTCGACGATCTCCCGGCCAAGAGCGAGCACCGGGTAGACGTCGACGAAATCCGTGCCGCGGCGGAGCGCGCGGCCGGGCTCACCCGGCAATTGCTCGCCTTCAGCCGCCAGCAGGTGCTGCAGCTCACCGTGCTCAATCTCAACGATGTGGTGTCGAATCTTCAGAAGATGCTGCATCGGCTGATTGGCGAGGATGTGGAGCTTCGCGTCAACCTGGCTCCGGACGCCGGCAACGTACGAGCGGACGCGGGACAGCTGGAGCAGGTGATCGTCAACCTGGCGGTGAACTCGCGGGACGCCATGCCCGGCGGTGGGGTTCTGACCATCGAGACCGCCAATGCCGATTTGACGGAGGAGTACGTCGAGGCGCGCCGGCCCGTCGTAGCCGGTCCGTATGTCGTGCTTACCGTAACGGACACCGGCACCGGGATCGAGCTCGACCAGCAGCCCCATGTCTTCGAACCGTTTTTCACCACCAAGGGTCCGGGCAAGGGCACCGGACTCGGCCTGTCCACGGCCTATGGTATCGTGAAGCAGTCGGGGGGATACATCTGGGTGTACAGTGAACCCGGCCGGGGAACCAGCTTCCGAATCTATCTTCCCAGGGTCGACTCCAACGTGGAGTCGCTCCTGCCGGCGGCTTCGAAGCAGGGGGTACCCGGCGGGACCGAGACCGTCCTGCTGGTGGAGGACGACCAGCAGCTCCGCAAGCTCGCCCACGGGTACCTCGAGCGGATCGGTTACCGAGTCCTGGTCGCGGTCAATGGCGAAGAGGCCATGGTCCTGTCGGAGGCGCACGAGGGCACCATTCACTTGCTGCTGACCGATATGGTGATGCCCGGCAAGACCGGTCGCCAGCTCGCCGACCAACTGATCCTCACCCGACCAGCTATCCGCATTCTCTTCATGTCGGGGTACACCGACCGGGCCATTCTGGAGCAAGGCATTGTCGGTCGGGGGATTCGCTACCTGCAGAAGCCCTTCACCCCCGCCGCGCTCGCCCGGCTGGTGCGCGAGCTGCTGGACGAGACCTAGCCCGACCGGTTGCCTCCGGGCCAAACGCGACGATATTGAGCCCATGCCTGAAACCTTCCAGGGACAGAGCGTGGTCATCACCGGCGGTGACGGCGCCCTGGGGCACGCCGTGGTCCAGGCGTTCGTCGGGGCGGGGGCGGCTTGCTATCTGCCGACCCTTGGCGCGGTCACCACGAAGCCGGCACCGGGGATTCAGCTCACCGGCAATGTCAACCTGGCCGACGAGGCCGCGGTGACGGGATTCTATTCGAGCCTGCCCCCCATCTGGGCCTCGGTGCACCTGGCCGGCGGGTATCAGGCCAGGGCCGTCACCGAAACCACCCGCGCCGATCTCGATCGCCAGCTCGAGCTCAATCTGGTCACGGCGTTTCTCTGCTGCCGCGAAGCCGTCAAGGCCATGCGCAAGAGCGGCGGCGGGAGAATCGTGAACGTCAGCGCCAGAGTGGCCGAGGTGCCGGTAGCCGGGTCGATCGCCTATTCGGTGTCCAAGGCCGGGGTCGCGGCGCTGACTCGATCGCTGGCGGTCGAAACCCGGACCGACGGGATCCTGGTGAATGCGGTCCTGCCGTCGATCATCGACACACCGGCCAACCGTGCCGCGATGCCCAAAGCCGATGTCGGCAAATGGCCCAAGCCGGATGAGCTGGCCCGCGCCATTCTGTGGCTCGCGTCCCCCGAGAATCGCCTCACGTCCGGCGCGCTGGTGCCGGTGTACGGCCAGGGGTAGGCCCGGCTCCGGTTTCGCGCTCCCCGCAATTCCGTACTATATTTTCCGCTCCTAATCCCCGCGCCTCGATTCCGGCTCGCCAGGAGACTCACCGGCTTGATTTCACTGCATTCCCCACGGGTGGCAGCGATGGTGCTGGCCGCCGCCATCGGGGGCCTTCACAGCACTCTCGCGGTCGCGCAGACGGTTCCTTCCTCACCGTCGTCCGCCGCCGCGATCGCCAAGGCGCAGGCGGACAGCGCCCGATACCCCTACACGGCCGAGGATGTGCACTTCATGACCGGCATGATCGGCCACCACGCCCAGGCGATCAAGATGGCCGGCTGGGCGCCGACCCACGGGGCCAGCCCCTCGGTGCTCACCCTCTGCCAGCGCATCATCAACGCCCAGCAGGACGAGATCACCGCCATGCAGCGGTGGCTCCGGGATCGGCGGCAGCCGGTGCCCGAGCCGGATCCCAACGGGATGAAGATGATGATGGGCGGGATGGAGCACGTCATGCTCATGCCGGGGATGCTGACGCCGGAGCAGATGAGCCAGCTGGATGCGGCCCGGGGGCCCGAGTTCGATCGGCTGTTCCTGACTTTCATGATCCAGCACCACAAGGGCGCCGTCAGCATGGTGCAGGAGCTGTTCGGCACCTATGGCGCCGGCCAGGACGAAATCGTGTTCAAGTTCGCTTCGGACGTCAACATCGATCAGACCACCGAGATCGCCCGGATGGAACAGATGCTGATCGCCCGTATCACTTCGCCCCAATAGAGGAATCAGTCATGGCATTCGTGCACCGAACACTGGCCCTTGCGCTGCTCGCCACCGCGGCCCTCAGCCGATCCTCGTCGTCGCAGACGCCGGATCCGCGGGTCGGCCTGCGGGCCGGCCTGATGGATGCCGCCGAGGCCACCTGGAATCTCGGCGTGGTCTCCAAGACTCCGCCGTCCGGCAAGTTCCTGGGCAGCACCAACTCCGACCTGGCGTTTACGGGGAACTACGTCATCCAGGGCAACTACAACGGCTATCAGATCTGGGACATTTCCAACCCGAGCCATCCCGCGCTCCGGTTCGGAAACTATTGTCCGGCATCCCAGAGCGACGTGTCGGTCTACAAGAATCTCCTCTTTGTTTCGGCCGAGGGAAATACGGGCCGGATCGACTGCGGGGACCAGGGCGTCAAGGACACGGTCAGCGCCGAACGCATCAAAGGCCTCCGGATCTTCGACATCTCGGACATCGAGCATCCCAAGAACCTGACCAACGTCCAGACCTGCCGCGGCTCGCACACCCACTCCCTGCTGGTCGATCCCAAGGACCCGGACAACGTCTACGTGTACATCTCGGGCTCGGCGCCGCCCCGGTCGCCGAACGAAATGCCCGGTTGCATTGCCAACGCGGACGATCCCAACACCGCGCGTTTCCGCATCGAAGTCATCAAGGTGCCCCTGGCCCATCCGGAGCAGGCCGCGATCGTCAGCTCGCCGCGGATCTTCAACGACCTCGCGACGGTGAAGTCCCACGGCATGGCGCCGGACGACATCACCGCGCTGGAAGCGGCGAAGGCCAAGGGGGCGTTCATCGTGACCATTTTCGGCAACGAAATGGCGCTCCCCAGCGGAATGACCCAGCCGATGCTGGACAGCATCGCGAAGTCGCACGGCGGTACCACGGTGAGCGCGGCCGATAGCGCGGCGTTGCGCGCCGGGCTGCCCGCCTGGGTGACCGCGCGGGTCGGGGCACAGGAGGCGGCGAACGCCAAGCGTCCCGCCGTCACCAGCTGCCACGACATCACGCTCTACCCGGGCATCGGCATGGCGGGCGGTGCCTGCGAAGGCTACGGACTGCTGATCGACATCAAGGATCCGGTCCATCCGGTGCGCGTCGGGGCGGTGTCCGATTCGAACTTCTCCTACTGGCATTCGGCCACGTTCAACAACGACGGCACCAAGATCCTCTTCTCCGACGAGTGGGGCGGCGGCGGCCAGCCCAAGTGCCGCGCCAGCGACCCGCGCGAGTGGGGCGCGGATGCGCTGTTCGACATCGTCGACGGCAAGATGGTGTTCAAGGGCTACTACAAGATGCCGGGGGTGCAGACCTCGGTCGAGAACTGCGTCGCCCACAACGGGTCCCTGATTCCGATCCCCGGTCGCGACATCATGGTCCAGGCCTGGTACCAGGGCGGCATCTCGGTGTTCGACTGGACCGACGCGGCCCACGCCAAGGAGATCGCCTTCTTCGACCGCGGCCCGGTGGATTCCACCCGGTTCACGATGGGCGGATCGTGGTCGGTGTACTGGTACAACGGCGTCATGGTGAGCTCCGAGATCGCGCGCGGGCTCGACATCTTCGAGCTCAAGCCCAGCAATTTCATCTCCCAGAACGAGATCGACGCCGCGAAGACGGTGCACTTCGACTATCTCAACACCCAGGGCCAGCCCAAGCTGGTCTGGCCGGCGAGCTTCGCGCTGGCTCGCGCCTATGCCGACCAGCTGGAGCGCAACCAGGGTCTGGCTGCCGACAAGATCGCGGCGGCTCGGAAGGCACTCGCCGCGGCCGAAACCGCGTCGGGCGCCGGCCGGAAGACGGCACTGACCAAGCTGGCCAGCGACCTGGACAGCTCGGCGAGCGGGGCCGCCGACGGGGCCAAGGTCCGCAAGCTGTCGGGCGCGGTCCGGGACCTGGCTGCCAAGGGGATGTAGTCCGGCGCCAACGCAGTCGGCTCGACCAGAAGGGGCCGGGACTGAAAAGTCCCGGCCCCTTCTGTCGTCCCACTTCCCGCCTACCGGTCAGATGGGCAGTGCTCAGGACGGAGCAAAGTCGAGGTTGTCGGTGATGCGGGTCCCATCTCTCAGGAATGCCCCGGTGAGCAGAGCGATTCGGCGTCTCGCCTCCGCGAGGTCGTGCTCGCCCAGGGTGGCATTGAGCAGGTCGATGTACCAGGGGAGCTTGACCTCCGTCGCGAGGTAGGCCGCCACGATCTCCCGGGCGATGGGCAGGGTAGTCCTCTTGGAGTCGTCATGCACGTCCCGGTTGCCGGCGGCAAGCAGCTTGGCATACTCCTCCTCGAGCAGCTTAGCGCAGAGTGCCGCCGTGAACTGATCTCCCTGGGATACGCCTGCCGGGTCATCGGCCGTCAGCCGGGCGCCCTTGTGGAGCCATTCCCACAGGATGCTGAGCCGGATCTCCCCGGTGGCCATGTCCTCCATCAGGTAGAGCACGTCGTCGTTGCCGAAGAAGTCGGCCGGTTTGAGGGCAGCGGCCTGCATCCCCTGGCCGAAGGCGTTGCCGTACTGCAGCGCAACGCTGAGCAGGTCCCTCGCCCCGCGCACGGTGCGAGGCGCCGGCTCGAGCAGAGTCAGCCCGTCGGCGTCGGCGCCAGTGTAGGAGAGCGGCGGGAATGCCCGCCCCGCCTGGTTGTCCGCTCCAGCCTGCTCCCACACCGGCCGTACGATGGGGACCATCTTCCAGTGGGCCACCCATTTGCCGCTGGCCCCCGCGCGCTGCTCGCGTTCCGCCCCGGCGATGGCCCGCTCCATCCCGCTCCGGACACCCGATTCGGAGCCGACGGGAATGTTCGGCTCCATGCCGCCCTGCCACAGCGCGTGGAGCCCCAGGCGGTCCGGCGTATTCACCGCGCGGCGGACCCGGTCCTCGTAGTTCCGCATGTAGCCGTAGGTCATGGTGATGGCATCGATGTTCGGATTGACGAACCCGGGATCCCATGCCATCGCATCGGACACGCTGTTGATGTAGTCCCAGCGGCCGGTGTTGAACCCCACGAACCGCTGCGCCAGCACCGCCCGGATTTCCATCAGCTGAAACGACGCTTCGATCTGCTCCACCAGGACGTAGACCTTGATGGTCCCGATGGCCAACGAGAGGCGCTCCTCGATCCGGCCGAGGATCTCGTGCCAGAGGGCCGCCTCTTCCGCGGTCTGGATCTTGGGGAGGTAGAGCACCAGCGAGGAGCCCGATTCCGCCAGCCGACGGTGGTTGTTCGCGACATAGAGGGCGGAGTCCACCAGGGAGGCCGAGTAACCGGAGCCATCGACGTGGCGCACCTGGCGATCGTCGAGATGGAGTCCGCGGGGCCGGAACAGCTTGGTGGTAAACCGGAGCTGCTCCTCCCAGTCATGGATGGTGGCGTGGCCGAGGAAACCCCGAGCCCACCGATTCATGTCCGCCGCCACCGATTCGGCGACCTGGTGGAAAACCGGATCCCGGTGAATCGCGAGTCTCAGGTTGCGCTGATTCTCCAGCGACATGGTCGTGATCTGACCCAGCGCGTCTTCGCCGTCGAACATCCAGCCGTCGGCGCCGGAGAGCAGGGCATACGCCACGTTGCGGAGGCTCTCGGTGACCGGCGCACCCGGACGCGCCGCCGGCCCGGTGCCCTGTATCCACTGGCGGGTGAGATCGTGTGGTATCGGGCTGCCGGTGAATGCGCCCGCTCGGGCGTCCCGCACCAGGACTTCGGTCCGCGGAATACGCTGATCCGGATCGAGGAACCCGATGCGCTGCCGGTTCCTGAATCGCTCCGCCCGGCGCGCGATCCGGGCCGCCATCAATGCCTTCCGCTCCCGGTCCAGCGGGGCCAGGGCTTCGAGCAGGTCCACTGCGTCGGGCGTGAGGACGTCCGGAAAGTCGGCGGCAACGCCGGCGCGAATCTCGAGGAGCCGGGATGGCATCAGGTGGTGAGGCGGAGGGTCAGCTCGGGCAGGTCCAGCCCATCGACCGTCGCGCTCCACGACTCTCCTGCGGCGATGAACTGGTTGTCGGTCATGGCTCCGGTGGCGATCAGCTCTCCGGCGGCGAGCGGCTCGGCCTCCGGCTGCCGGAGTAATCCGCTGCTCAGCTCGCCCAGGCAGAGGGCAGGGTTCTCGAGGACGTTGGCGCTCGATCCCAGGGCGCAGACCTGGCCGTTCTTGAGGAGACGAACCGGGGAAGCTGCCAGGCGCTCGGCGAGGGCCGGGATCATCCGCGGCTCGATTGTTCGAGGCTCGCCCACCACCAATCCGGCGTGGAAGCCGTACGCCGCCACGAAATCGGGCGGCTGAAACTTCCAGTCCTGAAAGACGCAGTCGACGATTTCGAATCCGAGGGCCAGCCATTCCACCGCGCCGAGCACCACGGCGGGATCGGTAAGGTCGCCTTCGGGCGGGTGCTTCAGGCGGAAGACGATCTCGGGTTCGATCTTGGGAGAAATCATGCGTTCGACGCCCAGCGATGCCGTATTGCCGGCCGCGTAGTGGACGGTGTCGTCGTACATGCGGGCCCAGAGCACGGTATCGAGTTTGAACTTCCTCCAGAGCGCCCGGTTCGCGAAACCGACTTTGCGGCCCACACTGAGTGCCCCGTGCTCGCGCCGCAGCCGGGTCAGCTCCGCCTCCACCCGGTACGCCGTGAGGAGGTCGAACGTCGGATCCTGCGCCGAGGGTGGGGTCGCCAGCATCTGGCCGGCGGCATAGGCTGCCGCCAACTCCCGAGCCAGCGCGAGAGGAGTGGGAGACAACCGGCTATTTCACCTGGGCCGGTACCGGGAACGCGAGCCCGCTGCTCCGGCGCACCGAACCCCGCAGCCGGAGGGCGAGAAAAGCGGCGACCAGGGCCATGATGGCGCTGCCGATGAAGCCGAAGGACCAGGTGCCGGTCTGTTCATAGAGAAAGGCGCCGAACCAGGCGCCGGTAATCGACGCCACCCCCTTGGCGGTGTAGAGGACGCTGTAGTTCGAGGTTGCGTGCCGGGTGCCGAAATAGTCTGCGACGGCGGACGGGAAGAGCGCGTAGATCTCTCCCCAGGTGAAATAGACCAGAACCAGCGTGACCGCGAACCAGGCGCCGGATCGCTCCCCCACCAGCACCACCATGCAGAGACAGGCCGCCTGCAGCAGGAAGGCCACGAACATCGCCGTTTCCCGGCCGATCCGGTCCGACGCCCAGCCCCAGAAGATCCGGCTGCTGCCGTTGGCCACCGGGCTCAGCGTGGCGGCGATGGTGAGGGCGCCGGCGCTCAACCCCCACGAGCGCGCGATGGGTCCCGCGCTGGCGGTGACCAGAAGGCCGCCGGTGGCCATCAACGCGAACATCAGATACATCATGTAGAATCGCGACGTGCGCATCATCTCCGGCGTGGTGTACTGCCTCCGGTTCTGCGAGACCTCCGGCGCGCCGTAGGCCGTCACGACCGGAGCCGGTTCGGCGGCCGGGTGCCGGAGGAACTGCGCCACCAGCAGGATCACCAGTCCCTGGACCAGGCCGGTCGCGACGAACGCCGACCGGTATCCAGTATCGTCAATCAGGGAAGAGATCAGCGGGATGAACAGCGCGGTTCCTCCCCCGAATCCCGCGGCCATGATGCCCGACGCGAGGCCGCGGCGCCCCTTGAACCACTTGAGGGCCGAGCCGATCGAGGCACTGTAGACGAAGGCGGCGCCGGTACCCGCGACGCAATAGAGGGCGTACAGGGCGGGCAGGGTGGTGGCGTATCCCATGCCGGCCCAGCCCAGGCCGCAGAGAAGCCCGGCGGCGCTGATGAACCCGCGCGGACCCAGTTTGTCGATGAGCCAGCCGTCGAACGGCTGGACCCAGGTCTGAAACAGGATGAACAGCGTAAACGCAAACTGAATCTCGGAGAGCTTCCAGCCGTTGCCTGTCTGGAGCGGCTTCACGAACAGGGTCCAGGCGTACTGCAGGTTCGCGATCATGATCATGCAGATCAGGGCCGCGACCAGCTGGAACCATTTGTTGTGGAGTCTCATGACGGCACCCGGCGCGCGCGGTGCTCATCGAGCAGCTTGACGCATCCATACACCGTCTGTGTTGCCGGCATCGTCACCCCCAGTCGCTCGCCCAGTTCGACCACCGCCCCCACGACGGCCTCGATTTCCATCGGCCGGCCGGCCTCGAAGTCCTGCAGCATCGACGTCTTGTGCGCGCCGACCTTCCCGGCGCCGGCCATCCGCTGGTCGATGGAGATCGGCAGCTCGATGCCCAGCTTCGCCGCGACGGCCTCGGTCTCCAGCATTACCTGTCGTATGACGCGCGACACGTCGGGGTGACGCACCATCTCCTCGAGGGTGGCACCGGTCAGCGCGCTGATCGGATTGAACGCCACATTGCCGAGCAGCTTGACCCAGATCTCGTGGCGAATCCGTGTCGTGGCCGGGGCACGGAGCCCGGCGGCGATCAGCGCCTCCGCCAGACGCTTGACCCGCTCGGTGCGTTCACCGGAGGGCTCGCCGAGGCTGATCCGGTTGCCCTCGGTATGGTGAATCACGCCCGGCGCGGTGAGATCGGTCGAAAAATAGGCCAGCGATCCCACCACTCGGCGCGGCTCGATCGCCGTCGCAATGACCCCACCGGGATCGACCCGGTCCAGGCAGAGTCCGTCGAGCTCCCCCCCGGACCCCTGGAAATACCACCACGGGACGCCGTTCTGCGTGCTCACCACGACGGTGTCCGGCCCGAGCAGCGGAGCGAGGGACGGCGCCAGCGCGGTCAGGCTGTGCGCCTTGACGCCCAGGATGACGACGTCCGCCGTTCCGATCGATTCCAGGCTGCCGGTGACTACTGGCCGCACGTCGAAGTCGCCCTCGGGGCTGGTGACCCGGAGCCCGCGCGACTGCATCGCCGCGAGATGGGGTCCCCGGGCATGGAGCACGACATCGGCCCCGGCCCGGGTCAGCTTGGCGCCGAGGTACCCTCCGATGGCCCCGGCGCCCGCGATGACAATCTTCACGAAGCCCTGGGTCCGAACACCTGCGCCACCACCCGCCGCTGGATCTTGCCGGTCGCGGTCCGGGGTATGGTGTCCGTGATGTGAATCTGCTTCGGGCGCTTGAAGTCGGCCAGCCGCTCGCGGCAGTAGCCCAGCAGCTCGGCCTCGGTCGCTTCGCCGTGGAGGACCACGGCCGCGGACACCTCTTCTCCCCAGGTGGGGTGGGGCACCCCGAAACACACCGCCTCCGCGATCGCCGGATGGCTCAGCAGCACCTCGTCGATCTCGCGGGGAGAAATCTTCTCGCCGCCCCGATTGATCAGCTCCTTGAGACGGCCGACCAGCGTCAGGTAACCCGCGGCGTCCAGGAATCCCTGGTCGCCGGTGCGGAACCAGCCGTCCACGAAGGAGGACGCGTTGGCCTCGGGATTGTTCTCGTATCCCTGAATGACGTTGGGCCCCTGGATCACCACCTCGCCGCGATCGCCGGAGGGGAGGTGCCGCCCCGCGTCATCCATGATGCTGATCCGGACATCGGTGCCCGGCCCGACCGACCCGGGGAGCCTCGCCCCCGGCGGCAGCGGATTGGACGCCATCTGGTGGGCCGCTTCGGTCATGCCGTAGGCCTCGAGCACCGGTGCGCCGAAGGCGGATTCGAGCTCGCGCATCACCTGGGGCGGCAGCGACGCGCTGCAGGAGCGGATGAACCGGAGGTTTTCGGCGCCGTCCGGCCGCGCGCCGGCCGGTGCCTTGCCGACGCGAGCCAGGAGCAGCTGATGCAGCGTCGGCACCGCGGAGTACCAGGTGACCCCATGGTCCCGAACCACACGCCAAAAGGCCAGCGGATTGAACTTCCCGGGAACCACCACGGTGCCACCGGTCAGCAGCGTTGCCAGCGTCGAGGCCACCAGACCGTGGACGTGGAAGAGCGGCATGACGCAGAGCGAGACGTCCCGGTCGGTCAGGGCGTAGCTCCGGGCCACGTTCCCCGCGGAAATCGAGAGGTTGGCATGGCTCAGGGGCACCCGCTTGGGACGCCCGGTGCTGCCGCTGGTATGCAGAATCAGGGCGACGTGATCGACGGTGGGCGGCTCGAACCGGCGCCCCGGCATGTTGCCGGAAAGGTGCACCTCGCCGTCCGCGTCCATCGCCACCGACAGCAGCGGGATCACACCGTCGGCCGCGCGCCGCGCCTCGGCCGCCCCATCCGGAGGGAGCAGCAACACCCGGGCATTGGTATCCTCGAGGAAGAATCGGAATTCCTCCTCCTTGTAGCCGGGGTTGAGCGGCGCCGCCGTGCCGGCCATGGAGGCGGCCAGGAACGACACGATCATGGGAATGCCGTTCGGGAGCGCCATGCCGACACGATCACCGCGCGCGATACCCGCCGCCGCGAGCGACTCCGCGACCGCCTGCACCTGTCGCCGCAACCCGCCATACGTGAGCCGGATATCGCGGTCCGGATCGATCACCGCGATCCGCTCGGCGGGAGTCGCGTGAAGGAGATCGAGCAACGTTGTCGGCGTGGAGGGACGCGAAGGCATGATCGAGTGAATGTCGCCCGAGACCCCGGGGCCGTCAACGGGTTGCAAGGCGCTGCGCGGTACCGGGAGACTGCCGATCGTGGTATTCCTACAAGGGCCTCAGCACAGGCGTGCGGTCGTGCCGGAATCCCTGGTGTCTCCCCTGTCTCCCTGGGACAGCTTCTACGTCATCATCGGCTCCTCGGGCGCGGCGCTGACCGGTCTCCAGTTTGTGGTGATGGCGCTGGGCGCGGAAGGGAGAACGATCCGGGGGCCGGAGGTCGGGGCGTTCGGGACGCCGAACGTGGTGCACTTCTCCTTCGTGCTGCTGCTGTCGGCGATCCTGACCGCTCCCTGGGCCGCGCTGACCAGTCCCGCGCTGGTGCTCGGCGTAGCGGCCGCCGCCGGGCTGGCGTATACGCTGATCGTGATCCGCCGGGCCAGGCGACAGACCGGCTACCATCCGGTCCTCGAAGACTGGATCTGGCACTGCTTCCTGCCGTTCCTGGCCTACACCACGCTCCTCGTCGCGGCGATCGCACTGCCGGGTCGTGCCGGGCCGGCGCTGTTCGTCATCGCGGCGGCAGCGATGCTGCTCCTGATGATCGGCATTCACAACGCCTGGGATACCGTCACCTACATCGCCATTCAGCAATCGCAAAAACGGGAATCCTGAATTTCGGAGGAAGCCAACGATGCGTCGGATCGGAGTACTGGGCTCGGGCGAGGTCGGCCAGACCCTGGCCGCGGGGTTCAAGGCCCACGGCTATGAGGTGAAGATCGGAAGCCGGGATCCCGCCAAGCTCGCCGAGTTCGCCCGGCAATCGGGAATCTTCGCGGGGACCTTCGCCGAGGTCGGGGCGTGGGGCGACACCCTGGTGTTGTCGGTACATGGATCCGCCGCCGAAGCGGTGCTCCGGGACATCGGCGCCCCAAAGCTCTCCGGCAAGCTGATCATCGACACCACCAACCCAATCACCGATGATCCGCCGGTGGACGGGGTGCTCCGTCTCTTTACCGGGCCCAACGATTCGTTGCTGGAGCGGCTCCAGAGCGCGTTTCCCGAGGCCCGCCTGGTCAAGGCCTTCAACAGCGTCGGATCCGCCCGCATGGTCAACCCGGCCATGGCTGGAGGGCGACCAACCATGTTCTTCTGCGGCAACGATGCGGCGGCGCGGGCGGAGGTGCGGGCCCTGCTGGAGCAGTTCGGCTGGGAGCCTGCCGACATGGGCACCGCGGTGGCGGCCCGGGCCATCGAACCACTGGCTCAGCTCTGGTGTATTCCAGGCTTCCAGCAGGATTCCTGGACCCATGCCTTCAAGGTCCTCTGGTCCTGAACGGCCCCTCGCTCGTGTATCTTTGGACCGTCACATCACGGAGCTGCGCGTGCGAGGATTGCTGGTATTGAGTGCGCTTCTGGGCGGGTCGGGGCTGGTTTTCGTGCAGCAGCCGTCCGGCACTACACTGTCGGGACTCTGGCAGCTGGAGAAGGGTAAAGTGAAGGCGGACGGTCCCAAGACCGTGATGATCCGAGGCGATTCCAGTGCCTCGTGGGGAAAAGAGACAGTGCGTTGGAGGCTCAAACCCGGCCAGATCATGATCGCCTTGGGCGGCGAGTGGGAGACCTACAAGCTCAAGCTCAAGGGAGAGCAGCTCACCCTGTCCGGCGGTGACTTGAGTGACCCGATCACCCTCAAGCGCGTCGGCCCCGCTACCCCTCGGCCAGCCAACGTGCCGGTGCCGGTGGATCCGGATAGCGTCCCTCCCAGCTGACCTGTCCTGGTCCTGCGGCAGGTGTCGGCGTCGGGATTGATCGCCCAGGTCTGAACCCGCCGACTCTTTTCTAATAATCGAAGCGGTCCGACCCCACTCTGGAGCGCTACACCGCGCTCCAGAGATCAGGCATGGCACTTGGGGAGAGCCGAATGGGGATGGGAGCCAGGGGCAGGTCCTGTCCGGCCACATACAGGTCACCGTGGAACCCCGACCGCCGCAGTACCGGCTCGACCGCGGCCCGCGCCACCGCGGGCGAGTTGCACCGTTGGCTCAAGTGGGCGAGGACCACGGTCACCAGTCCCGCGTGATGCACCTCGGTCAGGAATTGCGCGGTGGCTCGGTTGGAGAGATGGCCTCCGCTCCCGGCGATGCGGTGCTGTACCGACGCGGGGTACTGACTGGTGCGAAGCATGACCTCGTCGTAGTTGGCCTCCACGACGATGGCGTGCAGCTCCCGGAAATGATAGCGCAGGGCCTGGGTGGCCCGGCCGAAGTCGTAGGCTACGCCGAGACAGAGCCCGTCGGTGGTGGTGACGGTCAGCGCCAGGGGCTCGGTGGCATCGTGGAGCAGCGAACAACCGGCCAGGGTGAATGGTCCGCACTCGGTGCGGGTGGTGGTGCGCAAGGCGCGGAATTCGACATCCGATGGCGCGCCCAGCGCTCTCCAGGTCCCCGGCGAGGTGAGCACCGGGACCCCGTACCGCCGGGCGACCCTGATGGCGCCCTGGGAATGGTCCCCGTGTTCGTGGGTGAGCGCCACGCCACAGAGCCCGGTGAGGCTCGCGCCGCTGAGCTCGACCCGCCGGGCGATTTCCCGCGCGCTGAAGCCGGCGTCGAGGAGGATGGTGGCGCCCCCGGACGTGAGAGTGCAGGCGTTGCCCCGGGATCCCGAGCCCAGCATCGTCAGCAGG
>DASYPZ010000416.1:0-8722 GCA_036006105.1 Gemmatimonadales bacterium | reverse complement strand
CTGCTGGTCGGATTCCTCGACACGGAGCGCGCCGGCGGCGTGGCGTGGACCGCGGCGGACTTCAACGACAAGGCCAGCCTCTACGCGACCCAGCACCGGACCCCGGACACGTGCCGGATCACGCCCGATCAGCTGGAGGAGATCCGGACCCGGCTGTCCGATCTGGTCGGCCGCTGGCGGGCCGTACCGGCGGGAGAGACGCTCGAGCTGGTATTCCAGCGAACGCCTGAGGGGTGACCGCGGTCGCCGGATCGGCCTCGGCGGGTTTGCCTTTGCCCTCGAGCCGACATTGCTTCCCATCGTACTGCAGTCACCGGCCGGGGACCCGATTCCTCGGCAATCCTCTAGCAACGCGGAGTATCTCGATGTTCTCTCATGGCGTGCTTCTGGTCTTTCGGCTGCTGCACATTGTCTCCGGGGTCTTCTGGGTCGGAGGGATCCTCTTCCTCGCGCGGTTCCTTTTTCCAACCACGCGGGCGCTGGGTCCCGCCGCCGGTCCGGTCATGGATCATCTGATGCGGGTCATGAAGGTCCCGCAGGCGCTCCTGGGTGCGGGCGTGCTCGCGGTGCTCTCCGGTATTGGGCTCTATTGGAACGATTCGCTGGGGTTCAAGGGTGAGTGGATGAGGTCCTCGACCGGGATGGTCTTCGGCACCGGTGGTCTCCTGGCGATCATCGCTCTGACGATCGGGGCCACCGTCAACGCGCCGGCCGGCAAGCGCATGAGTGCCCTGGCCGCGGAGATCCAGGCCCAAAAAGGGCCCCCCTCGCCGGCTCAGGCGAGTGAAATGCAGCGCCTCCAGGGGCGCATTGGCGTGGCCCTTCGCGTCGTCACGGTCCTGCTGCTGCTGGCCGTCGCCGCCATGGCCCTGGCTCGGTATATCGCCTGACATCGGGCGTCGGCCCGGACGCGTGCCCGGTTCCCGGCCCGGCCCAGGACCGGCTGTCGATTTTGGCCGGGCTGGTTCGTCGTTTCAGTAGAGCAGGGTTTGGCATCCGGTCCGACGGTCCGGAGACCCGGCTCCCAACTGAAGGGATGAGCGACCATGCGATTCATGGTGATCGTCAAAGCCGACAAGAAATCCGAGGCCGGTGTCCTTCCGACCAGGCAGGAGCTGGCCGAGATGGGCAAGTTCAACGACGAGCTGGTGAAGGCCGGCGTGATGCTCGCCGGGGAGGGACTCCATGCGAGCTCAAAGGGGGCCCGGGTCCGGTTCTCGGGCGGCAAGCAGACCGTGATCGACGGCCCCTTCGCGGAAACCAAGGAGCTGGTTGCGGGGTTCTGGCTCTGGCAGGTGAAGTCGAAGGCCGAGGCGATCGAGTGGATCAAACGCGCCCCGTTCAAGGATGCCGAGATCGAGCTTCGGCAAGTCTTCGAGGCCGAAGATTTCGGCGCGGAGTTCACTCCCGAGCTCAAGCAGCAGGAGGAGCGCCAGCGGGCTCAGATGGCGGGCCAAGGCAGGAAGTAGCCGGCGTTTCGGCCTTGCCCCGACCGGGGGACTTGATGTGATTGGTAGCCGTGACGGCTACCGAAACGCATCAGGCGATCAACGCGGTCTGGCGGATCGAATCGGCCAGGATCATCGCGGGCGTCGCGCGCATCGTGGGCGATGTGGGCCAGGCGGAGGATCTCGCGCAGGACGCGCTGGTGGCGGCGCTGGAGACCTGGCCCAGGTCGGGGGTCCCGGACAACCCGGGCGCCTGGCTGATGACCGCCGCGAAGAATCGCGCCATCGACCTGTTGCGCCGGGACAAGCGGCTCGAGCTGAAGCACCAGCAGCTGGGTCACGAGCTGGAGGCGCAGCGGGAGATGGCGGTGCCTGACCTCGATCGAGGCCTGGATGACGAGGTAGGGGACGACCTCCTTCGCCTCGTCTTCACTGCCTGTCATCCGGTGCTCTCCACCGAAGCCCGTGTCGCCCTCACCCTGCGTTTGCTGGGCGGCCTGACGACCGACGAGATCGCCCGGGCCTTCCTGATTCCCCTGCCGGCCATGGCGCAACGCATCGTGCGCGCCAAGAAGACCCTGGCCGAGGCCCGGGTGCCCTTCGAGGTACCTCGCGGCGCGGAGCTCGCCGCCCGGCTGGCTTCGGTGCTCGAGGTCGTCTACCTGATCTTCAACGAGGGGTATTCCGCCACGGCGGGCGACGAGTGGCTGCGTCCCGCCCTGTGCGAAGACGCCCTCCGCCTGGGACGTATCCTGGCCGAGCTCGCTCCCGGGGAGGCCGAGGTCCACGGCCTGGTGGCGCTCATGGAGATCCAGGCCTCGCGGTCACGGGCCCGGGTCGGCCCGTTGGGTGAACCGATCCTCCTGCTCGATCAGAACCGGGGCCGCTGGGATCAGCTGCTGATTCGGCGCGGGCTCGCCGCCCTCCAGCGAGCCGAGCGACTGGGCGGCGCGGCAGGTCCCTATGCGCTGCAGGCCGCGATCGTCGCCTGCCACGCCCGCGCCCGCTCACCGGAAGAGACCGACTGGGCACGGATCGTCGAGATCTACGGGGCGCTGGCCCGGATCGCACCGTCACCCGTCATCGAGCTGAACCGCGCCGTCGCGGTGGGGATGGCGTCCGGCCCCGCGGCGGCGCTCGAGCTCGTCGATCCACTGACCGCCTTGCCTGCGCTCAAGACCTACCACCTCCTGCCCAGCGTGCGCGGCGACCTGCTCTTCAAGCTCGGCCGGTTTCCGGAAGCCAAAGCCGAGTTCGAGCGCGCGGCCGCGCTCACCCGCAACGGACGCGAGCGCGATCTGCTGCTGAAGCGCGCGGCCGCCTGCGTGGAATCCTCGACGCACTAACTCGAAATCCTCCATCCACGGGCAATGCGGCGAGGGCTGTGGCGCCGAGAGTGGAATGGAGGACGGAGCCCGGGAGACCTGGGACCGCCTCGCCGAATACCTCGGGACCATGCGCTAGAGCGGGTATAGTTCCACCTTGAAACCATTTGGGCTCTCCGAGCGTCACATCTGAGACAGAGCCTTCGGAGAGCCCCACGATGGACCGGCAGGCGATCGTCCAGCGATGTCGCGACACCCTCCGCTCCCTTCGCGCGCGGGTGTCGCTTCGCCTGGTCGGTCGCCTCACGCTTGCGTGTACCACCGTCGGGGCGCTCGGGATCGGTGCCGAGGCGGTTGTTCGCGCCCGTCTGGTGTCGCCGGCGGACCGGATTCCGACCGCGCTCTACACCCGGCCGGTTCCCTGGGGGGGAGACGCTGAGCGACGGTCTCCCATCGCCTTGGGAACCCTGGGCGGGGCCCCCATGGAACGGCGGATTCCGGTGTCGCTGTCCGACATGCCGGATCATCTGGTCCAGGCGGTGCTTGCGGTCGAAGATCAACGATTCTATCAGCATCACGGCCTGGACATTCGCCGCATCGGCGGGGCGATGCTGGCCAACGTGAAGGCCGGCGGGATTACCCAGGGCGGGAGCACGATCACCCAGCAGCTGGCCAAGAATCTCTTCCTCTCGGCGAGCCGAACCCCGCTCCGGAAGCTTCGCGAGGCGGCGCTGGCGCTGATGCTGGAGCTGCGCTACGACAAGCGCACCATCCTCGAGGCCTATCTCAACGAGATCTATCTCGGCCAGGATGCGGAGCGCGGGATCCACGGCGTGGGGGCGGCTTCCCGCTACTACTTCGGCAAGGGCGTTGGCAAGATCTCCGTGGCGGAATCCGCGCTGCTCGCGGGGATGATCAGCGCACCCAACCGCTATGTCCCGACCCGCAATCCGGAATCGGCCCGTCAGCGCCGCGACCTGGTGCTCAAGCTGCTGGCCGACCAGGAGCGCATCCCGCGCTCGGTCGCCGAGCGCGCCAGCCGCGCCGGTCTTCCGACGCACAGCTACGGGGCCGGAACCATCGACGGACGCTACTTCCGCGACTTCGTCCTGGCCGGCCAGGTCGCCCGGCTCCCGGGGCGAGGGGCGGCGGTGTATACCACCCTCGACGCGACGCTGCAGCGCGCCGCCGAGCGAGCGATCCAGGGCGGGCTCGCGAGGCTGCCGCTGAGCGGGGTCGAGGCGGCACTGGTGGCGATCGATCCGCGCAACGGGGAGGTGCTGGCGATGGTGGGTGGCCGCGACTACGGGGCCTCGCAATTCAACCGTGCGGCGCTGGCGCGGCGCCAGCCGGGAAGCGCATTCAAGCCGGTGGTCGCCCTGGCGGCATTGGACCGCTGGGAGGGGCACGATCCCGCGTTCACACTGGCCTCGATGGTCGATGACGAGCCGCTCCGGGTCACCACGCGGCAGGGTCCCTGGGAGCCGGGGGACTATGACGGGCAATTCCGCGGGCCCGTCACGGTGCGGCAGGCGATGGAGCAGTCCCTCAACGTGCCGTTTGCCCGGATCGGTCTCGCGATCGGGCCCGAGCGGATCGTCGCCACGGCCCGACGCCTCGGGATCACCGGCCCGCTCGAACCGGTGCCGAGTCTGGCGCTGGGCAGCTCGGAGGTGACGCTGGTGGAGCTGGTGCGCGCCTATGGCGTCCTGGCGGCGGGAGGTGATCTCGCGGCGCCCCGGATGATCCTGGGCCGGGGACCCTATGGCGCGGAGATCCGCAGCGACCGGGCACCGGAACCCGCTCACGTGGTCGATCCGGCGGTGGCCTATCTGGTCACCTCGACGCTCGAAGGCGTCGTCACCCGGGGGACCGGGCGAGCGCTGAACGGGGACGGCAGGTTTGGCGGCATCGCGGGAAAGACCGGCACCTCGAACGACTGGCGCGACGCGTGGTTCATCGCCTACTCGCCGACGCTGGTGGTGGGCGTCTGGGTCGGGTACGATGACGGCCGAAGTCTCCGGCTCACCGGCGCCGGTGCCGCGCTGCCGATCGTGGCGCGGTTTCTCTCGGAGGCCACGTCGGACACGGGATGGGGGTCGTTCGAGGTTCCCGAGGGGATCAGCGAGGGCTACGTCACCCTCGCCGACGCCGGTTGGGGGTCGGAATGCGGGTCGCGAGAGTATTTCCTGGCCGGGACCGAGCCGGCCGGGGGAGAGTGCGGATCCGAATTCCCGAGCTTCGAGGCCCCGCGCGAGTGGATCTCGGAGCTCAAGCGCCAGGCGGCCAGACTGCTTCACGGGTGGATTTCGGATCAGCGGGAACGTCGTCGGTCGCAGCGCTAGCACGCGGGCTCGGGGCGATTCTTGACGGCGGGACCCAGCGGGTCCAATGTTCGGGCTCGAGTGCTCCCTCTTTCCCCGAGCCACGCCACTCCGATGCCGATCGCAGAATCACTGCTCCCCGAGTTCGATCAGGAAATGGCCTCCACCCGCAGATTGCTGGAGCGGGTGCCCAGCGACCGGTCCGAATGGAAGCCCCACCCCAAGTCCTTTGCGTTGGGACATCTGGCCCAGCTGGTTTCCTGGATGCCGGGATGGATCGCCAACACGCTCACCCAGACCGAGCTCAATCTCCAGGGCGGCTCCCCCTACACCCTCGAGAAGACCGAATCCCTGCTGCAGGGCTTCGATAAGAATGTGGCCGACGCGCGCGCCGCGATCGTCGCGTCGAAAGACGAAACCTATTCGGTGCCCTGGTCCCTCAAGATGGGTGACCGGGTACTCTGGACCGCACCCCGCGGCACCGTGGTCCGGAACCACATCAGCCACCTCAGTCATCACCGGGGCCAGCTCACCGTGTATCTGCGGTTGCTCGACGTGCCCGTCCCATCGATCTATGGGCCGACCGCCGATGAGCGGCCGTTCTAGGAGAGGCGCGCCATGCAAGAGCGCTGGACCGAAGTCGACCGCTACATCACGGACCTGGTGGTACAGCCGGATCCGGTGCTCGGGGCGACCCTGGAGGCAAGCGTCGCCGCGGGTCTCCCGTCCATCGCGGTCTCCCCGCCACAAGGCAAGCTGCTTGGCCTGCTGGTTCGCGCCTGTGGAGCGCGTCGAGTGCTGGAGATCGGGACCCTGGGCGGCTACAGCACCATCTGGCTGGCGCGCGGGTTGCCCATCGATGGGCATCTCACCACCCTCGAGCTCAATCCCGCGCATGCCGAGGTAGCGACCGCCAATCTCGATCGCGCGGGTCTGTCCGGCCGAGTCCGGGTCCGGGTCGGTCCGGCGCGGGACACGCTGCGGCAACTCTCCGAGGAGGGCGTTCCCCCCTTCGACCTCGTGTTCATCGACGCGGACAAGACTGGGTACCCGGAGTATCTCACGCTGGTGATGGCGCTGGTGCATCCCGGCAGCATGATCATCGCCGACAATGTGGTGCGCGATGGCGCGGTGGCCGACCCGGACAGCACGGATGCCAATGTGCAGGCGGTGCGACAGTACAATGCGCTGGTCGCCGCCGAGCCGAGGCTAAGCGCCACCGTGCTGCAGACGGTCGGGAGCAAGGGATACGACGGACTCACCATCGCGCTGGTGACGGCGTGAGCCGGCGTCGTTCGCGGACTCTGCGGCTCGTTGCGGGTCTGTGCCTGGTGTTCCCGGTTTCGATGCCGGCGCAGCGGCGGACGCCCGCCGTCGATGGGGCCGCTCATCACGTGTACACCCTCGACCAGTTCCGGTTCGAGAGCGGGCCCACGGTTCCCAATGTCACGATCACCTACGGCACCTACGGCCGGCTCAATCCGGCGCGCGACAACGCGATTCTCCTGCCCTCCCATTACCTCGCGAACCACCACGGCTACGACTGGCTCATCGGTCCCGGCCGGGCGCTCGATACGGCGAAGTACTTCCTGGTCGCCACCGAGCTGTTCGGCAACGGACACTCGTCCTCGCCGAGCAACACGCCGGAGCCCTTTCACGGCCCGCGATTTCCGGTGGCCACCATCCGTGACAACGTCGAGGCGGTGCACCGTCTGTTGCTCGGCGAGCTGGGCATCACCCACCTCCGGGCCATTATCGGCTTTTCGATGGGTGCCGAACAGGCGTTCCAATGGGCGGTGAGCTATCCGGACTTTGCCGATCGCGTGGTCGCGACGTCGGGAACCGCGAAGTGCTGGCCCCACGGCGTGGTGCGGCTGGACGCCCAGATCGCGGCGATCGAATCCGATCCGGGCTTTCAGCATGGCGACTACACCGTCCAGCCGCAGAAGGGCGTGGAATTGTTCGGCCTGATCTGGACCGGCTGGCTCTTCTCCCAGGAGTGGTGGCGGCGTGAGCTCTGGCACGAGATCAGCCCGCCGGGCACCACGCTGGATGCGTTCGTGTCCGGCCTCAGCACCAACTTCATTCCCGGCGCGGACGCGAACGACCTCATCCTCCAGGCCCGTACCTGGCAGCGCCACGACGTGGGGGCCACGCCGGGATTCGACGGCAACCTGGAAAAGGCGCTGCGGTCGATCAAGGTACCGCTGCTCTATATGCCGTCGGAGACCGACATGTATTTTCCGGTGACCGACGCCCGCTACGAAGCGCAATTCATTCCCAAGGTCACCCTGACCCCGATCCCTTCGCTCTGGGGTCACCCCGCCGGCGCGGGCATCGATCCCGCGGACCTGACGTTCCTCAACGAGAAGATCGCGGCCTTTCTGCGTGGGGAGTGATTCCATGGGCGCCGTGACGCCGGACGCCGCGCCGCGCCTGGAGCGGAAGCTGGGCCTGCTCGATGCCACCATGATCGTGGTGGGCTCGATGATCGGCTCGGGCATCTTCATCGTGTCCGCGGAATCGAGCCGGCTGGTGGGCGCGCCGGGCTGGCTCCTGATGGCCTGGGCGCTGGCCGGTCTGCTGACGATCACCGGCGCGCTCTGTTGCGCGGAGCTGGCGGCGATGCTCCCGAAGGCCGGCGGCCAGTACGTATTCCTCCGCGAGGCCTATGGACCCGCCGCCGGCTTTCTGTTCGGCTGGGCCTTGTTGCTGGTGGTCCAGAGCGGAACCATTGCCGCCGTCGGAGTGGCCTTCGCCAATTTTCTGGGCGTGCTGGTGCCCGGGATATCGGGCAGCCGCTACCTGGTGGAACCGATCACGTTCGGACGCTACGCGGTGAGCCTGTCCACCCAGCAGCTCACCGCGGTCTCGATGATCCTGCTGCTCACGCTGATCAATACCCGGGGTCTCGGCGTCGCCAAGCTGATCCAGAACGTGTTCACCTTCACCAAGACCGCCGCGCTGATCGGGCTCATCGTGGTGGGACTCACGGTCGGGGTGCATCGGGGCGCGGCGGCCTTCACGTCCTCGTGGTGGAATCCCTGGTCCAACGGCTGGAACCCCCAGCAGGTGCAGCCCGGCCTGGCGGCCGCTGGGGGGCTGGCGCTGGCCATGCTGCTGGGCCGGGCGATGGTGGGACCGCTGTTCGCGCAGTCCGCCTGGAACAACGTCACGTTCACCGCGGGGGAGGTTCGGGATCCGGGCCGTAACCTGCCGCGGGCCCTGCTCGCCGGGTGCGCCCTGGTCGTCGGGCTGTACCTCCTGGCCAACCTCGCCTATGTGGTGACGCTGCCGCTCGCCGACATCCAGACCGCCCCCCAGAACCGGGTCGCGACCGCGGCGATGCAGTCGGTCTTCGGGTCGCTGGGGACCGTCCTCATGGCGGGCGCCATCGTCATCTCCACGTTCGGCTGCAACAACGGGCTGATCCTCGCCGGGGCGCGGGTCAGTTACGCGATGGCGCGCGACGGGCTGTTCTTCCGGCGGATCGGGACGCTCAACGCCCGCCGAGTGCCCGCGACCGCGCTCTCGCTGCTGGGACTCTGGGCCGCGGCGCTGACGCTGTTCCGGACCGCGAACACCGATCCGCGGACCGGCGCGGTGACCTACGGCAACGTCTATA
>DASYPZ010000415.1:0-3097 GCA_036006105.1 Gemmatimonadales bacterium | reverse complement strand
AGGACTGCGGGGCGTAGAACAATCCGGTGCCGACGCCGAAGGCACCCTCGCGCATCGCCCCGGCAATCAGGTGCTGCATCGAGTCGATCTGGGCCGCCGATGCCGGGGCGGACGAGCTGCCCATCACCCGGGCCCGGGCGGTGCCGAACCCGGCCAGGGCGTAGGTATTGGTGCCGATGCCGAGCCGTTCCGATTCGGTGAGCACCCGGGCCACGTCGAGCGGTCCGCGTCCATCGGCACCGGTCACCACCGTCGTGACGCCCTGCATGAGCGCGCCGATGTTCTTTCGGTGCTCCAGACTCAGATCGGGCAGGCCTTCGAAGGAATGGGTATGGGGATCGATGAAGCCGGGGGACACCAGCAGTCCCGCGGCGTCGATGGTCCGCTTCGCGATCAGCCGGGCCGCGGCTGCGTCGCCCAGAAACACGATGCGGTCGCCGCGGATGCCGAGGTCCGCCCGGCGGGCGGGACCGCCGGACCCGTCGTAGACCGTGCCGCCGCGAATCAGGATGTCGACGGTGTCGGCGCGAGTGGCGCCCAGGAGGAGAACGAACGCGAACAGCAGGGGCATGCGTCTAGACGGTCAGACGGGAGCCGCTGCCTTTGGCGGCCACCAGCGCGGCGAGCGCCTGGTCGTAGGTCTCGAGCAGGCCGCTCTCCCGGGTCACCGTGAGCCCCAGGTCGTGGATGATGCCGTCCTGGAGCCGGTAGATCCAGCCATGCACCGCGATCTGCTGGCCCCGGCCCCACGCGTCGTGCAGCACGGTGGTCCGGCACACATTGGCAACCTGCTCCAGCACATTGAGCTCGCAGAGGCGGTCGGCGGACTGAGCGTCGGTCATTGCCCGGGTGAAGAGGCGGTCGTGTCGTTCCGCGATATCCTGGACGTGGCGCAGCCAGTTGTCGATCAGTCCCATGTGGGTGCGCCGCCAGGCGGCTTCCACGCCGCCGCAGCCATAGTGGCCGCAGACGATGACATGATCGACCCGCAACACCTCCACCGCGTACTGGAGCACCGACAGGCAGTTCAGATCGGAATGGACCACGATGTTGGCCACGTTCCGGTGGACGAAGAGCTCGCCCGGCATGAGCCCGACGATCTCGTTGGCCGGCACCCGGCTGTCGGAGCAGCCGATCCAGAGGTACCGGGGCGACTGGATGCGGGAGAGCCGGTCGAAGAAGCCCGGGTCCCGAAGCCGGACCCCGTCGGCCCATTTGCGGTTGTTGGACAGCAGATCAGGCAAACTGGCCATGCGTGCTCCTCATCTGGTGGGGCCTCCCCCGAGCGCCCGCCTGGTGTACTCGCCCAGCACCAGCGTTCCGCTGGTCGCGGCACGGGATGCCAGCAGCTCCGGCCAGCCGTCGGTCCCGGCCCAGAAGGTGGCCTTCAGCTGCTTCACGGCGTCCGGGTTATAGGCGGCCAGCTTTCTGGCGAACTCGCCCACCCGGAAGTCCAGGGCGGGCACGGTGTCGAGCAGTTCAGAGTAGAGCCCCACGGCCTGAGCCCACTCGGCGCTCCGCCAGTCCGCGTCCACCGCCAGCGCCGAGAAGGCCGCGAGGCCGATCTTCCGCTCGATCACCGGTCCGACCACGAACGGGCCGATGCCCACCGCGAGCTCGCTGAGCTTGAGCGCGGCTTCGGGCACCGCCAGCGCGTAGTCCGAGGCCGCCACCAACCCGATGCCGCCGCCCGCGGTCTTCCCCTGGACCCGGGTGACCACGAAGCAGGGACACCGGACCATCGCGAGAATCACCTGGGCGAAGCCCGAGAAGAACCGCTGCCCCTCTTCGGGAGTGCTCACCGCCTTGAACTCGTCGAAGGAGGCGCCGGCGCAGAAGGCGCCGGTCCCCTCGCTCCGCAGCACCAGCACCCGGGTGTCAGGCCGCGCCCCGGCGGTGTGAATCGCATCGGCCAGCCGTGCCAGCAGGGCTCCCGGCAGGGAGTTGCTCTTGGGGTGCCCGAAGCGCACCGAGGTGACGCCGTCCTTCGCGTCCACGGCGACGGTTCCGGCCTCCAGGACGGAGGCGGCCGGTCTGGGTTCGCTCACGGCGGGATCCTCGTTGCGGAGGTGGTGGA
Organism: Gemmatimonadales bacterium; assembly: GCA_036006105.1. Taxonomy (GTDB): domain Bacteria; phylum Gemmatimonadota; class Gemmatimonadetes; order Gemmatimonadales; family GWC2-71-9; genus JABFSM01. Next base: position 1,020 of record DASYPZ010000415.1, on the reverse strand, counting down.
CTGGAGCCGCTGCAATATATCGGCGCGGCCAAGGTGCTGCGAGGAGACGAGCGGGCTATATTTGGCTAGAGGTAAGTCCTTGCCGAGTAAGCGGATCGGAAGAGGAAAGAGCCAATGACACCCGCAGAAGACAGCGCACGCATCCAGGCCTTCGAAGCCCGCATTGCCCGGGGCGAGACCATCGAGCCCAAGGACTGGATGCCGGAGCGCTACCGGAAACAGCTGGTGCGCATGATGTCGCAGCACGCCCATTCGGAAGTCGTGGGCATGCTGCCGGAAGGCAACTGGCTGACCCGCGCTCCCAGTCTTCGCCGAAAGATCTCCCTCCTGGCCAAGGTGCAGGACGAGGCCGGCCACGGTCTCTACATCTATTGCGGCACCGAGACCCTCGGCGTGGACCGCGACGAGCTCATCGGCCAGCTGCTGGCGGGCACCGCCAAGTATTCCAGCATCTTCAATTATCCGACCCTGACCTGGGCCGACATGGGCGCGATCGGCTGGCTGGTGGATGGCGCCGCCATCGTGAATCAGACCGCGCTCGCCAAGGCCTCGTTCGGTCCCTACGCCCGCGCGATGATCCGGATCTGCAAGGAAGAGAATTTCCACAAGCGGCAGGGCTACGAGATCATGGCCACGCTGGGCGCCGGCACCCCGGCGCAGAAGGCCATGGCGCAGGATACGCTCAATCGCTGGTGGTGGCCCTCGCTCATGATGTTCGGCCCCTCCGACAAGGACAGTCCCAACAGCGCCGAGCTGCTCCGCTGGAAGGTGAAGCAGAAGGGCAACGACGAGCTGCGCCAGCGCTTCATCAACCTGACCATTCCGCAGGGCACCGCGATCGGTCTCACGTTTCCGGATCCGCTGCTTCACCACGATGCGGAAACGGGGGACTGGATCACCGGCCCGATCGACTGGGCCGAGTTCCACCAGGTGATCTCGGGCAACGGGCCCATGAACCGGGAGCGGCTCGCGGCGCGCAATCAGGCCCACGACGAGGGGGCCTGGGTCCGGGAGGCCGCG
>DASYPZ010000414.1:0-3749 GCA_036006105.1 Gemmatimonadales bacterium | reverse complement strand
ATGACCATCCTGAGACGGTTCAGGTAAGAGCCAACAGCCTTGATCATCAATTCGCTGATAGGAGTTTCCGTGTTGTCGTAATGGACATCGAGGGCTCAGAGTACTTCGCGCTGCGGGGAATGCAAGACATTTTGGCCCATTGCGAGGTGCTGATGGTGGAGTTCTTGCCTCATCACCTGCGAAACGTCGCGGGAGTGGGTGTTACAGAGTTCTTGTCAGTTATCAAGCCGCATTTCACCAGAATGACAATTCCATCTCAGCAGCTGGTGGTGCCGGCTGGCGGGTTCGACAATGCGCTAGCAGCAATGTATGAGAGGGATGAGGGCGAGTCCGGGTTGATCTTTGACAAAGCACCTTAGCATGTCAAGTGCCGAGTGCCATAGTGAGTACCAATCCACCTCATGCACGGCCTGCATAGCTTGGCCACCCTGACCGAGCTCATCCTCCCAGAGCTTGGCTGAGATCCCGTCCTAGGGCGGCCAGCCAAGGACAGCGCGGGCTTTGGTCAGTCTGCCGTCTCGAAGGGTTCGGACCCCTCACAGCACCGTCAAAGGTTCAGGCACTCGACTATCGATGAACCGCTGCCCCCCCCTTCCTAAGCTTCGCGGAACCGTGTAAGCCTTCGCTCCGGGTGAATACCATCCGGGTGCGCGTGTTAGATATAGTCCTTGCGCACATAGGAACGACCCGTGGTCGAATCTTCGTTCTGCGCCGTGTCGAAAAGCCCGTTCCCTAATGTGCGACAGATGTTCTCTTTTGGGACCGACCAGCGTTTAGTTCAATAACCCGCTGAATGCTGTGGGAGTCGATGCTGGGGTGCGCCCCGCCCGGCAGGGTCGTCCCCGCCGTGAGAATGCCCGGGCTGGAGCCTCTGCCCCGTCTCGCCCAACAGTGTAACTTCCATCTGCGCAACCCTTTCGCTGTTCCGACAGTCAAATCTTTCGGCTCGTGAGAACCGTAGGGCGACTCATGATCGGGGAAAATCTTTGACGCTTCGCGAGCCGCTGCAGCAGGCCCTGGGCACTTCTTTCGTCATCGAGCGAGAGCTCACCGGTGGCGGGATGGCCCATCTGTATGTGGTGCTCGATACCTCGCTCAATCGCCGGGTCGTGGTCAAGGTGCTCCCCCGCGAGCGCGCCGAAGGCGTCAGCGCCGAACGATTCCGGGGTGAGATCCGTACCGTGGCCGCGCTGCAGCACCCCAACATCGTCGGCATCCTTGCCGCCGGCGAAGTCGAAGGCCTTCCCTATTACATCATGCCGTTCATCGACGGCGAGTCGCTCCGCGGCCTGCTGGAGCGGGAGGGACGCATGGTCCCGCGCGCCGCGGTCGCCCTGCTGCGCGACGTGGCCCGCGCCTGCGCCTACGCCCACGCCCGGGGCATCGTGCATCGGGATATCAAGCCGGACAACGTCCTGCTGTCCGGAGGTGCGGCGCTCATCACCGATTTCGGGATCGCCAAGGCCCTGAGCGCGGCGCAGCGTCCCGTCGGAGACTCCACCCTGACCCGGGACGGGTTCACCGTCGGCACCCCGCGCTACATGGCGCCGGAGCAGCTCGCCGGTGACCCCAACATCGACTACCGGGTCGATTTCTATGCCATGGGCGTCATGGCCTACGAGATGCTCACCGGCCAGGTGCCGTTCTCGAACCCGACGCCGCGCGCCCTGCTCGCCGCGCAGCTGAGCGAGCCGCCCACGCCGCTCCGCCAGATTCGCCCCGAAATCCCGATTCGCCTGGCCAGGCTGGTGGCCGACTGTCTCCTCAAGGATCCGGCCCAGCGTCCCGCCAGTGCCGAGGTGATCCTGGCCGCACTGGACGACCCGGCGTTGCTGAGCGACGAGTTCCGGGCCGCGCCAACCGTGTCGCTGGAGCCGCCGCGGCGGAGCCACCGGCTCCGCACCACGATTCTGGCGGTGGGCGCGCTCGCGGTCCTGGCCGGCGCGGTGCTGCTCCGCCCCAGGACCACCGGCTCTTCCGGCACGCCCCCCGGCGCCCGGGCGGCATCGGTTGCCTTGCTGCCGCTGGTCGACGAGAGCCCCGACTCGAGCGCCGGGTATCTCGCGGACGGGCTGACCGAACGGCTCACCGCGGCACTCGTCTCGGTGCGTGGCCTTCGGGTGGCTCCGCGCTCCGGCGCCGAGCGATATCGCGCCACCCAGCCGCCGGCGGACATCGGGCGAGACCTGGCGGTGGAGACGCTCCTGTCCGGGAGAATCAAGCGGATGGGCAGCAGGCTGGAGGTGACCACGACGCTGGTCGACGCCAAGTCCGGGAAGGAGCTCTCCCGTGGCCGGATCGAGGGGGACGTGGCCGATCTGCCGGCGCTCGAGGCGGGCCTCGCCGCCGACGCGGCCGCCGCGCTGGGGAAGGAATTCGGCGCGCTCCCCCGGCCGGCCATCCGGGCCCCCGACGGATTCCATAACCCGCTCGCCTACGACCACTTTCTCCAGGGCCGCTACCTGTTGAAGCGGGGCGCCGGCGCGGAGCTGCAGCTGGCGCTCCAGCAGTTCGGCGAAGCCCGGGCCCTCGATTCGCTGTCGCCGCCGGTCTACGCGGGACTGGCCGAGGCAAATCTCGTCCTGGCGTCGTCCGGTGCGATGAGCCCGGACGCCGCGCTCCCTCGCGCGCTGGCCAGCGCCGAAAAGGCGGTGGCGCTCGATTCGGCGAGTGCCGGGCCGCGAGTGACGCGGGGCAGGGTGTTCAACGAGTTGTGGCGCTGGAGCGAGGCGGAACGGGATTTCCGCCGAGCCGTGGCCCTCGATTCGGCCGACCCGCTCGCGCGGCTGGGGCTGGGGCGGAGCCTGCTGATCGCCGGCGAGGTCGACGCCGCCGAGCACGAGCTGGGGGTCGCCCTGGCCCTCGACCGCTACTCGGCGGACATCGCCGGCCTCGAGGGCATTGCCCTGGTGCTGCTGGGTCGGGGCGAGAAGGGGATCGAGACTGCGCGACGGGCGGTGGATTTCGAGCCCGGCCTCCCGGGCCCCCGTCTGCTGCTGGGCGCGGCCTATCTGTACGGGTCACGGCCCTTCGACGCCGTGTTCACGCTGGCCGGCGCGGTCGAGCTCGATCCCACCAATCCCCAGGTGCTGGGGATGCTGGGCTATGCCTACGCCGTCATGGGTCAGGCCGCGAAAGGCCGGGTCATGCTCACCCGGCTGACTCGGAGCCAGCAGCGATCCGGCGCCCTGGCGGCCATGGCCCGGATCCACATCGGGCTGGGCCAGCCCGACGAAGCGCTGGGCCTGCTCGAGCGCGCGGCTGCTGCGCACGACCCGATGTTCGCATCCGAATCTCTCTACACCCCGATCTTCGACCCGCTGAAGCAGCACCCCCGCTTCCTGCGTTTGCTCGAGCGGGTGGGGCTGACTCAGCGAACCGACACGCCCGCGCCCTAACCTGCGACCGTTCCCGGCAGCCTCCTGCTAGATTCGCTCGACCATGACGGTCCCGGCCGAGACCCCGCCTCCACCCGCCACATCCCCCTGGGCGCCACTGGCCCTCAGGCTCTACCGGATGCTCTGGCTCGCGGTGCTGGCCAGCAACATCGGCACCTGGATGCAGACCGTCGGAGCGCAGTGGCTGCTGGTCGAGCACTCCGGGACGGACACGCTGGTGGCGCTGGTGCAGACCGCCAGCACCCTGCCGATCGTGCTGCTCGCGCTGCCGTCCGGTGCGCTGGCCGACACGTTCGACCGGCGACGGCTGCTGCTCGCCGTACAGGTGTTCCTGGTCGGGGTGGGCGTCCT
>DASYPZ010000413.1:0-19369 GCA_036006105.1 Gemmatimonadales bacterium | reverse complement strand
CACCTGTCCGTAGGTGGCCACCTTGCCGCGGGGGATTCGACGCACCACCGCGTAAATGAGCCGGTACGTGGGCCCGGGACCGCCTGGCACCGGCTAATCCTCCCCGGGCGCCTCACCGAAGGCACGCCCCTTCTTCTCCCGGCCCAGACTCGCCACAATCGCGCCCAGCGTGAAGACGGTCACCGCGGTGAGCGCCATCGCGGTGGCATAGCCGGTCCGCTTGGCAAAGGTGGCCTCGATGACCCCGACCGTACCGGCGAGCGCCACGCCGCACTGGTAGGCGAATCCCGGGAGGAACCCGCGCACCGAGTCGGGCGAGAGCTCGGTGATGTGCGCCGGAATCACGCCCCAGGCGCCCTGCACCATGAATTGCATGACGAACGCGCCGACCACCAGGAACGGCAGCGTGGGCGCGAAGGCCCAGAGCGGAATGGTGAGCACCGCCCCCACCAGCGCGCCGGTGATGGCGCGGCGGCGGCCGAAGCGATCCGAGAGGTGGCCGACGCAGAGACCGCCCAGGATCGCGCCGACCATCGAGAGAGCGGTGAGGGCGGCGCGCTTCCCGGGCGTGAAGCCCCAGTCCCGCTGCAGGAAGGTCGGGTACATGTCCTGGGTCCCGTGCGAGATGAAGTTCATCATCGTCATGAGCGCCAGGAGGTACAGGAACAGTTTCCAGTGCGAAAGGATCGATTTGCCGAGCGAGCTCCAATCGGCGTGGCGGGACTTGATCCAGACTTCGGATTCGGGAACCTTCGAGCGCACGTAGACGGCGAGCAGCGCGGGGAGCCCGCCGATGAAGAACAGCGGCCGCCAGCCGAAGCGCGGGAAGACGAGGAAGTAGACCACCGCCGCCAGGAGATACCCGCAGGCATAGCCTTCTTGCAGAAAGCCGGAGAGCAGTCCGCGCCGTCCCTTGGGCGCCGCCTCCATCGCGAGGGAAGCGCCGACTCTCCACTCGCCGCCCATGCCGATCCCGAACAAGGCGCGGAAGATGAAGAACACGGTGTAGCTGGGCGCCAGGCCGGAGAGCACCTCCATCACCGAGAAGAACACCAGGGTGAGCATCAGGGGGAGGCGCCGGCCGTAGCGATCCGCCATCAGGCCGAACACGAAGGCCCCGACCGGGCGGAAGGCCAGGGTAATGGCGAGGGTCGACGCCATCTTGGCATCGCTGGCCCCGAATTCCTTGCCGATGGCGGTGAGCGTGAACACCACCAGAAAGAAATCGAATGCGTCGAGAGTCCAACCCAGAAAACTGGCGAGCACCGCCGAGTTGGGCGAGGCGGATCGCGTCGTCTCAGGCATCGGGCTCTCCGGGAATCAGGGGGGAGAGAGGGTCAGGATTCAGCGGAGACGGGAAGGTAACAGCCAGAATTGCATTTCGTAGGTCCACACCGTGAGGGCGATCTCTTTCCCGTCGGGGGAATAGGCCGGCTGGGTCTTGTTGCTGGGGTCGAAGGTCAGCTGCCGCGGCTCGCCCCCGGCGAGCGGGATCCGCCAGAGCTGAAAATGCTGGTCGGGCGCGGGGGCGATGAACGCCACCCACTTGCCGTCGGGTGAGACCCCCAGTCCCGAGAAGAGGTGCTCGCTCCTCCAGCGATACAGGGTCCGGGCCGGACCACCCTCGCGCCCGGCCAGCAGAATCACATGGGTGTCCACCGATTCGTCGCCCAGGATCGCCAGCCGGTCGCTGCCTCCGGCCCACTCCGCGTGGACCGCCTCCCCGGTAAATCCGTCGAAGCTCAGCGCCTGCTCGGGCCGGGTGACGGTACCACTCTCCTGATCCACGCCCATGACGTAGATCACCGACTGGTGGGCGGCATCGCGCGAGTCGGAATCGAAGACCAGCCACTTTCCGTCGGGCGACCAGCGCGGCCACCCGGTTTCGAATCCCCGGCCGAAGCTGGTAATGCGGCGGGCGGGCTTGGATTTGTCGGCCGGCACCAGGTAGATGTCGTCGCCCTGATCCTTGTGGGAGTGGTAGGCGATCCACTTCCCGTTGGGGGACCAGCAGAGCGACTGGTCCTCGCTGGGCGAATCGTCCACCACCCGGTTCACGGTGGTGAGCGGCGTATCGGGGTGGGCGCTGATGATGCCGTTGTCCTGGGCGATGTTGGGATAGTCGAAATCGTCGATGTAGCGGCGCCAGGTGCCATAGGTGATCCCGATCCACCGGCCCGACGGATCCCACGACGGTGTCTCCGACTGAAAAGCCGTGATCGGGGTGACGCGTCCGCCGGTATCGGCCACCAGTCCGATGCTGGTCCGGTAGGTCTGGGTCTTGAACAGCACGGCGCCGTTCCGGGCCGTGCTGGGGGCGTAGGCGTCCCGCGCGAACGACGTCAGGCGAATCGGATCGCCCCCGGTCCGCACCCGGGCCCAGAGGTCGAGCGTTCCGGAAGCGTTGGGAGCCGCGTAGTAGATGGTATCTCCCCTCGGGGAGAAGGCCACCGGACCATACGCCTCGAGCCGACTCGGCGCGGCCGCATCGCCGGTGCATGGATCCCGCAGAAACTCCCGCTTCCCATCCTGGGCCAGGCAGGCGAGGCGACCATCCGGCGCGAAGACCGGATGAGCCAGCGGCGCGGTCGAGCGGATGACTTGGGCGCTGTCTCCCGCGAGGATCCAGATCTGCGATTCCGATCCGGACGTGCGGACGCCGGCGATCCGGCGTCCGTCGCCGGACCACGCCAGCTGGAAGAGCGAGTCGCTCGGCGGCGCGGCGGGCCCGGCCCGCTGGCCGGCGGGAAACAGCGGCCCATGGGTGTCGGACGTCAGATCGTAGCGCCACCAGCGCGGGCTCCGGCCCCGATGGTGCGCGGCGATGCCACGGGAGTCGGGCAGCCACGCGAGGTGCTGGATTGCTCCGGGCTCGGTGACGAGCTCACGCACCGGACCGCCGCCCACCGGCTGGAGGTAGAGATGATGCTGCACCGACCAGGCGAGGGTCCGGCCGTCGGGCGAGAGCACCCCGAGGGGATCCCGGAAACTCACCGGACCGAATTGCCGGGCGGTGGCGATGTACTGGAGGTGAACCGGAGCGGGTGACGGGGTCGTGGCGCATGCGGCGAGCAGAAGCGCCGAGAGTACACCGGCACGGCTCATGTGTGGACCTCGCCCATTTCCTTCACCGCGGCGCGGTTGACCAGGATCCGCAGGTTGTTGCTCAACGGGTCGATCGGGAGCATGAAGAAGTGGCGGGCGGTGGGCGGGTACCGGTTCATGAGCCCGATGATCTCCTCCCGGTCGGCGAACATCACCCGCACCCGCCGCGCTCCGACCAGCCGCGAATCACCCGGAACCGCCTCGCGGGCCTCCTGCCGGGCCGGGTCGCCGGTGGCGGAGCGCACGAAGAACAGCGCCTTGACCTCCTCCAGGGCGACCTCGATCGTGCCGCCGCTCTCGGTCTTGAGATGACAGATCGGCCGCTTGGGATCGACGTCCAGGCTCTGGCCCTTCTTGACCGAGCCGTCGATGAAGTGCGCCACGATCGTGTGTCCCTGCATCACATCCTCCTACTCGATTTCATCGAGCGACCGGGGCCAGTCGCCCTTGAGCAGCCGGGACAGCGCGCGATCGGCCAGCAGGCGGCCGCCGGTCTGGCACCGGGCACAGTAATTGGTTTCGTTCTCGGCGTACCGAATGCGCTGCACGGGACTGCCGCACACCGGGCAGGGAAGCCTGAATCGGCCATGCACCGCCATCCCGTCGCGAAACGCCGTCACCTTCCCGGGAAAGCCGTCACCCGCTTCCTGACGCAACCGGTCGGTCCAGACGGCCAGGGTGTCGCGGCAGGCATGGTAGAGCCGGTCGATTTCGTCGTCGGTGAGCCGCCCGGTCAGGGTCAGCGGCGAGAGCCGGGCGGCGTGCAGAGCCTCGTCGGAGTAAGCATTTCCGATGCCACTGAAGAGCCGCGGATCGGTCAGCGCCCGCTTGAGGGTATGACTCTCCGACCGGAGCCGCGCCGCAAAAGTCGGCAGCTCGATATCCTGGACTTCGAGCCCGCCCCGGTCCAGGGCGCGGAGGGCCGCTCCGCCATGGAGAAACTGCAGGGAGGCCCTCCGCTTGGTACCCGCTTCGGTGAACAGCAAGGAACCATTGGGAAACTCGAACAGGGCGAGACCGATCGGGCCGGCCTTGGCGCCGCGATTCATCCATTTGAGCCGTCCGGCGATCATCAGGTGGATCACCAGAAAATATTCCTCCCCCAGATCCAGCACGATGCGTTTCCCGAGACGACGGATGCCCTGGACGACCCGGCCGGTGGCGTCGGAGATCGGCGGCTCGACGGTGCGGAGCAGGAACGGGCTCTTGATCTGGATCCGCTCGATCGGCCGGCCGGCGATGGCGCGGGTCAGCGCCTCGACGTACACCGTGATGTCAGGAAGCTCGGGCAACCATGCTCTCCACGAATCCCGCTATGCGGTCGCACGCTTCGCCGAGGCGCTCCTCGCTGGTGCCGAGGGTAATTCGCACGTGGCCGGCGCCGCTGGGACCGAATCCCTCGCCCGGCGTCACCGCCACGCCGGTGGCGTCGAGAAGCTCGGACGCGAACCGTTTGCCGCTGAGCCCGGTTCCGCGGACGTCGGCAAAGACGTACATCCCGGCCTCCGGCAGCCGGCACGCCACGCCGGACAGGTCCTTGAGCCGGTCCACGACCACCCGGGCGCGGCCGAGGTACGCGGTCCGCAGCCCGGCGGCTTCGCGCTCGGCCTCGAGCAACGCCGCCACGCCGGCATCCTGGACGAATTGCGCGACGCCGAAGTGCATGCATCGCACCAGTTTTTCCAGATGACTCGCGAGCGCCGGCGAGGAGATGCTCCAGCCGCAGCGCCAGCCGGTCATCGCGTGCGACTTGGACAGACTGGACACCACCGCGGTCCGGTCCGCCATACCGGGGAGCGACGCGGGACTCACGAATTCTCCGGTGAAGGTGAGCGCCGAATAGACCTCGTCGCTGATGAGGGCGAGGTCGTGCCGCCGGCAGAGCTCGGCGGTGGCCTCGGCTTCCTCGCGGGTCAGGACCGCGCCGGTCGGATTGTGGGGAAAGTTCAGCATGACCCCGCGGGTGCGCGGACCGATCGCCCGGGCGATATCCTCGGGATCGAGGTGGAAGCCGCGCTCCGGCCGCAGCGGGACGGTGCGCATGGTGGCGCCGGCGGCGCCCAGCATGGCCTCGTAGGTCACGTAGGTCGGCTCCGGGACGATCACCTCGTCTCCCGGATCGAAGAGGCACTGCGCCACCGCGAAGAGCGCCGCCTGGGCGCCGGGGTAGATGATCACCTGGCCCGGGGCCACGGGTGAGCCGATGGTGTGCGAGGCCCCTTCGGCGATGGCCGCCCGGAGCGCGGGCTCTCCGCCGCTCGGGGAGTAGTGGGTCCGTCCCGCCGCGAGGGCGTGGACCGCCGCCTGGCGGATGGGGGCCGGGGTCTCGAAGTCGGGATCGCCGATGCTGAGGAGACAGATGTCCTCCCCCCGGCGCTGGCGCTCGACGGCGCGCTCATGGACGATCCACGCCTCCGCCCCTTCACCCTCGAGCCGCTGGATCCGCGAAGAGAAGCGCATGGCGGTTATTTCCTGATTCCGGAGAGCCGGAGCATGAGGACGGCGGCGCGCTCGGTCTGCATCTGGAGGGAAGGGAGGTGCACCGTTTCCTGGGGCGAATGCGCTCCGTTGCCCAGCGCGCCCAGGCCGTCCACACCGGGAATGAACGGTGCGACGAAGGAGAGATCGCCGGCGCCCCGCCGGGTCGCGTCCATCGCCTTGACCGCGGGATAACCGAGCGCGCGGGAGACGGTATCCAGCTGGGCGAGCACCGCTTCGCCGGCCGGCGTCAGCGGCATGGCGGGATAACTGTCCTCGAACCGGATCTCCGCGGAGGTGCCGGGCAGATTCTTCGCGACGATCTCCCGCATGACGCCCCGGGCCCGTTCCTTCTGGGCCTCGGTGAGGAAGCGCAGGTCTCCCTTCACCTCGGCGACAGGCGCGATGATGTTGGTCTTGCCCGCCACCTGGTAGGCGTAGCCCGAGGTGTCGACGCTCAGGTCGGCGCCGCCCGCGATGATCCCGGGGTTGAAGGTCAGGCCCGCCTCTCCCACCAGCCGCTCGCGGAAATCGTTGAGGATGCGCGCGGTCTCGTAGATCGCGCCATAGTTGCCGGCGAAGACGCCCGCGGAATGAGCCTGACGACCGGTCACCTTGAGCACCCAATTGCTGGAGCCCCGCCGGGTGATGCTGGCGAGGTCCCGGCTGCCGCCTTCGAACGAGAGCGCCACGTCGGCATGCCGGGCCGCGTCGATCAGGTCCTTCCGGGCGAGGTCGAGCGGACGGCCGCTCGCCTCCTCGTCACCGGTGATCACCACGGTCACGTCGAGCTGATCGAGCCGACCGGTGGCGGCGAGCGCCTTGAGGGCATAGAGCAGGATCACATCCCCGCCCTTCATGTCGCTGGTGCCGGCGCCGTGTGCGATGGTGTCCGCCCGGACGAATTTCTGGCCCTCGCCCTCGAACACGGTATCGAAGTGGCCGATCAGCAGGATCCGCCTGGGGTGCGGATTCGTGGTTCGGGGATCCCGGTGCGCCACCAGATGCCCGCCGCGATGCATTTCCGCCGGCATGTCGGCCCACCGGGTGCTGAATCCCAGGCTGTCGAGCTCGGCCCGGAAGAGCGCGCCCACCGCGCGCACCCCGGCCACGTTGAGACTGCCGCTCGGGATGTTGACCATGCGCTCCAGCAGGCCGATCTGGTCTTCCCGATGGTCCGCGATCCAGGTCCGCAGCTGCTGTTCGGTTCGGGTCAGGGTTTGCGCCGATGCCTGGCCGGCTCCGAGGGCGAGCACCAGGGCGAGGACCCTGGGGCCGTGAAAAGAGGTTTGCATGCCCGCAATTTATTAGGTTAGGGGACTTCATGACCCAACCCCTGATCGAGCTGGGCGGCCGCGGGTCGCTCGTTCACCTTGCCCCCGCCAACGGGTTTCCACCTCACAGTTATCGGCCGGCGCTCGAGCCGCTGTTGAGCGATCACCGGGTCATCAGCCTGCCGCCCCGGGCCCTCTGGCTCGACGCCGGCGAGCCACCCGATGCGCCGGGGAGCTGGTCCGCGCTGGCGGACGATCTGCTGGCCGGGATCCGCGCCCACCAGCTCCCGCCGCTGATCGCGATCGGGCATTCGTTCGGCGCGGTCGCGTCGATGCTGGCCGCGGTCCGGGACCGGTCCAGGTTTCTCGCGCTGGCGTTGCTGGATCCCACGATTTTTCCTCCCGCCATGATGGATGAGCTCCGGGCCCAGCGTGACCGGGGCGAGACCTCCTTCCGTCCCCTGGTGCAGGGCGCCCGAAAGCGGCGGGGCCAATTCACCACGCTGGCAGAGGCGTTTTCCTACTGGCGGGGCAAGCCGCTGTTCGCCGACTGGTCGGATGATGCGGTGCGGCGGTATGCCAAGTCGATGCTGCGGGCCACCGGCGAGGGAGATTACCGGCTCTCCTGGCCCGGCGCGTGGGAGGCGTATTACTACGAATCGTTTTATACCGACAGCTGGGCCGATGTCGCCCGGCTGGACCCGACGCTACCGTTGCTGGTGATCGGCGGCTCGGAATCGGATACCCTGCTCCCCGAGGCGACCGCGCTGCTGCGGGAAAAACTCCCCTGGGCCACCCACATGACGATTCCCGGGTACGGGCATCTCTTTCCCCACGCCGCCCCGGAGCAGACGGGACGCATGCTCCGGGGCTGGGTGGATTCCCTCCCGGGTTAGGACGGCACCGAGCGGGCCTTGACCTGCTCTTCGGTCAGCCCGAAGATCGGCGGCGTGGGCACCCCGATCAGGCCGAGCATGAAGTAGAGCTGGCCGCGGTGATGGCTCTCGTGCTCCACCATGGCGCGGAGCCATTTCCAGGCCGTGATCGGGGTGCCGGCCGGCGTCTGGCACTTCGCCGCCAGCTGCTCGGGGGTGAGGGAGCGGAAGATCTCCAGGGCCTCCCGGTGCTTCCGGTCCAGGTAGGTCAGCACGGCATCCTTCCCCTCGGCGAGCTCCCGACCGTGACCCGGATAGCGGGTCGGACGCCCCTGGACGTTTTCGGCGTACATGTCCCGCTCGATGCCCGCGAGGTGCCGCACGATATCGCCGAAGCTCCAGCGGCCCGGGCCGGCGGCCCACTCGATCCGATCGGCCGGGATCACCTCCACGACCCTCCGCGTGCGGCCCCGGATTCCCTCCCAGTAGGTCGTGAAGGGCGCGGCGGAGGTGATCTCCATCAGGCGATGCCCTCCTGGATGCGATACACCGCCGCGGCGAGCGCCCCGCCGGCCAGCGGGCCGACCAGGTACAGCCAGAGGTGGCTCCAGCTGCCGCCGCCGGCGAGCGAGTTGACCACGATGGCGCCGGTCCCGATGGCCGGGTTGAAGGCGCCGCCGGAAACAGGCCCGCCCGCGAACGCCGCGACCACGATGGTGGCCCCGATCGCGAGCCCGTAATACGAATTCCCCTCCGTCGCGGGCGAGGTCGCCACGTTGAGCACGACGAGCGCGAGCAGGAAGGTGTAGAACACCTCCACCATGAGCGCGGTCATCACGGTCGCGGTGGCCGCCGGCTCCGGGGCGAAGGTGTGGTCCAGCATCATGTAGGAGAGATAGGCGCCGGCGATGGCGCCCAGCACTTGCGCCCCGATGTAGGGAACCAGCTCCGAGCCGGGAAGCTTCCCGCGGAGAAACACCGCCAGCGAAACCGCCGGGTTGTAATGTCCTCCCGAGACGTGACCGCCCATGTACACGATGACCATCAGGACGGTGCCGATGACCAGCGGCGCCAGCGGATGGTTGGGGGTGACCACGAGCCCGATCGTCATGACGAAGAACAGTGTCCCGACAAATTCCGTGAGGTATTTTCTCATGGGACTCCTGAAGGGTGAGCTGGGCGCGGGAACGGCGCGGGGTCTAGCGCAGCTCGCGAACCCAGATGTTCCGGTACCGGACCGGATGCCCGTGGTCCTGCAGCGAGAGCGGCAGCTTGTCGGGATGCGCGGCGTAGGGCGGGCGCGTCTCATGGGCCGTGGGCCCGGTGAGCACCACCCCATCCTGCACCAGCACGCCGTTCTGGAATACCGTCACGACCGCCGGCTGGAGCAGCTGTCCCCCGCCGTCGAAGCGGGGCCGGTGGAACACGATGTCGTAGGTCTGCCAGATGCCGGGCCCCCGGCTCGCGTTGACCAGCGGGGGGTACTGGCCATAGACCGCCCCGGCCTGGCCGTCGGGATAGGTCACGCTCCCGTAGGAATCCAGGACCTGCACTTCGTAGAGACCCATGAGAAACACGCCGCTGTTGCCGCGGTCCTGGTCCTGACCCACGGCGGGCAGGGGCGTGGCCCACTCGATATGGAGCTGCACATCGCCAAACCCTCGTACCGTGGCGATGGCGCCGGTTCCCTTGACCACCTCCATGTAGTCGCCCTTCAGCTTCCACCGCGCCGGACTGCCGTCGGCGCTGCGCCACTGGTCCAGGTCGCGACCATCGAACAGCACGATCGCATCGGAGGGGGGCGGCGCCGGCAGCTGGACCGGGCCGGCATTGATGACCGGAGGCGCGGGACACTTCCGGTCGTGCTGGGCACACGGTGGGCCCGCCTGCGCCGCCGCCAGGGCCGGCGCGGCGAGCCAGACCGCGATGAGGAGTTTTTGCATGTGGCTAGAGTACTCTAGGCAGAGCCCCCGCGCTACTTCCTCTTGCGGGGCACCTTGGCGCCCTTCTTCCTCGCCTCCGACAGGCCGATGGCGATGGCCTGCTTCCGGCTCTTCACCCGGCCGCCCTTGCCTCCAGGGCCGCTCTTGAGGGTGCCGCGCTTCCTGCGCCGCATCGCGCTCTCGACCGTTCTGCTCGCGGCTTTGCCATAGCGGCGGCTTCCATTGGATCGTCTTCGTGCAGGCATGTGCACCTCCCTGTTGATGTCATCTGATGGGTCGGGCTTCGCTGACCCTTGAAGAGTGACGCCTCACCGGGGGGAAGATGCACCAGGCTGCTTCCTGGGCTGATACCCACTCGTTAGCTTCGTAGAGCGACGCGTTTTCCCATCCCTCCGCGAGGTCCACCGTGCATTCGACGACCAGAAGAAGTGTCTTGTGCTTTGGCCTGGCCGCACTCCTCGGAGCATGCAGCGATGCCGGTTCCGGTACTCCGACCGGATTGGAATCGGCCACGTCGGTGGCCAGCGCGCCCCTCGGCCAGGCGCCCACGAACGGGTGCAATCCTCAGCGAAGCCATCCGGCCGGCAAGATCATCCAGTCCATGGCCGCCCCGAGCCCCTGGGCGGTGGCGGTTCGCGACGACGGACTCACCTATTTCACCGAGATCTTCAGCAATCAAGTCGGGATCACCAACACCTTTACCCGGACCATCAGCGGCACCATTCCCAGCGGATCGCTCCCGACCGGGATCGCCTTCTCACCGGACGGCCTCCGGGCCTACACCGCCAACCAGGGGGATAACTCGGTCACGGTGATCGACGTCGGGACCGGGCAGGTCATCGGGAGCGTGTCGACGGGTTTCTCGTCCCCCTTCTCGGTCCAGGTTTCTCCGGACGGCTCCCAGGTCTACGTCGGCAACAACGACAACACCCTGATGATCGTGGATGGGCAGACCCTGCAGATCACCAAGACCCTGACGGTGGGCTTCGCCACCAATGCCTTCGCGGTCGATCCCGCGGGCCGCATGCTGTACGCCAGCCATTTCGCCAGCGGATCGGTGTCCGAAATCGACATCTTCACCGGGAACGTGTTGCGCACCTTCCAGCTCGGCGGCACCACCCAGGGGCTGGCCCTGAATCGCAAGGGCACCCATCTGTTTGTGGCCAACGAGGGGGGCTACCTGAGTGACGTCGATCTCGTCAACGGGACGTTCGGCGCCCAGATTCCCCTCGCGGGGGTCGGGTTCGGGGTGGGGGTGACGCCAGACGACAACGAGGCGTGGATCACGCTTCCGCTCAACGGCAAGGTGCAGGTCTTCAATCTGGCCCAGCACCGGATCAGCGGCACCCTCCAGGTCGGGGGCGAGCCACGGCGGATCGCGTTCAGCGGCCAGGGGAAGATCGGGGCGCTGACCGATCCCTCGGGCTTCATCATCTTCGTCAGGTGAGACGGCTCGGAGGGGTACTAGACGCGCGCGGCTGGTGACGGCACCCCGGAGGCCGGGCGCCCCGGCTTCCGGGCCACGAAGATCAGCTCGCCCGGGTACACCGACCCGTACGCGCTGCGATCGTAGCCGGCAAAGAGGTGCTCGACCTCGAACCCTGCCCTGACCAGCAGGTGCTCGGCCTCGAATCGGAAAAAGTAGCGCATGGGAAAGCCGTGCACCACGCGCTCCGTGGCGCCATCGGGATGGGTGACGTAGTAGATGAGCTCGATCTGGTTGACCTGGCTGGCGCGATCCTGGTCAACGATCCGGAAGTGGCGGGCAACCCGCCGTCCATCCGCGGTTACGAACTCGGGTCCCTCGGGGAATTCCTGGCCCAGCGTCCGGTTGACCAGATAATCCAGCGACGGGTTGAACAGGTCCAGAATCAGGGTGCCTCCTGGGACCAGATGCCGGTGGATTCTCCCCAGGCAGGCCAGCTGATCTTCCACGGTGAGCAGGTGCTGGAAGGGCCGGAACGGAAGGGTGACCAGGTTGAACTCCCGGCCCAGGTCGAAGGTCCGCATATCCCCCTGCACCAGCTGGATCCGCCGTCGCACTTCCTCGGACTCGTGCCGAAGCCGCTCGCGACAGAGCTCGAGCATGCTGGGGGAGGCATCGAGCCCGACAATGTCGAACCCGGCTTGCGCCGTCGGAATCAGTACCCGCCCGGTGCCGCTGCCGATCTCCAGCACCGGCGACCCCGCCTGCCGGGCCGCGTCGACGAAGAAATCGACGTCGGGCCGCTCCCGGTACATCGGAACATGGTCGTAGAACTCGGCGCTCTTGGCGTATTCGTCGGCCGAACCGGTCATCCCGCGCCCGCTAGTGGGTGATCGCGAAGAACCAGGTTCCGACGATCGGCCCCCTGGGCGGGCGGCTGCCGGCCGGCGGCGGAGGAGTGCCCGGGGCAGGGGCGGGCGCCGGACCATACTCGGGCTGGAAGAGATAGGCGATGTGTTTGATCGGGTCGACCGCGATGGTCTTGGCTCCCGGCATGGTGACAACGGTCGCCACGACAGTGTAGGTGTCGGGGGAGTCCTGGTGTACCACCGTCACGTTGCCGTCGCGCCCGGCGGGGATGTAGATCAGCTTTTCCGCCGGATCCCAGCCCAGCGCGTCCACGCCGTCTCCGTTCGGAATCGTCGCGACGATCTTGCCGCTGGTCGCGTCGACCACCACCGAGGTCTTCCCGCAGCCGGAGAAGATCCGGTTCGAGGCCTGGTCGTACGCGATGCCGGTGGGGCCATCGCACGGCGCGAGGGGCCAGGACGCCACGACCTTCATCGTCCTGGAGTCGATCACCTGCATGGTGTTCTTGCCTTCGTTGTTGACGAACAGTCGCCCGTTGCCGTCGCTGGCCGCGCCTTCGGGAGCATTATCCTCGAGCTCTACCGTGCCGGTGATGTCGCCGGTCTTGGCGTCGAGCGCGACCAGGGTCCCGATCGGTCGGCTGTGATTGGTGAGAATCACCCGGTCGATGGAGGCATCGTACATGATGCCATCGAGGCCCCCGACCGCGACCTTGATCTTCCTGATCGGGGCCAGGGTGGTGAGATCGAACATGGTGACCGTGGAATCACCGCCGTTGGTGATGAATCCCTGATTGGACGAGGGCACCAGGGCCACCCCGTGGGTCCGCGGCGTATCCATGATGTCACCGAGCACTTTGCCGCTGGCGCCGTCGATCACCATGAAATGCGTGCCGCGCGACACGAATACCCTGCCGGTGCCCGGCTCGGCGACGAGATAGTCGGTGCCGCCGTCCCCCCCGATGCCGGTGCGCTGAACCTTGAAGGTCTGAGCCAGCAGGAGGCTCGGCGCGGCGAGCGCGGAGAACCACAGGGCGGCGACAACGGAATTCCTGGTCATACGGCCTCGGTAGTGAACGCGAATGAATACCATCTTTACTCCACATGCCAGCGAACTGTTGATCGAAATCGAGATTAGGATCGGGCCGGGCCGAACGCCCCCTCGATCTCGTCCCACGGGACCGCCCGGGTCAGGCTGGTGAAGGTCCCCGGGCCGGCAATTTCCTTTGCGGCATCCAGGAAGCCACCCCAGGCGGCCCGCGCCAGCGCGCCGCCGGTGCTGATGCGGCGCACTCCCGCCGCCGCGGCCTCGGCCACGGTGATGAAGGGGGCTCCGACCAGCAGGTTGACCGGCTTGGGGGCCACCGCCTTCACCACCGCGGTGATGTCTTCCCGGGTACGGATGCCCGGGGCGTAGAGGCATTCGGCACCCGCGTCGGCGTAGGCCGTCAGACGCCGGATGGTTTCCGCGAGATCGGGGCGACCGACGATGAATCCCTCCGAACGGCCGGTGAGGAGCACACCGGTCCCGTCCTGATCCAGAGCCCGCCGGGCCGCCCTGATCCGTTCCACGGCGAGGCCGAGGTCGAACAGGGGGCTGTCCGGGTTTCCGGTGGAGTCTTCGATCGAGAGCCCGGCGATCCCGGTGGCGGCGGCCGCAGTGACGTTCGCCGCCACCTGGGCGGGCTCGATGGCAAAGCCCCCTTCGAAATCCGCATTGACCGGTACGTCCACCGCACCGGCAATGGCGCGCAGCCGGTCCAGGGTCTCCGAAAGCGTCACATGATTGTCGGTTCTGCCGAGCGACCAGGCCAGCCCGGAGCTGGTCGTCGCGAGTGCCTTGAATCCCAACCGGGCAAGCAGGTGCGCGCTGCCGACATCCCATGGATTGGGAATCACGAAACAGCCCGACTCGTGGAGCCGGCGGAATTCCCGGCAGCGGTCCCGGCTCATTGCGGAGCTCGTTTGGCCGAGAATTCGTCCTGCGCCGCCCCGCCGAAATCGACGGTGCCTTTCATCGTGTCGCCATCGACCGTGACCGTCATCGTGATGATCAGGTCGTTGCCGTTGTAATCGATGGTGTAGCTGAAGGTGAGGTGGCTGCCCTTGATGGTGCCGCGAAGGGGCGTATCTCCGGCGGCCCGGTGCACGGTGCCGGTGACCGTGTCGCCGCTCACCACGAAGTCGATCTTGAAGTTGCGCACCCCGCCGGGGGTGTTCATCGCGGCGTCCCACGTACCGGCGATCGATTGGGCGGCGGCGACGCTGGTCAGCAGGGCGGTGGCCGCGACGAACGAGAGCAACAGTCGTTTCATGCGCCTCTCCATTGGGTGGAGGACAAAGATATCTGCGCCCCGCCTCCACGGCGGGACGTCTACCCGGTTCGATCTCGGCGGATTCTCCTTCATGGAGCGTTGTTCCTTCCGGCAGGTAGAGCCGAACAGATGTACCTTATTAACCGTTCATATACCTTAAAAGCATATATTGACATATACTGATAGTGTATATTATAGTAGTTTATATCCTAACGAACGGTGTGGTATGTCCCAAGACCTCTTTTCCGTCGACCAGGTAGCCAACCGCCTCGGCCTCCACGCCAGGACCGTCCGCAATTACGTCCGCGACGGCCGACTGCGGGGCACCCGCATCGGCAAGCAATACCGGATCTCGCGGGAGGCCCTCGAGGCATTC
Organism: Gemmatimonadales bacterium; assembly: GCA_036006105.1. Classification (GTDB taxonomy): domain Bacteria; phylum Gemmatimonadota; class Gemmatimonadetes; order Gemmatimonadales; family GWC2-71-9; genus JABFSM01. The sequence continues at coordinate 4,708 of DASYPZ010000413.1, read as the reverse complement.
AGCGGACACCCCATCACCGATCCCTCGCCGCCCCGCCGGGACCGGCACGTCGAGGTGTCCAGTGTGGTGCAGATCGACGCCATCAGCGCCGAGGCCGCGGGCCGGGTCACCAACACGATCATGGCTGCGGCCAGGTCCGGGAGCGGCAGCGATCAGCCGCTGCGCATCGACTCGATCCACGATCAGGAGCGGGGACGAATGAAAGTCATCGTCAGCGGCGGTCTCGCGGCAAGCGTCGCCCTGCTCCGGGTTATCGGCGCGCTCGCGGAAGCCGAATAGGAGGCATTACGCATTGCCGCGCCGGGCGGTAGCTTCCCGCGTTCAGATTCCAGTTTCACGGTCTCCCTCCGAGCGCTGATCCCATCATGTCCTGGCCCGCTTCGATCTTCAGCGCACTGCTCACCGCCCTGCTCGGCATGTTCGTCAGCGGCACCATCGCCGCGATGGCGGTGGACTGGTATCGCATCCCGAGCCGCGAGGGCGCGTCGGGCTATTTCGTTATTTCGCTCGGCCTCATGGGCTTCATGGCAGGTTTGATTCTGGGCCTGATCGTGGCGCGGGTGGTCGCGGGTGGAACCCATCCCGGATTCCTGCGGGCCACCGGCATCTCCATGGCCCTGGTCGGGGGCATCGGTCTCCTGAGCGGGGGCGTGACCCGAGCGCTGGCCGATGTTCCCCCGACGCTGGACGGCGATCCGTTGCTGCTGATGGTGGAAGTCCGCTGGCCGGCGGGGCAGACCACGGCGCCGGTCGCGCTCGGCGATGACGCGGCGTCCCTCGGACTCCATTCCATTCCCCACTTTTCGCATACCGTGCGGGCCTCGGAGAGCGGGCCGCTCTGGATGGAGGACGCGCACCTGGTCGACGGCCGCTGGGTCGTGCCCGGCGCGGTGGATGTATTCACCAGCCGGGGTACCCGGATGCTCACGGTGAATACCGGCGACAAGAACACCCAGGGATTCCAGGTCCCGTTGGCGGCGTTTCCCCGCAGGAAGGATCTGGCGTGGAGCGACTGGCTTCCCAATTTCCGTCCTGGGGTGACGGTCCCGCCCGGATTGCTGAGCTTTCGCTACCGGGTCCAGAAGGTGGGCCAGCCGATCCGGACCGACACCCTTGGACCGTTTGAGGTAGTGACCAGCTCATTCGGCTTTCACCAGGTGCAGCAGGAGAAGCGCACCTACTACGCCTCGGCCTCGACCTTCGGCATTCGCTACCGGGGCCAGCCCCTGGGCTTCGACGGGACGACGCCGGGGCAGCGTGACACCACGGAGGGCCTCGATCGGGTCGACGAAGTGTCGTTGCTGCCCGGACCGCGGCCGGCGCTGCTGCTGCATGTCGACTCGCCCACCAGCTCCGGCTCTTACTACCTGGTGACCGAGGAGGGGGAGCGGGTCCGCATCGACTCGGTGGCCTCGGGAAGCAGGGGGATGACGGGCCGGTTGCTGACGTCGGATACGGCGCTGTTCCGGGCCGTGACTCCGGATGCCATTTCAGGCTGGATCGATCGAACCAGCTATGCGCGTCCCGGTCTCTACCGGATCGGACTCGCCGTGCTCGATACCCGGGTGGCGTCGGTGCGCCGCTTCAAGGCGGACAGCAGCGCCTATGGCATTCCCGCCGTGCCGCCGCTGGGACTCTCCCCCGATGAGCGAAGCTTCGTCGTCTTCGGGCACGAGCCCGACACGGCTCCGCCGCCTCTCCTGATCGTGACCGACGTCGTGGCCGACAGCACCTACAAGCTGCCGGTCGATACGATCCGCATGCGCTACGCCAAGTTCGAATCGCTCGACCCCGCGTGGCTGGACCATCATTTCGAGTGGCGCCGCGGCGCCGACGGGGTGGACCGCCTGGCGGAGCGGCCGCACTTCACCCCGCTGCCCTGGCGCGGCGAGCTGACGGTCGAGGGCGACGGGCACCGCACCTACCGCCTGGAAAAGGGAACCGAGGGGCTGCGGGCCGGACTGATCGCCTTCCTGGTCAAGGAATTCAACGCGGTACCGCAACCGGCCGATTCCGGCGCCTACAAGGTGCCGGTGACGATCCAGGGACGCACCGTCGAGGTCGCGTTCAGCTCCGAGTTCGGCTACGTGGCGGTCACGACGACGGAGGGCACCGCGGAAGACGCCACCCTGGTCGAGACCATCGCGCGGCGGTTCGATGCCGCGCTCGCGACCGGCAAGTACGACGACCTGATCGGCCAATGACCGGCCCGGGACTGATTCGCCGAGTCGTGGTACCGGCCGTCATGGCCGCGGTCGCGGTATGGTGCGCGCTGCGATGGAACCCGGGCATGGCGGTGGCGGTGTGGAGCGGACTGGCCGCGGGCCTCTGTGGCCTCGGCGCGGTACTGCTGGCCCGCCAGCCGGTGGGGATGGCCACGGCAAGCGGCCAGGTGGGCGCCGGTTTTCTGCGCTGGGGTTACCGGGTGGGCCGGGGCAAGCTGCCGGGCATCGCGCTGGTATCCTGGCTGATCTGGTCGGTGCTGGGCGCGGCCGTGATCGGGATGACGGCCTTTCGGGCCGAGCCCCGGACTCCCTGGATGATCCTGTCCTGGACCATCGATGGCATCGCGCTCCTGTACCTGATCGGCGTGGCGCTGATCAACCCGCGGCGGGCCGGCGCCCTGCTGGCGCCGCTCGCGGTGGTCCTCGGGATGATCGCCGGCAGCGCGCTGCTGTGGCGAACCGGAACCGAGTCCGCTCAGGAAAAGGCGCTGTTGATCGGCGGCGCCCCGATCCCGGTGCTCGCGCTGGGGTACGCCCTCATGATGGGGGCCATGATGCTGGGCGGGAGAAGAGGGGGCTGGAAGTAAACCCGACCGCTACAGGTGCTTCAGGAGCAATTCTCGAATGGAGCCGTCGCTGTGCATGCCGTCGGCGCCCCGGGCATAGGCGCAGCGCATCTCCAGCACCCCATCCTTGAACGTCATCTGCATGGCGCTCTTGTCCTTGACGTTCTGGAGCCGGATCAGACGAACCGTGGTGCGGACCGCCTCTTTGCCCATGTCATCCACGCAGATGGTGCGGAGCGCCATGTTGAGGCGATGACAGGAGAGGTTATCGAGAAAATTCAGACCGTCGAGATCGTCGGCGAAACTGTCCCAGTCCACCTCATAGGGGATGGCCTTGCCGCAGATCTCTTCGATCTCGCGGACCCTTCCCGGGAGCGTGGTGTCCTGCAGCTCCTTGATCTTGCGCCGTTCGTTGAGCCCCATATGGTACTCTCCCCTGATCGGTGAATCTCCGCTCCCCCAGCATACGGCACCCCGACGGAATCGTCCAGAAGTGGCGAATGCACGGACGTGCCGCTTCCCCCCGCTCTTCCGGGCGCCCCGAGGAATGACTCGGGGTGTCGGTCATGGCGGAGTTCCCTTGCGGAGGGCCCGGCCCGCCAGCACCCCGGTCGGTGCGCCGTTGGCCACCGCGGCTTGTCCGTTGACGAACACCCAGCGCATCCCGACCGACAGCCTTTCGGGGTGCAGGTAGGTGGCCTGTTCGCGAATGGTCTTCGGGTCGAAGACGATCACGTCCGCGAAGTACCCTTCCTTCAGCTCGCCGCGCTGCGGGAGCCCGTAGACCTGGGCCACCTGGCCCGATGATGCCCGGATCATACGCTCCATGGTGATCACCGGCTTGTCGAGGACGTAGCGACGGATCTTCCGGGGATAGGTGCCGTAGAGCCGGGGGTGACCGCCGGAGCCGTCCGAGCTGGTCATCACGAACGGGTCCCGCATGAAGGTCTCGATGTCCTGCTCGGTCATGTTGAACGACGCGACGCTCATGTCCCCCACCGTGCCGATCAGCGCCAGCGCGGTCTCGACCGCCCCCTCCCGTTTCAGTTTCGCCACCTGCTTCAAGGTCTTGCCGACGAAGGGCCGCGCGGCAGGACTCCCGCCGGTGAGCAGCAGAGTGCTGTCACCGCCGCGGCGGCGCAGGTTGTCCCGCATCTCGGTCAGCATCCGTTCCCTGGTCGCGGGGTCGGCGATGCGCAGCCGCAGCGAGTCCCGCCCGCCCGACTCGGCCCAGCGGGGCACCAGCGCGGCGACCAGGCTGGTCCCGCTGGCGGTCCAGGGATACTGGTCCGCCACGACGAGATGTCCGGTCGCCCGCTCGGCGCGCATGAGGGCCAGCACGCTGTCGGCATCGCCCCAGACATCGACCCCGAGCGCCTTCACGTGGCCGATGTTGGTGATGAGCCCGGTTTCACGGCCGATCCGGATCGCCTCGCGCACCGAGTTGAGCAGCCCGATGGTATAGGAGCTCTCGTCGCGCTGATGGGTATCGTAGACCCCGCCGTAGGGCGTGGCGCCCCGGAGCACCGCGATGACTTCCTCGGTGCTGGCGTAGGACTGCGGGGCGTAGAACAATCCGGTGCCGACGCCGAAGGCACCCTCGCGCATCGCCCCGGCAATCAGGTGCTGCATCGAGTCGATCTGGGCCGCTGATGCCGGGGCAGACGAGCTACCCATCACCCGGGCCCGGGCCGTGCCGAACCCGGCCAGGGCGTAGGTATTGGTGCCGATGCCGAGCCGCTCCGATTCGGTGAGCACCCGGGCCACGTCCAGCGGTCCCCGGCCGTCGGCACCCGTCACGACCGTCGTGACGCCCTGCATCAGCGCGCCGATGTTCTTCCGGTGCTCCAGGCTCAGGTCGGGCAAGCCTTCGAAGGAGTGGGTATGCGGATCGATGAAGCCGGGGGACACCAGCAG
>DASYPZ010000412.1:0-4447 GCA_036006105.1 Gemmatimonadales bacterium | reverse complement strand
AAGGCGACTGGAAGCAGTTCGGCGGATACGGCCGGGCCGTGCTCACCCAGGGCAAGTTCAGCCTGGGTTTGACCGCATCCTACTCGCAGCGGGTCGAGGGCAGCTCGAATTTCCCCGCGTTCGCCACGCTCGGTGTCCCCAGTCTGGTCGCTCCGGTCAACACCGACGGCTACATCGGGAATCAGCTGCTGGGCGTCACCTTCACCTACTTTCCGTCCGACCACTGGCTGCACCAGGTCACCGTCGGGTTCAACAACCTCAGCCTCAATTCGGACAACTACGCGCCGCACAACGCCTTCCCGGGCGATACGCTCCGCTTTGCCGATCTCGAGACCGACGAACAGCTCTCGGCGCGATACGTCGCCTCGACCCACCGGGCCCTGTCGCGCTCGGTCAGCTCCAGCTCCACCGCCGGAGTCGAGGTGTCCCGGCGCACCTTCAACTATTTCCAGGGCAGCGGCCTGTACGATCCGCAATCGGCGGGCAGCGCGCAGAGCGATTTCATCGAGGCCTACCGAGTCACCAACAACGCCGGATTCTTCGCGCAGCAGGTGTTCGGTTTTTCCAACCGGCTGTTCCTCACGGGGGGACTCCGGGCCGAAGACAACAGCAATGTCGGCAGCAGCGAAGGCCTGATCTGGGCGCCGCGCGCCGGAGCGGCCTATACCTTTCCCCTGAGCGACCGGATCGCCCTCAAGCCCCGCGGGTCCTTCGGCAAGAGCATCCGTCCTCCCCAGCCGGGACAGGCCGGCGCCGGCCAGAGCTCGTTCTCGATCCAGCAGCCCAACCCCACCCTTCGCGCCGAAGTCTCCTCCGGGGTGGACGCCGGCTTCGATCTCGAATACCGCGAGGGGACCGTGACCTTCGAGGCGACCTACTTCAACCAGGATGCCAAGGACCTGATCGGCCTCACCGCGCTGGGAGTCGATCCTGCCACCAGCCGCAGCATCAACCAGTATCAGAACGTCGGCACCGTGAACAACAAGGGTGTCGAGTTCGGGCTCGGAGTCCGCGTCGGGCCGCTCGACGCGCGGGCCTCGTTCAGCACCGTCAAGAGCCGCATCAAGAGCCTCGCCGCGGACTACACCGGCGACCAGCAGGTGGGCGACGAGATGCGGAACGTGGCGCGGCGGGCCGGGGGCGGCACCGTCGGATTCAATTTCCGTCCCTTGTTCGGAAGGGGCGTCGGCCGGGACGCCCGCCTCGAGTTCGGACTCACCTACGTGGGGGGGCGCCGTTCGGTCGACCTCCTGGGCGTGTACCAGTGTCTCTACACCGGCGGAGGATGCCGAGGCCCGGTTGACCCCTCGAGCGGGGGTCCGACCTTCGGCACGCTGCGGGACTACGAGCAGGAGATCGATCCCTTCACCAAGATCCGGATCGGTTTCAGCCATCCCCTCTCGCGCAGCCTCGAGGGATTCCTGAATATCGAAAACCTCACCAACGATCAGGTGGGCGAATGGATCACCATCGCCCCCTCACGCGGGCGGACCGTCCTGGTCGGCGTCCGCTTCGGGCAGTAACCGGTGACGCGCCTCACCGGGGTCGTCCTCGCCTGCGCCGCCCTGGGGCCGGTGGCCCGGCCGATGGGTGCCCAGCAGCCCGCGGCGGCGCCGCCGCTTCGGCTGCTGCGATCGCACCAGATTTCGACCGGACATCCCGGAAGCCCGCACATCGAGAGCGCCCTCGCGCTGGATCCCCGTGATCCCAAACACATGATCGCGGCGGCGATGGCGGGACGCCCGGGGGGAAAGCTGGGCGCCTACGTCTATGCGACCTTCGATGGGGGGGTCCACTGGGTCGCGTCCGTCATCCGCCCGCAGGACAGCTCGCTGGTCATCGGCGGCGATCCGATCGTCCATATCACTCGCGACGGCGTCGCCCTGTTCGGCCTGGGCAGCCGGGTCGACGGCAAACCGGCCACCGTGATCAGCCGATCTCCCGACGGCGGGCGCAGCTGGGCGAGCCCGGTCGCCGTGGGCTATCGTGACCGTCCCTACATGGCGTTCGACACCACCGACAACAGTCTGCGCGGCACCATCTATCTCGGGGGACAATTCGGCCCGCTGGTGCTGAGCCATTCCACCGACGGCGCCAGGAGCTTCAGCTTCCCGCAGCTGATCTCCCGGGATCTCGGTGGTTCCGATCCGCTCATGCCTATCCGCGGAGTCCTCACCGATCTGATCGTGACCCCGGCCGGCGTGCTGGTCATGCCGTTCATCAGCAACCCGGACATGCGCGACTCGGTGCCAAGGGCCCAGGATTCCGTCAGCGTGCTGCAATTCCGCATCCTGGTGTCCGATGACGGCGGGCAGAGCTTCCTGGGCATGCGCGAGGGACCCCAGATGCACTCGGTCAAGGGATTCCGCGGCCAGCAGACCGTCGGCGCGCCGCGGGCGACCGTCGACCAGACCCGCGGGGCTCACCGGGGCCGCATCTTCCTGGTCTGGTCCGATTGGGATGCCGGGCGCAACGTCAATGTGATTCGTCTGGGCTGGTCCGACGACCTGGGCAAGTCGTGGAAGAGCAGCGTCGTCAACGACGACAGCTCCGGTCGCGACCCCGGCAATCCCGCCGTCGCGGTGTCCCGGGACGGCGTCGTCGGCGTCATCTGGAACGACCGGCGCGACGACCCGAACAACCAGTGCTGGCGCCTCTACGCCGCGGTCTCGACCGACGGTGGCGCGACCTTCAAGCCCAACGTGAAACTCAGCGACGCACCCACCTGCACCAATGCGCCCGGGAACTGGGTGCTGAGTGCGTGGTACCAGTACGACTACTGGTCGGTTCCCGATCAGCCCCGTCCCGGCTTCGGGCTCACGGCGATGGTGCCGACTCGCTTTCCGAACGGCGGCGACACCCAGGGACTCGCCGCGGACGCCGCCGGGGTGTTTCACGCGGCATGGATCAACGGGGCGACCGGAAGCCTGCAGCTCTGGTATACCGCCTTCGCGGTCGACTCGGGGTTGCTGGCCACGGTCCGGACCGAGAACGCCCAGCACGCCACCGGAACCGCGACTGCGGCCGTGCCCGCCGGTGCGGTCGACCTCACCCAGGAGCTGATCTTCGAGGTCAGCGCACCGACGATCGACTTCGCCCACGGCACCCTCGAGGTCGTCATGCGGGTCGTCAATCCCACCGCGCGGGTGGTGAAGGGACCGATCGAGGTCCGAGTGGACCGGCTGCTCAGCGAAAGCGACAATGCGATGGGGCTCGCGAATTTCAAGGTCGCCAACGCCGATAACGGACAGGATGGGATCGGGGCGTCGTGGACCTGGAGCCTCGCTCCCGGAGGCACCCTCGCCCCCAAGGGGAAGACGCCGCCCCGGGTACTGCGGTTCCGCTTCACGGGAGGAATCCCCCGGGAGCCGCAAGGCTATTTCCAGCCCGCCTTCCGAATCTTCGGGCACTAGCCGTCTTCGTCGGGGCGAAACTTCGCCCCCGCATCCCCGTACGGGCGGGACCCTTCAGCCGGGTCCGCCCGCATGGTCGCAATTCCGATCCGTCACGCCTCCCGGTCGCTGCGCCGGACCCCCGCGTTCACGCTGACCGCCATGCTCACCCTGGTCATCGGAATGGGAGCGGTCGCCGCGATCTTCACGGTGGTGAACGGCGTGCTGCTCACGCCGCTTCCCTACGGCACTCCGGACCGGCTGGTCGGCACCTGGCACGACCTGCCGCCGCTGTCGATCCACAAGGCGACCCAGACCGCGGCCACCTATTTCACCTACAAGAAGCTGGCCCACTCGATCGAGAACATCGGTCTCTACCAGGAGAGCGCGGCCAACGTCTCCGAGGCCGGCGGCGGCAGCGAGCCGCAGCGGCTGAGCAGCGCCTGGATCACCGGCAGTCTCATCCCCACCTTCCAGGTCACTCCCCTGCTGGGGCGGAATTTCACCGACGCCGAGGATCTGCCTCACGGCCCCAATGCGGTGATCATCAGCGAAGGCCTGTGGCGGACCCGGTTCGGCGCCGACCGCGGAGTGATCGGCAAGACGCTGGAGGTGAACGGCCTGTCCCGCCAGATCGTCGGGGTGATGCCGCTGGCCTTCCGCTTTCCCAGTGCGGGCACCCGGCTCTGGCTTCCGTTGGCCCTGGACCCCGCCGAGGCCAACCCGGGCGGGTTCAACTACAGCGGAGTGGCGCGGCTCAAGCCCGGCGTGACTCCGGCGGACGCGGAGCGGGATTTCGCCCTGGCCCTGCCCCACGTGGTGGAGCTGTTCCCCAACATGGCGCCCGGCGTCCCCACTACGATGCTGCTGGAGCAGGCCAAGCCACGTCCGGTTCTGGTGCCGCTGCTCGAGGATGTGACCGGCGCGATCGCCCGGACGCTCTGGATGGTCGCCGCGGCGGCGGGGCTGGTGCTGCTGGTGGCGTGCGCCAACGTCGCCAACCTGATCCTGGTACGGGCCGACCAGCGCCAGCGCGAGATCGCGGTGCGGGAAGC
>DASYPZ010000411.1:0-5820 GCA_036006105.1 Gemmatimonadales bacterium | reverse complement strand
GTGATCAAGCTGGTGAATCATCCCCGCTGCGGTACCCTCCCCGATCCCGGGAACTTTCCCGGCTACGACCGCTACAAGGGTCTCGAGGAGATGATGCCTTACGCGAAGGCCGTGAGCGCCAAGACCTACGATTTCGACGATCGGGGCGACGAGACCACCATCGATTACCGGCGGATGATGCGGATCGTGACCGGGGCGGGGTTCCACTCCTGGATGGGCATCGAGTTCGAGGGTGATCGGCTGAGCGAGCGGGACGGCGTCGCGAAAACCAAGGCCCTGCTCGAGAGAATCGCCGGCGAAATGAAGGCGGGCGAGCACCGCTAGCCGGCGGAGCCGGCCCCCGCGTCGGGTCGGCCGCGAAGCAGCAAGCGGATCGGGATGCCGCCATTGCTCGAGGCCCACCCCGGTGCAAACGGGAGTGCCATCTCCCGCTCCGGCATCGATCCCGTCACCAGCAGGGCGACATTCCATTCGTTCCAGCGCTCCCGCAGCAGTGTGCCCAGCCTGGCGTAGAGATCGCGCAGGTCCCCTGCCCGTCCCACCCGGACACCATAGGGGGGATTCGTCGCCAGCAGGCCGGGACCGGCCGGCGGCTTCACCGACGACACCGCCGCGACCTCGAACCTGATATCCCGCGCCACGCCGGCACGCTCCGCGTTGGCCGCCGCGGAGGCGATGGCACCCGCATCGCGATCGCTGCCGGCAATGTCCGCGGCCGCGGCGGGAAGAATCCGCTCCATGGCTCGGCCCCTGAGCGCGCCCCATGCGTTCGCATCGAAATCCGGCCAGCCCTCGAATGCAAAACTGCGGTTGAGTCCCGGCGCCATGCGCCGCGCCAGCATGGCCGCCTCGATGGGGATCGTGCCGGAGCCACAGAACGGATCGGCGAGGGGCGCGGTACCGTCATAGCCGGCCCGCATCAGCATGGCGGCGGCGAAGGTTTCCCGCAGCGGAGCCTTGCCGCCTTCGAGCCGGTACCCGCGCCGGTGCAGCAAGGCGCCGGAGCTGTCGGCGCTGATGGTGACGATGTCCCGAAGGACGCGGACAATGAACAACCGGACCTCCGACTCGGGAGGATCCGGCCCCTCGTCCTCCTCCCGCGCAGGACTGTCCCCGCCCTCGGCATGCTCCGAGGCCGCCGGCGTTCCGCCCGCAATGGCCTGCAGCCGCTGGACGATGGCGTCGGCGTGATAGAGCCGGGATTTTTTCGAAGTGACCCGGAACCGGACCGGCGTGCCCGGCTTCAGGAACGCCCCCCAGGGCACCCGCCCGGCCTTTCGCTCCAGTTCGTAGAAGGCCCGTGCCGGAAACTCCGCGACCCGGACGGTGATCCGGCTCGCGGTCCGCAGCTCGAGGTTGGCGAGGTACAGCTGATCCGGAGTGGCATCGAATGTGACGCCTCCGGGTTCGGTCTCCAGGGGAACCAGGCCCAGCGCCGCCAGCTCGGCGGCGGTGATCGCCTCGATCCCCGGAGCCGTCACGGCAAAACAGCGCTGGATGGAGGCGGGCATGAGGCGGAATCTAGAGGCATCATCGCGGTCCGGTTGACAGGCGTCCTGAGTCGCCATAGTTTCTCCATCCATAGGCTCACTATGGATTGAGGTACTATGGCGGCCCCCCGTGATCCCCTCCGCGTCGAGCTCCTCCCCGGAACCCTCGATCTGCTGATCCTGAAAACGCTCTCGGTGACCCCGATGCACGGGTACGGGATCGCCGGGCACATCGGCCGGCTGTCCGCCGCCGCGCTCAAAGTGGAGGAAGGTTCGCTCTATCCGGCGCTGCAGCGGCTCAAGCTCAAGGGCTGGGTCACCGCGGAGTGGAAGCTCACTCCGACCAAGCGCCGGGCCCGGTACTACTCCCTCACCCCCGCGGGCCGGCGCCAGCTGGCGCGCGAAGTCTCGGCCTTCGACCAGCTGGTCGCCGCGGTGCAGAGCGTGGTGAAGCCCGCATGAAGTCCCTTCCATGAGCAGCCTCGTCAGGCGCATCCTCCATCTCTTCGGCCGTCGGCGGTTCGAGGCCGACCTCGAGGAGGAGCTGCATTTCCATGAGGAGATGGCGGCGGAGGATGCCGTGCACGCGGGCGCCGATCCCGACGAGGCCCGCTTCGCGGCGCGCCGTCGCCTCGGAAACGCCGCACAAGTGGGAGAGAGCGCCCGCGCCGTCTGGTCGCCGCCGGCGCTCACCGATCTCGTTCAGGATGTGAAGTACGCCTTGCGCGGCCTCCGCCGCCGCCCTGGGTATGCCGCCGCCGCCATCCTCACGCTCATGCTGGGCATCGGGGCCACCACCGCACTCTTCAGCGTGATGGATGGGGTGCTGCTCAAGTCCCTGCCCTATCCGGACGCCGGGCGACTGGTTCAGGTCTGGGAGCACAACATCCCGCGGGACCGCCGCGAGAACCTCGTCGCGCCCGCCAATTACCTGGACTGGCGCGACCGGTCCCGGAGCTTCGAGTCGCTGGCGATGTACACCTGGTCCAATCTGGAGCTCAGCGGTGACACGCCGGAGCTGATCTCGGGGCGATCGGTCACCACCAATTTCTTCGCCGTGCTGCGGGTCACCCCGGCGCTGGGCCGGCTCTTCGCGCCGGAAGACACCGTCGCCGGCGCGCCTCCGGCAATCCTGCTCAGCCACACGCTCTGGACTCGCCGGTTCGGTGCCGACCCCGTGGTCGTGGGGAAAACCATTCCCCTGCGCCAGGGAACCGCCCGCGTGGTCGGCGTGATGAGCCCGGGTTTCCGGCCCATGGGAGATGAGGAGTTCTGGCAGCCGTGGGGCATGGCGAGTGATCTGCGAGTTCGCCGAGGCCGCTACACGATGGTGATCGGCCGGCTGCGCCAGGGCACGACCGCCGAGGCCGCCGATCGGGAGCTGCACGGGATCGCGACCTCGCTCGAGGGCGAGTATCCGGTCTTCAACCGGGGCTGGACCGCGGATGTCCTCACGCTGCAGGCCCAGGTCACCGGCAAGGCGCGCCCGGTGCTGATACTGCTGGCCGGTGCCATCGCGTCGGTCTTGTTGATCGCCTGCGCCAACGTCGCGAATCTCAAGCTGGGCCAGGTGCTGGCCCGGCGAACCGAGCTCGCGGTGCGCGCCGCGCTCGGCGCATCCCGCGGGCGGATCCTGCGCCAGATGATGGTCGAGGGTCTGGTCCTCGCGGTAACGGGAGGCGGCCTCGGCGTGTTAGCGGCCGTCGTAGGAGTGCGGGCGCTGGTGCATGCCCAGCTGCGCCAGATCCCCCGGCTCCAGGAGGTCGGAGTGGATCTGCGGGTGCTGGGCTTTGCCGTCGTGGTCACCGGGTTCGCCGGCATCCTGTTTGGCATCGCTCCTCTCCTGGCACTGCGGGAGCGCGCGCTGCGTCAGCCCCTGACCCAGCGCGGCGGCGAAGGTGTCGCCGCGCCGCGGGGCCGGACCTTGCGGGGCACCCTGGTGTCGGTTCAAGTCGCGCTCTGCCTCATGTTGCTGACCGCGGCGGGGCTGACGGTGCGCTCCCTCGCCAACCTGCTTTCCGTCCACCCCGGCTTCGATCCCCACAACGTCCTGACCGTGGAGCTCGGCCTGCCCGGCGACGCCTACGGCCGGCCGGAACAGCGGGCCGCCTTCTACCAGGAGCTGTCCCGGCGTGTCCGCGGCCTTCGGGGAGTGGAGGACGTGGGTCTGGTCAACTTTCTGCCTCTGCGCGGAATAACGCCCGGCACGTCGGTGCATATCGTCGGGCAGGCCGAGCCGCCGGCGGGTGAAACGCCGACGACCGAGGTCAACCGGGTCGATGCCTCCTACTTCCGGGCCATGCGAACCCCGCTGGTCGAGGGTCGCGGATTCACCGAGGCCGATCGCAGCGGCAGCCCCAACGTGGTCCTCGTCAACCAGGCCTTCGCGGAACAGCTGCTCAAGGGTTCACCGCCGATCGGACGGCACATCCGCGTGGACATGGGCGAACCCGATTCGGTGCTGGAAGTGGTCGGGGTTGTCGGGGACATGCATCGTGAGGGTCTGGATATCGATCCAAGGCCGTCGGTGTTCTATCCGTTCCTGCAGGGACCACCGGCCGACATGACGCTGGTGATCCGGACCTCTGGCTCACCGACCGCTCTGGCGGCCGCGGTCCGTGGCGAGGTCGCGGCGATGGACCGTTCCCTTCCCCTGCTGACGGTCGAGACCCTCGAATCGCGCCTCGCGGAATCGACGGCCGACCGGCGCTACCCGATGCTCCTCCTCAGCCTGCTCGCGGGGCTCGCGCTGGTGCTCTCGGCCATCGGGCTCTACGGGGTGCTGTCCTACATCGTCGGTCAGCGCTCCCGGGAGATCGGGCTGCGCCGCGCCCTTGGCGCCACCAGCGGCGGCATCGCGCGACTCGTCGTGGGTGAAGGGTTCAGGTTCGTCGGCATCGGCGTCGTGGCGGGGGTGGCCGCCTCGCTTGCGACGACCCGGTTTCTGGGTAGACTCCTCTACGGTCTCTCGCCCGGCGATCCCGTCACCCTGCTGCTGGTGGCCGGCATCCTTGCGGGCGTGGCCGCGCTGGCGACGTGGCTTCCCACCCGCCGCGCGCTGCGGGTGGATCCGGCCGTGACACTCCGGGAGGAAGGTTGATCGCACTGTTCCTGCAGGCGCTGGTCATCGCCAACGGTACCGTCATCGATCCCAGCGGCCGCACTCCGCCAACTGTGGCCACCGTCGTGGTGGAGCGGGGGCACGTCGTCGCGGTCGGCCGGGCGCCCGCGATCCCTTCGGGCGCTCGCGTCATCGATGCTCGCGGCAAATTCCTGGTCCCGGGGCTCTGGGACATGCATGCCCACCTCGCGGCGCTGACCCCGGTCGGGACCGCACCCGAACACTATGTCGGCTATGGCGTGCTCGGCGTGCGGGACATGGGCGGCTTTTCGGACACGCTGTTTCCGCTCCGCGGCCGGATTCGCTCCGGAGACCGGATCGGTCCCGAGATCGTGATGGCCGGCCCCACGCTCAACGGCGAGCAGGCGGCCCCGTTCCACCGCAAGGTGGTCACCGCCGCCCAGGCCCGTGCCGCGGTGCGCGAGTTGCGCTACCTCGGTGTGGATTTCATCAAGGTGCACCGCGCGCTGAGCCGCACCGCCTTTCTCGCCGTCCTCGACGAGGCGCGCCGCAACAGCCTCACCGTCAGCGGCCATGTTCCTCTCGCGCTCTCCTGGATCGAGGCGTCGAAACTGGGCATGCGCACGATCGAGCATATCCAGACGGTCTTCGAGAACGAGCAACCCGATGCAAAACTGCTGGCCGCGCAGTTCACCCAGATCGCCGACCGGCTGGACGGGCCGCACGGCGATTCGATCTGGGCGGTCCTCAAGCACAATCACACCTTCTTCGATCCGACCCTGATCGGCTACGAGGAGAACATCGACAAGGCCGGCTCCGAGGTCGCGACTCGGCGCCGGGCGGCGTACGCGCGAATGAAGCTGCTCGCCGGGCGCATCGCCAAGGCGGGAGTCCCGATCCTGGCCGGGACCGACGTGCTGGAGCGGCATGGAGACATGCTGTTGCTGGAGCTGGAACGGCTGGTCGAGATCGGGATGACACCGCAGCAGGCGCTGGCGGCGGCCACCACCACCGCGGCCGAGGCGGTGCTGCACCATGGGACCGGACGCATCGAGGTCGGCGCGCCGGCGATGCTGCTGGTGCTCGATGCCAATCCGCTGACCAATATCAGGAATCTGCGGGCACTGTCGGATGTGGTGCTGTACGGCCGGCTGATCGGATCGACCGAGTTGGCCCGGCTTCGAACGCTGCCGTAGCTCGCCCGAGCCGAATGGTCCCCTGGACTACTCGGAAAAGACCTGACGTCGG
>DASYPZ010000410.1:0-11280 GCA_036006105.1 Gemmatimonadales bacterium | reverse complement strand
TGTTCGGCCCGGTGTTCTCGGTTGTGGCCGGCGGGATCGGCACCCTGGTCGTGGTGGCGCTGGTCGCGCTCAAGTGGCCGGAAGTGGGCCGGCTCCGCCGCCTCGAGGAAGCGATCCCCAGGGCCGAACCGGTCTGAAGCGCGGTCGAGCGGCCGGCGCTCCCCTCGGGCCGGCAACGGCCGCGACCAGTAGCGGCCACTGGCACACCACCGCCCACTCTCGTACAATCCCGTCCATGGGAAATGCACGGCTGCCGGTCCGCTCCATGCTGCTTGCCGCGCTTCTGCTGGTCGGATTGCCGCACCTGCCGGTCGTGGCGCAACGCGCCACCATCGGCGCCACCCAGCCGGTCGGAGGCACCAAGAGCCAGGTTCCGGCGTGGGCGTTCTGGCTGCAGCAATCGTGGGCCTCGGCGGAGCTGCTGGCGCTGCTGTTCGCGGCCTATCAGCTCTGGGCCCGCCGGAGCGAGCGCCGCCGGGCCGAAGCCGAATCGGCCGCGTTGGCGTTGAAAGCGGCCAATTACCAGGCGTGGGCGGTGGTCAACAGCGCGCAGGGCAAGGGCGGTAGCGGCGGGCGGATCGACGCGCTGCAGGATCTCAACGCGAACGCGATCTCGCTGGCGGGGGTCCGGCTGGATGGAGCCTGGCTGGAAGGCATCGTGCTTTCGGGCGCGCGCCTGAGCTTTGCCAGTCTCCGGGAAGCCAATCTCAAGGGCGCCAATCTGCAGGGCGCCAACCTCGAGGGAGCCGACCTCACCGGCGCCAACCTGACCGGGGCGAACCTCAGCGAGGCCCTGCTCAAGGAGGTCAACCTCACCGGCGCGCTGCTGGGCGCGGCCGACATGCGCGGGGCCGACCTGGCCGGTCTGCGAGGCTGGGAGTCCATGGGCAACGCCACCTATCTCCAGATCGACGGCATCCGCCGGGCTCCGGAAGGATTCCGGAAGACGGCGATGGCGCACGGCGCCGTCGAAGGCGAGGGTCGCAACGACTCCCTGACCGACCAGAGCTTTTCCCACCTGTTCCGCGCGGTCTGACCGACCCTCCCGCCGCCGCCCGTCCCGATGCCCCAAACCGATCGACCCTGACGCCCGCTGCCGTTCCCGGGTATACTCCACCTACCTGGTAGGTGGAACAGGTCAGTGGAGCCCACGCAACCCTTTCCCCATTCCCGGCATCCCATTCCCACATGACCAAGCCCCCGGCCGACCTCAACCTCATCTACGGCACCCTCAACGTCCTGGTGCTGAAGGCGCTCTCCTGGGAACCGATGCACGGCTACGCGATCTCCAACTGGCTCAGGGAGCGCTCCGGCGGGACCCTCGACATCGATGACGCGGCCCTCTACAAGGCGCTGCACCGTCTGGAGGAGCTCGGGGCAATCGGCAGCGAGTGGGGTCTCTCGGACAACAACCGGCGCGCCAAATACTACCGGCTGGCCCCCGCGGGCCGGCGCCAGCTCAAGGATGGGCAGAGCGCCTGGCACACCTATTCCCTGGCCGTGACCCGCGTGCTCCGCTGATGGGATTTCGCCGCGCGTTCCGTCTGGCCATTTGGTCGTCGGCCCGGGCCGACCTCGAGGAAGAGTTCGCCTTCCACCTGGAGATGCGCGCCGCCGAGCTGATGGCGCGGGGCTGGGAGCCCGACGCGGCCCGGGCCGAGGCCCGGCGCCAGTTCGGCGACCTGGAAGCGGCCCGCGCCTACTGCCGAACCACCGACCAACGCCTGAGGAAACGGACGATGCGCACCGAATGGCTGCAGGAATTCCGCCAGGATCTCCTCTTTGCGCTGCGCGGACTGCGCAAGGCGCCGGGGTTCGCCCTGGTCGCCGCGCTGACGCTGGCGCTCGGAATCGGCGCCAACACCGCGATCTTCAGCGTGGTCCGGGGAATCCTGCTCCGTCCCCTGCCGTTCGCCGACCCCGGCCGCCTGGTGATGGTCGCCTCGACCTACCAGGGCCAGCGCTCCACCTCCTCGCCGGCCAACAGCTACGACTGGCGCGACCAGAATCATTCCTTCTCCGGCATCTCGGTGATCGGCAGCCATTCCGCCGTGCTCACCGGTTCGGGGGAACCGGAGCGGCTCCGCGGCTTCGACGTCGGCGCCAACTTCTTCTCCATCCTCGGCGTCAAGGCCATCGCCGGCCGCGCCGATTTCCTCCCCGAGGAGGCGGCCTGGAAGGGTCCCAGGGCGGTGGTGCTCTCCGAGACCGTCTGGCGGAACCGGTTCGGCAGCGATCCCAGGCTGGTCGGCTCGATGATCTCCCTCGACAACGAGCGGGTTCAGGTCGTCGGCGTGGTGCCGGCCGCCTCCACCTGGCCCTCCAACGCCGTCATGTGGTTCCCCTTCACCATGGAGCCGGAGCGCCTCGCCCGCAGCCGCGGCGCGGTCTATCTCAGCAACCTGGCCCGGCTCAAGCCCGGCGTCACGGTCGCGAGCGCCACCCTCGATATGCAGGCCATCGCCCGGCGGCTGGAAACCGCGTACCCCGACGTGAACAAGGACGTCAGCGCGGTGGTGATCCCGATGCGGGAGTGGATCACCGGCGGGCTGGACACGCCGCTCTACGTGCTGCTCGGCGGCGTCGCCTTCGTGCTCCTGATCGCCTGTGCCAACGTGGCCAACCTCCTGCTGGTACGCGGCGTCGCCCGCGAGGGCGAGCTGGCGGTCCGCACCGCGCTGGGCGCCGCGCGCGGGCGCCTGGTGCGGCAGCTGGTCACCGAAAGCCTGGTGCTGGCGCTGATCGGCGGCGCGGCCGGACTGGCGCTCGCCGTCGGCGGCACCCGGCTCCTGGTGGGAGCCGCGCCGCGCAGCATTCCCCGGCTCGACGCGATCAAGGTGGACCTCCTGGTGCTCGGCTTCACCGTGGCGATCGTGCTGGTCACCGGGATTCTGTTCGGACTGCTCCCCGCCCGGCAGGTGGTGCGTCCCGACCTGGCCAAGACCCTGCGCGAAGGCGGACGCGACGGCGGCCAGCGGGCCGGCGGCTCCCGGGCCCGCCGCGCCCTGGTCATCGCGGAGGTGGCCCTCTCGGTCATGCTGCTCGCCGGCGCGGGACTCCTGATCCGGAGCTTCGACCGGCTCATGCACGTCGATCCCGGATTCCGCTCCGAGAATTCGATCTCCTTTGCGCTGAGCCTGCCCGACGCCAAGTACGGCAAGCCGGAGCAGCAGATCGCCTTCTTCGACGCCGCCCTGGCCCGGATTCACGATCTGCCCGGCGTCGAGTCGGTGGGCGCAGGGTTCGGGATGCCGCTCACGTCGTTCGGGTTCAGTTTCTCCTTCGAGGTCACCGGCCGCGCCCCGCTCCCGCCCTCCGATCAGCCGGTGGCCGAGGTGCGGGTCGCCACGCCCGACTACTTCAAGGCGATGGCGATTCCGGTGGTGAAAGGCCGCGGGTTCACCGCGACGGACCGGGCGGGCGCGGTCAAGGTGATGCTCATCACCCAGACCGCCGCGACCAAATTCTTCCCCGGTGAAGATCCGCTCGGCAAGCACGTCACCTTCGGCTGGGGGCAGGACGGCCAGACCCTCGAGGGCGATATCATCGGCATCGTGGCGGATGTGAAGCAGTCCTCCCTCGCCCAGACCACCCTGCCCCAGTTCTGGGCCCCCTACCAGCAGTGGCCGCTCTCCTCGATGAACGTGGTCATGCACACCACCCGCGAGCCGATGGCCGTGGTGGCGGACGCGCGCCGGATCATCCACGAGCTGGATCCCGATCTGGCCGTCGCCCAGGTCAAGACGCTGGACGAGATCGTCGCGGAATCGGTGGCCCAGCCCCGGTTCTACATGATGCTGCTCACCGCGTTCGCGGTCATCGCCATCCTGCTCTCGGCGATCGGGATCTACGGCGTGATCGCCTATCTGGTGGGGCAGCGGTCCCGGGAAATCGGGGTGCGGATCGCGCTGGGCGCGTCGCGGTCCAACGTGGTCCGGCTGATCGTGAAGGAGGCGGTGCTGATGGCGGCGGGGGGCATCGGGATCGGGCTGCTCGGGGCGCTGGCCCTGACCCGGTTGATGGGCGCGCTGCTCTTCGATCTCAAATCCACCGATCCCGTCACCTACCTGGCGGTGACCGGCGTGCTGGGCGGTGTGGCGCTGCTGGCGGCGTCACTGCCCGCGTTGCGCGCGTCGCGCATCGATCCGGCGCTCGCGATGCGGGGCGAGTAGCCCGGGGAAGGAATGGCTGGTCAGCCCCGTTAACCCGCTGCCTTATCGCGGCGGGAGCGGCCAGATGGTGAAGTGCGGCAATACCGTCCGCACCAGCCGGCCCCGCATGCCCGCCAGCGCCGAATCCAGCGTCAGCAGATCCTCCCTGGTCAGCTGCAGCACGTGCTCGTCCGGCTGGTCCACCGTGCCCACCGGGTAGTCCTGTCCCGGGCGGCTGCTGTTCTCGATATGGGTGCCCAGGATGTGGATGATGGGGTGGGTTTCGGCAAAGCGAGCCAATCGGGCGATGCTGCGCACATAGGCCGCGCTGTCCCGGACGTAGAGGCGCCCGGGGTAGAAGGTATCGCCGCTGAGCAGGACGCCGGTTCGGCGATCGTAAAAGGCGAGGCTGGCCGCCTGGTGCCCCGGAATCGGCAGGACGTCGAGCACCCGGCCGCCCAGATCGAAGGAGACCATCTCCTCGGGCCACTGCTGGATCCCGAAGAACGTGCGGACACTCGTAGTATCGAGGCCCACCACCGAGACGCCGGCCCGGCCCACGAACTGGGAATCGCCCGCGACGTGGTCCCCATGCGAGTGGCTGTGGGCCACGATGAGCTGCACCCGATCGCCTCCCTGCCGCGCCCGCCACACTTCCAGCAGACTGTCCACCGTGCCGGCGACGTTCAGCCCTCCGGCTCCGGTATCGAGCAGGAGCGCGCGGGTCCGCCCCAGGAGCAGGTAGAGAAACGGCTTCTCGTAATTGGTGCAGGCCGGCTGCCGCAGGATATAGAAGTCGTCGCTGTAGGCGTGGACCGAGAGGGACGGGGTGCCGGAACAGACCGGGCCTCCCGCGTACCAGCTGGCCGGCAACCGGCCCGGCACCAACGTGCCGGCCTGCGGCGCGGGCGGCCCCGCGGGCTGCGCACCGGTGCAGGCCGCCAGGAGCGCGGCGAGGAGCATGCCGACAGGAGATGGCTTCATCGCCGGAGCATAGCGGGGGAAGCGGGTGCCGGCCACCGGAGCCGGACCCCCCATCCGGGCCGGCGCGGGATCCCGGGACACCGGGCCATTTGACACATGTAGATTTTCTACCTATCATAGGCAGGCATTCTACCCATTACCCGGTGGAGACCCGGTGCCCACTCCCCAGCCGGCCAAGCGCGAGCTCCTCAAGGGGACGCTCGACATGCTGATCCTCAAGACCCTCACCGTGCAACCGATGCACGGCTACGCCATCGCGCTGCATATCGAGCGCTTTTCCGGTGAGGTGCTCAGCATCGAGCAGGGCAGCCTCTATCCGGCGCTGGAGCGGCTCCTCAAGAAGGGGCTGGTCACCGCCAAATGGGGTGACTCTCCCACCGGGCGCCGGGCCCGGTACTACACCATCACCGCCGCCGGGCGCCGTCACCTGGGCGAAGAGATCTCCAGCTTCGACCAGGTACTGCTGGCCATCGCCGGCGTCATGAAGCGCGGGTAACCCGCATGTCCTTCCTGGCCTCGCTCCGCCATCGCCTTCGCGTGCTGTTGCGTCCCGGCGCCTACCAGCGGGAGCTCGAGGAAGAGACCCGCTTTCACCTGGCCCAGGAAGCGAGCCGGCAGGGCGCCGCCCGGCCGGGTCTCTCCGCCGAGGCGGCCCGACTCGAGGCGCGGCGGCGCTACGGCAACGTGACGGGCATCGACGAAGCGAGGCGACAAATGGCCGGTCTCGGCCTGTTCGAGATGGTGCGGCAGGATGTCCGGTTCGCGCTCCGCAGTTTTCTCGGGACCCCGGGGTTCACCGCGGTGGCGGTGCTCACGCTGGCCATCGGCATCGGCGGCACCACGGCCATCTTCAGCGCGGTCAACGCGCTGCTGCTCCGGCCCCTGCCATTCCGGGACCCGGAGCGGCTGATGATGGTGAGCATGACCACTCCCGCGGAGCCGGATCGTCCGGCGTCCGACAACATGGTCTGGTCCTATCCCAAGTTCACCGTCTTCCGGGATGCGCAGACGTCGTTCCAGGATCTGGCGGTCACCACCGATTTCCAGGTGACCCTCACCGGCGGCGGCGAAGCCGAGCGCGTCAACATCGAATACGTCGGCGGGCGCTATCTCCCGACCCTCGGGGTGCAGCCGGCGCTGGGCCGGAATTTCCTGCCCGAGGAGGACCGCAACCCGGGTGGACCCAAGGTCGTGCTGTTGAGCGACGCGCTCTGGCAGCGCCGCTACAATGCCGATCCCAGAGTGCTGGGGCAAATCCTCGACGTGGGCGGCGAGCCCTTCACCATCGTCGGCGTGTTACCGCCCGGGTTCAAGGGGATCTCCGGTCGCTCGGACATCATGGTGCCCGTACTGTCCGGATCCGCCGAGGACATCAACCAGGCCTGGAGTCACAGTTACTACGTGGTAGCCCGGCTCAAGCCCGGCGTCTCGCCGGCGCAGGCCACCGCCGAGGCCCGGCTGCTGGGAACCCGGGTGGACGCCGCCTATCCCCATCCGGAGGTCAAGGATCGCCATTGGGGCGCCACGGCGAAGCCGCTCGATTCCAAGCGGGTGGACCCGGTGATCCGGCGCTCCCTGCTGGTGCTGCTCGGCGCGGTGGGACTGGTGCTGCTGATCGCCTGTGCCAACGTGGCCAACCTCTTCCTGGTGCGGGCGTCGGGGAGACGCCGGGAAATCGCCGTGCGGCTCGCCGTCGGGGCGGGGCGCGGCCGTCTGATCCGCCAGCTGCTCACCGAAAGCGTGCTGATTTCCGTCGTCGGCGGCGCCGCGAGCCTGGTGCTCGCGTGGGGCGGCGTGCGGGTCCTTGCCACCATCAACCCCGCCAGCGCGCTCCGGACCCAGCGGCTGGAAGGGCTCGGCGTCGTCAACTTCAGCACCATTCATCTCGATCCGACGGCCTTCGGATTCGCCGCCGCCATCACGCTGCTGACCGGACTGGTCTTCGGCCTCATTCCGGCGCTGTCCTCCACCCGGCCGGCGTTGACCGCCGAGCTGAAGGAAGGAAGCGCCGCGGCGCCCTCGCACCGGCTGCTCCGGGGCTTCAACAGCCGCAGCGTCCTGGCCGCGATCGAGATCGCCCTGGCACTGGTCCTGCTGGCGGGCTCGGGACTGATGCTGCGGAGTCTCGACCATCTGCTCCGGGTCGATCCCGGGTTCAACCCCGATCGGGTCCTGACGCTGCGGCTCAACAGCCCGCCCACCTTCGCACGGGACTCGCTCCCCGGATTCTACGACCGGATGCTGGAGCGGCTGGCGGCGATCCCGGGTGTGACCGGCGCGACGCTGGCCGATTGCCCGCCGCTCAGCGGCGGCTGCAGCGGCACCGTCATCGCGTTTCGCGATCGTCCCCCGGCCCAGCCCGGCACCGAGCCCTCCATCGGGGTGTACTGGGTAACCCCGCAGTGGACCGCGACGCTGGGCGTTCCGCTGCTTCGGGGCCGCATGTTCACCGCCGCGGATCGGGCCGGCGCCCCGAAGGTCGTGGTGGTGAACGAGGCGGCGGCCAAGGCCTTCTGGCCCGGGCAGGACCCGATCGGCAAACCGGTGAGCGTCGGCCAGGGCGGCTTCTGGAACGACACCGCTCGCGTGGTGGGGGTGGTGGGCAACGTGCGCTTCGGCACCGTGGATACCGATCCGGTGCCCGATGCGTTCCTCTCGTACTATCAGTCCCCGCGAGGCCGGATGATGGTCTTCCTCCGCACCGCCGGAGACCCGCTCGGGGTCGCGGGGCCGGCGCGCCGGATCATTCGCGACCTGGCACCGGACATTCCGGTCTACGATATCCGGACCCTGGAGTCCCGGACCGGGGATTCGATGTCGTATGCGCGGTTCAGCACGCTGTTGCTGGTGCTGTTCGCCGGGGTGGCGCTCGCGCTGGCCACGCTGGGTACCTACGGGGTGGTGTCGTTCGCGGTCGCGCAGCGCACCCGGGAGCTCGGCATCCGGATCGCGCTCGGCGCCACCCGGGGCAGCGTCACCCGGCTGGTGGTCGGACAGGGCATCGGCATCGCGCTGGCGGGCGGCACCGTGGGATTGCTCGCCGCGTTCGGGGCCACCCGGGTCCTCCGGTCGCTCCTCTTCAACGTGGCGCCGTCGGACCCGCTCACCTTCGCGGGGATCGCGGCGCTGCTGGTGCTGGCGGTGGCCGCCGCGAGCTGGCTGCCGGCCCGGCGCGCCACCGGCATCCAGCCCACCGAGGCGCTCCGGGACGGCTGAGCGCGATCAAGGGAAGCGCGATTGCCTCATTGCGCCGATCGCTCCGGGAGACTATCCTTGTCGGAGCGGTCGATGCGCCAGTGCGCGGACAAGTTCCGAGTTGACGTGAGGGGCCCAGCTAACCCGGGCCCCTTTTTTCATCGCCAGATCGCAAACAGCGTCGGGGACTTCCCGCGTTGTGGGAACACCCCCCTCCCGTGAGGGTTTGTCACGGGACACGACACAGGAGAATGGCAATGCGTACGACTGGAACGGTCAAGTGGTTCAACGATGCGAAGGGCTTTGGCTTCATCACCCCCGAAGACGGCGCGAAGGATTGCTTCGTCCATCACTCGGCCATCACCGGCGACGGATTCAAGTCCCTCGCCGAAGGTGAGCGGGTTGAATTCGATGTGGTGCAGGGCGCCAAGGGCCCCGCGGCAGAGCGGGTCAGCCGGCTGGCCGCCGGCGCCTGAGCCGGACCGCAGGACGATCCAACGTCGACAGCCGGCTCGGAGCATCGAGCCGGCTGTGTCGCGTCCAGGGGAACCGACGGGCGGTGCTCACCGAAACAGCGACCCCAGCTGATCCGGAGCGATGGGTCGCGGCTCGTCACTCAACCCGGTCCGGAATGCCGCCTCGCCCAGCACCGCCTCGGGAGTGGTGCCCGACGCCCGGAGCTCGCGCACGCCGGTGGAGCCGTCCCGCTTGGAGAGCTTCCGGCCCTCCGGATCGTGAATCAGAGGGTGATGGAGGAAGCGCGGCGGTTCCTTCCGGCCCAGCCGGGCCGCGAGCATGATCTGGCGTCCGGTCGAGGCCAGCAGGTCTTCACCCCGGATCACCAGGTGCACGCCCTGGCGGGTGTCGTCCACCGCCACGCAGAGCTGATAGGTCCAGTTGCCGTGCGCATCGCGGAGCAGCAGGTCCCCGCACTGCTGCGCGGGGACCTGGCGTTGCGGACCCAGCCGGAGATCGTCGAACTCGACCGCCTCGTCGCCCAGCGTAACCCGGAGACCCAGTCCATCGGCGGGCGCGAGTCGGAGCGCGCGGCAGGTCCCGGGATAGCGGAGCTCCTCATGGTCCGCTACGCCGTCGGCCCGCATCTGCGCCGCGATGTCGGCGCGGGAACACTGGCAGGCGTACACCGGCGACTGCCGCCCGAGATGGAGCACCGCCCGCCCGTAGGCGCGCTCCTGATCGCTCTGGCGCAGCATGCGGCGCTGGCCGCCCCGGACCAGGCCGAGCCATTCCAGGTCTTCGACGATCGCGCGCTCGTATTGCGCCCGGGAGCGGCCCCGATCGTGATCCTCGATCCGGAGCAGCACCTGGCCCCCGGTGGCCTGGGCGACGCCCCAGGTCCAGACCGCATTGGCCACGTGGCCAAGGTGCAGGTATCCTGTCGGACTCGGTGCGAACCGGGTGATCGGGCGGGGTGGCACCCGGGAGAGGTCAATGCGCTGCATCGGTCCCAAAATAGCCCCGCCGCGACCATCGCCCCGGCCGGTGCATCTTCTCTCCGGTTCCCATTCACTCCATTGCGAGGGAGATCGCGTGCGTCAGTCCCGTGTTCCGATGCTTGCGGGCGTCATTGCCGCGCTGTCCGTCGTCTCGTCGGCGGCCGGCCAGACCAAGGTCGCCCTGAGCAAGCCCGACGCCGAATCGAAGGAATCCTTTACCCGGGTTACCGCGGTCCGGGAGCTCCCGTCGGGCAAGGTGCTGGTCGTCGATCAACAGGACAAGGTGGTTCAGCTGGTGGATCTGGCTTCGGGCACGATGACCAAGGTGGGTCGCGAGGGCCAGGGACCCGGCGAATACGGCCTTCCGCTGACCCTTCTCGGACTGCCCTCCGGCGAGACACTGGTGTTCGATATGGCCGGCCGCCGTTTTCTCACGATCGGGGTGGATGGAAAACCCGGTGCGGTCCTGGAAATGCCCCGGGCGCCCGCTGCCACCGGACAGGCCGGGCCCATCGTCTCGTTCGGGTTCACCATTCCACGCGGCATCGACTCCAAAGGCCGGATCTATTTCGAGGGCTCGCCGTTCACGCCCACGGGAGGCTCGGCCGACTCGGTGCCGATCCTGCGGTGGGATCGAGTCAAGCCGGTCTTCGATACGGTGGGATACTTGACGCTGCCCAAGGGAAGTGCGGTCGCCTCGGGTGGCGGCGGTCGGTTCAGCGTGCAGATCGGCGGGGGCAAGGTGTGGACTCCGGCCGAGGCCTGGGACGTGGCGGGTGACGGGCGGGTGGCTCGACTGACTCCATCCCCGTACCGGGTCATCTGGCTCGATGCCGGCAAGGCCACGCCCGGGCCGGTCCAGCCCTACACGCCCATCAAAGTGACCGAGGCAGACAAGGCGCTATACAAGGTGAACCTGGCGAAAGCGCCGCGGATCCAGATGACCTTTGGCGGTCCGGGGGGCGGAACTCGCTCGTCGTCGACCCCCCAGAGCGGTCCGCCCCAGGCGGAGCCGGAGTTCTCCGAGACCATGCCGCCGTTTACCGGCCGTGGCGCAGTGCTGGCCACTCCGGAGGGAGAGGCGTGGGTGCTGCGCACCCGCTCGGCGGGCGACAAGGTTCCGACCTACGATGTGTTCGACCGGACCGGCGCGCTCGTCAAGAAGGTGATGCTCAATCCGAGCAGCAGAGTGGTGGGATTCGGCAAGGGCACGGTGTACGTGGCGCGGATCGACGACGATGATCTGCAGTACCTGCAGCGCTACAAGAAGCCGTGACAGGGAGTGAGGAGTGAGGAGTGAGGAGTAAGGAGTGAGGAGTGAGGGGTGAGGGGTGAGGGGTGAGGGGTGAGTACTCCATAGCGGAACGGGCAGGGAGCGCGAGGCGGTGAGTGGTTCATTCCCGCCTTTCGCTTTCCTGCCCGCTCCACATCCGGTCCAGGCACTAATCGCTACTTACTATTACTACTCCCTACTCCCTACTCCCTACTCCCTA
>DASYPZ010000409.1:0-6923 GCA_036006105.1 Gemmatimonadales bacterium | reverse complement strand
CCCGTTACGCCGTCGGTGCTGAGATCACTGGTGGCGGCGAATCCCCACGAGCCCTGGACCAGCACCCGCACCCCGATGCCGAAGGTCTCGTTGTCGGAGAGGCCGCCGACGCGCCGCTCGCGAGTGTTGATGTTCTGGGTGCGGTTGAGGCTGATCCGGGCATCGGCGTACTCGGCGCCGGCGGACTTCGCCGCGTCGACCGCGCGCAGGAGGAGCTCGTTGACGGCGGGATCGCCGGGAGTGACCGGTCGAACCGCCAGCGCCGCGCGCTCGGCCGTCTCGGCGTCCCCGGTGCCGGCCAGAATCAGGCCGGCCGCGGCGGCGGCTCCGGTTGTCCTCAGGAATTCACGACGGCTGGGTGACACGTCGAGCCTCGATGTGGAGGTGGGAATTCCTAAGGTACGCTTCCCACCCCCGCAATGTTGGCTCGAAACGGCTACTCGTACCGGAGGGCCTGCATGGGATGCACCCGAGACGCCCGGCGGGCAGGGAGATAGCCGGCCGAGAGTGCCACGATGGCCAGAATGCCGGTGGCACCGACAATCACCACGGGATCGGCGCCCCCCAGTCCGAACAGGAGCGAGCGGGCGGCCCGTCCGAGGGCCAGTGCGGCGCCGATTCCGATGATGCTGCCGACCAGGGTCATCCGGCCCACCTGGCGCAGCACCATGCCCCGCACTCGGCCTCCATCGGCGCCCAGCGCCATGCGGACCCCGATTTCCTTGGTGCGCCGGGCCACTGTGTACGCGAGGACCCCGTACAGCCCCACCGCCGCGAGCACCGTGGCGAGCAGCGCGAAGGCCGCGGACAGCGTGCTGATCAGCCGGTCGATCAGGACGTTCTCCTTCACCTGCTGCGGAAACGTCTTCATCCCTTCGACGGGAAGCGCCGGGTCGATACGCGCCAGGACTCCCCGCACGGAGCGTTCCACCTGTTCGGGATCGAGCGAGGTCCGGACGTAAAACGCGAGACTTCCCGCGGTGGAATCCTGTGCGTACGGATACATGAAGAGGGGAGGAATTTCCTCCTTCACACCGTTGTACTTGGCGTCCTTGACCAATCCGACGATCTCGACCTCCAGCTTCGTGGAGCCGTTGGAGTTCATGTGTTTGCCGACCGGATTTCTCCCCAACCCAAACTTCTTGGCAAACGTTTCGTTGACGATGGCGACCCTGGGGGCGCTCAGTCCGTCCGCGGGGGTGAACTCCCGTCCGGCCAGCAGGGGAATGCCCAGCGCGTGGGCGTATCCGGCGTTCACCTCGTTGAAGCGGGAATTGGCGTCGGTATCCGCGTCCTTCTTGAAGCCTTCCACCGATACGTCGCTGCCCCAGCTGTCGCCCACCAGGAGTGGGACCAGTCCCGCGGCCACCGCGGTCACCCCCGGAATGCCGCGCAGCTCTTCTTCGACCCGCTGGAACAGAACGCGAGAGCGGGCCGGGGTGTAGCCGCTCAGCTCGGGCTCGATCCCGAAGGTGAGCACGTGACTGGTTTCGATGCCGAGGTCCACGCGGCTCACATTCATGAGACTCTTGATGAACAGGCCTGCGGACGTGAGCAGGGCCATCGAGAGGGCAATCTGCGCCGTCACGAGCGAGGTCCGAAACCGGTTGGCACTCCGGGTCCCGATGACCGGACCGGAGTTGGCGCGAATGGTGGTGATGAGGTCGGGGCGGGTGCTGTGCAGGGCGGGGAACATACCGAACAGCAGTCCGGTGCCGATGGAAACCGCGGCGGTAAAGACCAGGACCGAGGTCTGCACGCCGAACTCCAGGACGGGGCCGCCGTCTGTCGGGAGGAAGGCACTTATGGCGCCCAGGGTCCAGCGGACCACCAGGAGGCTTGCCGCCCCGCCCAGCACGGCCAGGATGCACGACTCCACCAACAGCTGCGTGAGCAGCTGGGCCCGCCCGGCCCCGAGCGACAGCCGCACCGCCATTTCCATGGTGCGATTGGCGCCCCGGGCCAGCAGCAGGTTGGCGATGTTGGCGCAGGCGATGACCAGCACCAGCCCGGTCAGCCCGAAGAGCAGGGTGAGCGGCGTCCTGGTCTCGCCCGACAGCGAGCTCTGCCCCCGCCGCCCGTCCACCACCCTCACGGTCTTGGCCTTGAACAGCACCATGGTCTTCTCGCTCATCCCCTCCTGCAGCGGGGCCTCGACCTCGGTCAGGATCGGTTTGTACACCCGGTTGATTCCCGCCGCGGCCTGCTCCATGGTCACACCCGGCTTCAGGCGGGCAAACAGATAGATCCAGTAGGTCCGCCGTTTATCGAACCCGTTGAATCCCGGGTTGGTCTGGGCCCGCATGGAGAGGGGTACGAAGACCTTGGGCTCGGTCCCGAGGGTGGTGCCGGTGAAGCCTCGAGGGGCTACGCCGACCACGGTGTAGGGATAACCGTTGATGACGATCTGCTTGCCCACGACACTCCGGTCCGATCCGAGCTGGGTAGCCCAGTATCCGTAGCTCAGCACCGCGACGAAGTTGGCCCCCAGGACCTGATCATCGGCCGGAGTGAGCAACCGCCCGGCCGCGGGGGTCAGTCCGAGCACCGGAAAGTAGGAACCGGAGACCAGCAGCCCGCTGCCGTTGATCGGGGTCTGGCCCTGAGGAGCCAGATTCGCTCCGAAGTTCCGATGCGCCGCAATGCCGGTAAACACCGTCTGGCTCTTCTCCAGGTCGCGGAACATCGGATAGCTCCAGACCTCTTCGCAGTTACCGGCCTGACTGCAGGACTGAGATCCGGGATTGGGGCCCGGCGCGGCAAGGTTGACCAGGCGGGCGGGGTCGGGGGCCGGCAGCGGGCGGAGCAGGAGCTGGTCGAACAGGGAAAAGATCGCCGCATTGGCCCCGATACCGAGCGCCAGGGAACCGACGGCCACGGTGGTGACGAACGGGGTGCGGAAGAGCGACCGCAATGCCAGCTTGAGATTGGACATCTGTCGACTTCCGTGAGGGTGTGAGGACTCCCTGTTGGATTCGCCCCGCGCGAAAACCGTTGCGAGGCTACCCGTGTGCGGCCGCCGGGCTGTGCACCGGACCTCCGGTGGAGCGTCCCTGCCTGTAGCGCGCCCGGTATGCCGCGCGCTCTACGATTTCGAGGGAGCACTCGACGATGAGCAAACTACTCCGCGGCCTCGCGGCCGGGTACGGTGCCAAGAAGCTGGGTGGCGGCTGTTTCAGCACGATTCTGATTTTCATTCTGCTCTGGTGGCTGCTGGGTCATTTCAAGGTCTTCCAGTGAGATGACGTCCGATGACCGACGGGATCAACGCTTCGGCTTGACAGTACCGGAATCAAGTGCTAGTGTATTAGCACAATGCTAATGGATTAGCATCCGGCTGATCCATGCGCACTTGGCTCCGACCCCGAGGAACCGGATGACACGCCTCTACAGCGAGCTGGGCCGCCGCGAGCGCCAGATCATGGACTGCTTGTATCAGCGCGGGCGCGCCTCCGCCGCCGAGGTGCTCAAGGATCTCCCCGACCCCCCGAGCTACTCCTCGGTCCGCAGCATGCTCCGGCTGCTGGAAGACAAGGGGTACGTGAAGCACGAGTGGGACGGTCCCCGGCACGTGTACCTTCCCGCCGGCAACCGGGAACAGGCCCAACGCTCGGCCGCCCGCCACGTCCTCAACACCTTCTTCAACAACTCCATGGAGGCGGCGGTCGCCGCGATGCTCGGCGTCCGGGAGCAGCCCCCCTCCGCGGAGGAGCTCACCCGTCTGTCCAAGCTCATCGAGCGTGCCCGACGCAATGGAGGCCGGCCATGATGCTGCTCCTCAAGGTCACGCTGCTGTTCGGGGCCGGCTGGGTCGTTGCACTCATCCTGGCGCACAAGTCCGCCGCGGCCCGGCACCTGGTCTGGTCGCTGACCCTCACCGGCGCCGTCGCGCTCGCCATCGCCAGCCGGTTCGCCCCGGCGGTTCCGGTCCGGATGGCCGGATGGCCGAAGGCGGCGCAGCACGTCGGCGTGCCGGCCGCATCGACGGTCGTGGCCCAGTCTCCCGAGTCTGCCCCGGTTGCCCGGGTCGAATCGACCGTCCGGTCTACTGATGTCACCACGACGCAATCCGGCGTTCGCGACGGCTGGGACATTGGCCTGTTGCTCGGCACCGCCTGGCTGGCGGGAGTCCTGCTGGTTGGGGGGTGGTATGGGCTCGGGCATGTACGGCTGTGGTATCTGGCCCGCGGCGCCACGCCGATCCTGCATCACGCATGGCGGGCCTCGCTGGGCGCGGTGGCGTCGCGCGCGGGGATGACCGCGCCGATCCGGTTGCTGCGCACCGGAGCGGTGGGCTCTCCGATCACCTGGGGCACCCGTCGCCCGGTCGTGCTGTTGCCCGCCGACGCCGAATCCTGGCCGGCGGAGCGGCAGCGGGTGGTATTGGCCCACGAGCTGGCCCACGCGGTGCGCGCGGACTACCTGTCACAGCTGGTCGCCTGCGCGGCCTGCGCCATCTACTGGTTCCATCCCCTCGTCTGGATCGCCGCAAGGCGACTCCGGGTCGAAAGCGAGCGGGCCTGCGACGACCAGGTGCTGGACCGGGGCATTTCCGGTGCGGACTACGCCGCGCACCTCCTCGATGTCGCCCGGCAGTCCCGCCGTTTCCGGTTGGGCGGCGCCGTCGCCATCGGAATGGCCCGGCCTTCTCACCTCGAGGGTCGTTTACTCGCGGTGCTCGATCCTGCCTGTCCTCGGCGGGTTCCCCCGCGCGCTGCGCGACAGGCGGGATGGACCGGGCTGGCTCTGATTGTTCTGCCACTCGCCGTGCTGACCCCGGTGGCGCGGGAATCGAATCTGTCGCGTGGGGACACCGGGCTCCTTCAACCGGTAAACCCACAGGCCGGAACGCGACCGTTTCGCGCCGGTGAGGACTCGATCTTCGAGCGTTCGGCGGCCGCTTCTCCGGGAGAGCAGCTGGAGCTGGACCTCGAATCGGGAGGAGGCATCGATCTTCGGGGATGGGACCGCCCGGTGGTCCAGGTGCGGGGCCGCCTGAGCGGCGCCAACTGGGAGGATACCCGCGTCACCCTGGAGCGCACCGACGGGGGCGTTCGGCTGCACACCTGGCAGGATGTTCGTCGGAGCACGTCCGCCACCCGCCACAGCTTCACGATCATGGTGCCGCGCCACTTCGACGTCCACATCAGCTCGGCCGGAGGACAGGTCTCGCTCGCGAACGTCGACGGCGTCTTCGAGGGCGAAACCGGCGGTGGTGGATTCCGGATCGACCGTGTCACGGGAGTCGCCCACCTCAGCACCGGCGGCGGCGACGTCAATGTCACCGACTCCGATCTGCGGGGGCGAATCAATACCGGGGGCGGATTGGTGATGCTGTCCAGGGTTCGCGGCGGTCTCAAGGGAAGCTCCGGGAGCGGTCCGGTCATCCAGGGGGATGGTACCGGTGTGAGCGGCGACCTGAGCCGCCTGCGAGTGGACCGCGCCGGGATCCACGTCGGCGAGACCCGCGATGAGAGTGCCAGGACCGGCTGGCTCCACATCGCGAAAGCCGGCGGATCGATCACGCTGGACGCCGCGCCCGAG
Organism: Gemmatimonadales bacterium; assembly: GCA_036006105.1. GTDB lineage: Bacteria > Gemmatimonadota > Gemmatimonadetes > Gemmatimonadales > GWC2-71-9 > JABFSM01. The sequence continues at coordinate 1,379 of DASYPZ010000409.1, read as the reverse complement.
GGCGCCGAGGTATCCACCGGCGGGGGCGAGGTGCGGGTGGGGCGATCGTCGGGATTCGTCGAGGCGAGCACGGGCGGCGGTGACGTCTCGGTGGGTCCCGTGGCCGGCTCGGTGGAAGCTTCCACCGGCGCGGGCACCGTCCACGTCTGGATCTCGGAGGCCGGAAAGGGGGACCGCCTGGTCCAGGTCTTCTCGGGACACGGTTCCGTGGTACTCGACCTGCCGCCCAATCTCTCGGCGCGTTTCGAGCTGGAGACCGCTTATACCGAGCAATCACCCCGGAAGGGACGCATCGAGAGCGACTGGAATCTGAGCCAGGAAGAAACGGACCGTTGGGACGACACCGAGGGCTCCCCGCGGAAGTACGTAAGGGCAACCGGGTCGGTGGGCGGGGGCGGGCCGCTGATCAAGGTAAAGATCGTGAACGGCGACATCACGGTACGGCGCAGGAACCCCTAAGCCCAACGACTGGTTCGGAGCTCGTACGGGTGAACGCGGAGGTCGCTTTCTCCTTCCAGACGAGGCAACTCCATGCACGCGACTGAGCTCCGCTTTCTGCGTATCTACTTTGCCATCTCCGCAATCCTTCTGGGCGTATTGTCGCTCGGTGCCTTCCGCGCGGCGACGCGTGCACCGGAACGCTTTACCGAGATCGACGTGGAGCGCATCAACGTGATCGAGAAGGACGGTACTCGCCGGCTGATCATCTCCAACCGCGAGCGCTCGCCGGCGGTGTACAGCCATGGCAACACGCGCGGCCAGGCGGGACGCCGCACCGGACTGATTTTCTACAACAACACGGGTGATGAAGCAGGCGGTCTCATCTTCGGCGGGGAGCGGGAGAGCTCGGGCATGGTGAATCAGGGTCTCAGCCTATCCTTCGACCAATACGATCAGGATCAGGTAATCGCGCTGCAGCACATCGACGAAGGTGGTGAGCGGTATCAGGGATTATCGGTCACTGACCGCCCGGAGCTGCCGCTTGGTGAGATCATTGCGCGCCAGGGCCACATCGATAGTATGCCGCCAGGTCCGCAACGTGATTCTGCGCGGGCCGCGTGGCTGGCATGGCAGGGTGGGGTCGCCTACGGCGCTCGCCGCCTGTTTGCCGGTCGGCGGCAGGACAGAGCCTCCGTCATCAACCTCGCAGACCCCAATGGCCACACGCGTTTGCGCCTGATCGTCGATTCCCTCGGACAGGCGCAGATCCAGTTCCTTGACGCCGCGGGTCACATTCAGTCGACGCTCCCGCGATGAACGCCGCGCCTGCCGATTGTGAGCATGGGTTGGTACGCCAGCCATTCACCAATCGAGGCAGGAGGACGCCGGGGCGCCGCGACCCCTGAGCCGGGGCCGGCGTGCGTCTTTCCTCGCCGGCG
>DASYPZ010000408.1:0-11297 GCA_036006105.1 Gemmatimonadales bacterium | reverse complement strand
TCGGAGGGGGGCACGCCGGCACCGAGGCCTGCGCGATGGCCGCGCGGTCCGGGGCGCGAACCCTGTTACTCACCCAGCACCTGGAGACGATCGGCCAGATGTCGTGCAATCCAGCCATCGGGGGGATTGCCAAAGGGACGGTCGTGCGCGAAGTCGATGCCCTGGGCGGCATTATGGGGCGTGCGACCGACATGGCGCGGGTGCAGTTCCGGATGCTCAATCGTTCCAAGGGCCCCGCGGTTTGGTCGCCACGCGCCCAGTGTGACCGGGGTCTTTACCGACGCGCGGTCCGCACGCTGCTCGAACGCCACCCCACTCTTCGTTTCGCCCAGGGCACCGCCGTTCGCTTCATTTTCGAAGGCACTCGGGTTGCCGGAGTGGTGACCACGGATGGTCGCCGATACTCGGCTCGGGCCATCGTGATTACGGCTGGAACGTTCTTGCGAGGCCAGATTCACATGGGTCTTGCCGCGCCGGTTCCGGCCGGCCGAGCCGGGGAATCTCCATCAATAGAGATATCGCAAGCTATTGCGGATATTGGAGTTACAGTAGAACGCTTCAAGACGGGAACGCCGCCAAGAATCGATGGACGGACGGCGGATCTGGCATCGATGCTCCGTCAGGACGGCGAGGACCGCCCCTTCTGGTTCTCATTTCACGAGCGCGCCGAGTTCCCCGCGCAGCTCCCCTGTTATTTGACCCATACCAACGAGCGCCTTCGGGACATCATCACGGACCACTTGTCGGAGTCCGCGATGTACGGAGGCGCGATCAGCGGGCGCGGGCCGCGGTATTGTCCCTCCATCGAGGACAAGATCGTCCGGTTTCCGGGGGCGGCGCGGCATCAGGTTTTCCTCGAGCCGGAAGGCCTGGACACCACCGAGATGTACGTGAACGGTCTTTCCACCTCGTTGCCGCCGGCCGTCCAACTGGAGTATCTGCGCTCGGTTCCCGGCCTGGAGCGGGTGGAGATGACCAGGCCCGGGTACGCCATCGAATACGACTATTTCCCGCCGACGCAGCTCGAGCCGACGCTTCGGGTTCGAGGCGTCGATGGGCTGTATTTTGCCGGACAAATCAATGGGACTACTGGATATGAAGAGGCCGCTGGCCAAGGGGTTGTGGCGGGCCTGAACGCAGCCGCATCTGCCCTGGGGCATCCCCCGATTTCCTTCCGCCGGGACGAAGCCTTCCTGGGTGTCTTGGTGGACGATCTCGTAACTCGAGGTGTGGACGAGCCCTATAGGCTCTTTACGTCGCGGGCGGAGTTTCGATTGATCCTCCGTCAGGACAATGCCCTTCGTAGACTCCTGCCCACCGCCATTCGGCTTGGCCTTCTTACCGATGACGAGAGAAGCGGCGCCCTGAGCAGGCTCGAGGCCGAAGAGCGGGTCATGGCTTTCGCGGAGGAAACCCCGCTCACTCCATCCCTCGCCAATCCGGTCCTCGAATCATCCGGATCCGCACCGATCACGGAGCCGGTCCGTCTCGCCGAATTGGCCCGCCGTCCCTTGGTAGAGTTCCGCCGGCTTCTGGCGGTGGCGGACCACGACGTACTGGATGATTCTTCCGATTGGGCGGCGATTGAGCTTCGTTATGGCGGCTACATGGAGCGGGAACGCCTCATGGTTGGGAAGATGCTGGAGATGGAGGAGTTCATCCTTCCCGAGGACCTCGAATTTGCCACGCTGGAGAGCTTGTCGTACGAGGCCCGCGAGAAGCTGAGCAGGCTACGTCCCCTGAGCCTGGGACAGGCAGGGAGAATCCCGGGGGTCTCGCCCAGCGACCTTCAGAATCTGGTGATGGAGGTTCTCAAGACCAGAGCCTAGTGGGTCATTGTTTCACGTGAAACGAGTCCTTCCCAGAAACACCAGTCAAATTCTCCATCCTCTCCACCGTTTAGCCTCGGCTCGGATACCGCTTTCGCCTCCAAATTGCGTTGAATTGAGATGTTTCACGTGAAACGGGTCTAGCTCAATGGTCCCCTAAAGCCTATATTTCTGCACGGCGTTAGAAATCAGCAGACAAGTCGGACCGTAAACCATTATACAACATATAGTTATAAACAATGGGCATGGCCAGGATCGTTGCGATTGCCAACCAAAAAGGCGGGGTAGGGAAGACTACAACGGCCGTTAATCTGGCTGCTTCTCTCGCGATCGCCGAGCGACGTACGTTGCTGGTCGATGCCGACCCACAGGGCAATGCCACGAGCGGCGTCGGCGTCGCCAAGGATCCGGCACGCCCATCCCTCTACGACCTCCTGGTGGATCGCCGACCGATCGACGAAATCATTCAACGCGACGCGGAGCTGCCCTTTCTCTCGATTCTCCCGGCGACCCAGGATCTGGTGGGCGCCGAGCTGGAGCTGGTGAACGTCGAGAAGCGTGAAGCGAGGATGCGAGAAGCGCTGCGCCCCGCGCTGGCCGCCTACGACTTCATCATCATCGACTGTCCCCCGTCGCTCGGACTCATCACGCTCAACGTCCTCACCGCGGCGCATGGGGTGATTGTTCCGATTCAGTGCGAATACTACGCGCTGGAAGGAATCTCCCAGCTGCTCAACACGATTCGGCTGGTGCAGCAGAATTTCAATCCCGAGCTGGCGCTCGACGGGGTGCTGCTCACCATGTATGACTCGCGCCTCAATCTCTGCCGGCAGGTGGCCAAAGACGCGAAGGAGTATTTCGGGGCCAAGGTCTTCAAGACCGTCATTCCCCGGAATGTGCGTCTTGCCGAAGCGCCCAGCTTCGGCAAACCCATTCTGATGTACGATGTGCAGTCGGTGGGCGCGAAGAGCTATCTCTCGGTCGCCCAGGAGCTGCTCCGTCGCGCCGATGCTCCGGACAGCGCTACCGACATTGCACTGCCCCACGACACCGCTCGCGCAACGGGGGAAGTCCACACATGACCGAGACCAAGCGCATGGGCCGGGGCCTGGAGGCCCTCCTCGGACCGATGACTCGCGACGACGGGCAGACCACCGGCGGTCTGCGCGAGCTCGCGGTGTCCGCCATCGATCCCAATCCCTACCAGCCGCGACGGGAGTTCGACGAGACCCAGCTCCAGGAGCTGGCGGATTCCATTGCGGCGTCGGGGTTGTTGCAGCCGATCGTCGTGCGCTCCCGGCCGGAGGGCCGCTTCGAGTTGATTGCGGGCGAACGGCGGTACCGAGCCATTCAGCGGCTCGGATGGCAGAAGGTGCCCGCAGTCGTCAAGGAGGTCGATGACCGGGCTCTGCTCACGCTGGCGTTGATCGAGAATCTCCAGCGTGACGATCTCTCGCCGATCGACGCGGCGATGGGTTACCAGCGGCTGATGCAGGAATTCTCCTTGCCGCAGCAGGAAGTCGCGCGGCTGGTGGGGAAGGACCGTTCGACAGTGAGCAATACGCTGCGCCTGCTCCGGCTGCCCGAGGCCGTCCAGGTGCTGCTGCAGCACGGAAAGCTCTCGGAAGGCCACGCGAGGGCGTTGCTCGCGCTGTCCGATCCGAGGGAAATGACCCGTCTCGGACGGGAGTGCGCCAGCGCGGAGTGGTCGGTGCGCGACCTCGAGGCGCGGGTGCGGGGCGAGCAGCTCACCACCGCACCGGCCGCGCGCCGGACGATCCGGCGGCCCAAGGCCGAGGCGCGAAACCCGAGCGCCGATGTGCGACGGGTCGAAGATTCCCTGCGGAAGCGGCTGCAGACCGATGTCCGCGTGACGGCCCGGCGGCGCGGCCGAGGGGCGGTGACCATCCATTACTACTCGAACGAGGATCTGGCGCGCCTCCTCGAGCTAATCCTGGGCGAGCCCTTCGGAGGATGAGCGGCGGACGCCGCAGCGTCTCGATCATCATCCAACGGGATGGCGCGCTCCAGTCGAGCAGCTACCGGATTCCGCTGTGGGCCGTCCGGGCCGCCCTGATCCTGGGAGTAGGGATCACAGTGTTGCTGGTGCTGGGCGTCGCGTTCTACGGACCGATCGCCCGGCAGGCGGCGCGAGTGCCTCCCCTGGAACGCGAAGTGGACCGGCTTCGCACCGACAATCTGCGGGTTCGCGCGCTCGCGGCCGCGATGGATAGCGTGGAGGTGAACTACGAGCGGCTCCGGACGATGGTCGGAGCCGACATCGTGCCAGACCCCGTCATCCTCAGCAGCTCGGTTCCGGTCGCCCCGTCCCTGATGGTGACAGGCCCGGATTCCACTGCAGTTTACGAGATCGGCTCCTCCCCCCCCAGACACTGGCCCCTCGACGAACGCGGCTATGTGACGCGAGGCCAGGCGCTTGCGGACACGGCCCAGGAAGATCACCCTGGCATCGATATCGCAGTGCCGGTAGGGAGTATCGTCCGAGCCAGCGGTGGGGGGATTGTCCTCCAGACCGGTGAACAGGCCCAATACGGCCGCTTTGTCCTGCTCGAGCATCCGGACGGCTATCAGTCGATGTACGGCCACCTCTCCCGGGTCATCGCGGTTCAGGGAGCTCGGGTGAACGCCGGCGAGGTGATCGCCCGGAGCGGCAATACCGGGCGGTCCTCCGCACCGCATCTTCATTTCGAGATCCGGCTCAACGGGGTCTCGATCGATCCCGGCACGATGGTGAAGGAGGAGCACTGATGGGCATCTTTTCGGCCCCGGCGACTACCGCGGCGCCCTTCGTCGAGCGCCGCCGACAGAACGGCGCCCAGGGCAGCCTCTCGATCGTCGCGAAGGATATGACGGTCGCGGGGGACCTCCAGGCAGATGGCGTGGTTCGCATCGAGGGACGCGTCGTCGGCAACGTCCACGCGAGCGATCAGGTTCTGATTTCCGAGGGCGGAATCGTCGAGGGAGACATCGTCGCCCGGGAAGTAGTCATTGGCGGGAGGGTGCACGGCTGCATCCAGGGCGACGAGCGCGTCGAGCTCCAGGCTTCGGCGGTCGTGCACGGAGACATCACGACCCGTCGGCTGCTGGTCCAGGAGGGTGGCCAGGTGAATGGCGGAGTAAAGATGGAGAGTCTGTCGGCGGTTACCATCGAGCAGTGAGCCCGCCCGCCCGGCCGCGGGTCAGCCCGGCCGGTCCTCGTGTTATGATCCAGCATGAACCGGATCCTGCCGCTCCTCCTTGTCGCCCTCGTTGCCTGCGGTCAGAAGCCCGTCGCGACGGGGGTGTTTCGCGTCGGTCTCATTACACCAGGCTCGATTGCCGATGCCGCATGGAATTCCGGGGCGTACGCGGGACTCCTCGCTATCCGGGACTCGCTCCACGTCGAAGTCAGTCATGTGGAAGCCCGTACCCCGGGCGAGCAACAGGAGGCCCTTCGGGCCTACGCCCAGCAAGGGTATAACCTCGTCTTCGGCCACGGATTCGAATTCCAAGGCCCGGCCGAGCGAATCGGCGCCGAATACCCCAAGACAATTTTCGTGGTCACGTCGGGCGAGCGAGTCTCTGCGGCGGGAAACGTGGTTCCCATGGTCTTCGGGATCGAGGAGGGGACATTTCTCGCCGGGATGATCGCGGGCGGGATGACCAAGTCGAACAAGATCGGCTTCATCGGGGGAATCGAGCTTCCACCCATCAAGCGGGGCTACGAGGGCTGGCTGGGCGGCGCTCGGCGGGTCAACCCGCAGGTGGACAGTCGAGTTGCCTATCTCAATACCTTCGATGACGCAGCGGCGGGCCGCGAGGCGGCCCTGGCCATGATCCGGGTGGGCGTCGACATGCTGCATCACAACGCCGACCAGGCGGCCCTGGGCCTGTTCCAGGCGGTGAAGGAGAGCCCCAGGACTTATGCTTTCGGCGCCAACGCCGACCAAAGCGCCCTGGCGCCGGACCGGGTGCTGGGCTCGGTGGTGATCGATCTCCCGCGCGCCTTCCTGGCCATTGCCAGGGAGGTCAAGGGCGGGAGTTTCTCCCCCCGGATAGAATCGTTCGGCCTCGCCGGCGGGGTATTGCGGTACGAACCCAACCCCGCGCTCGCCGGCCGCATCCCCCCGGCTCTCAACGCCCGGGTGAAGGCGGCGGCGGACTCGATCGTCAAGGGCACGCTCACCGTTCCACAGTAGGTCCGCACCGACAGGGCCAGCGGGGGGGTGAAACCCGTTCGGGCCCGCATCCGTATGCTACGTGTCACATAGTATACCAGACAGGAGTCGACGCCCATGCGCATCGAGCGGGAATTGATGAGGGGGGCGGGACCGGTCACCGTGCTCCGGCTGCTCAAGCAGCGGGAAATGTACGGATATGAACTGGTCCAGGCCCTCTCCCAGCGCACCGACGGGGTGCTCGCCATGGGTCAGAGCACGCTCTATCCCCTGCTGTACAGCCTCGAAGCCAAGGGACTGGTGACCGGTGCGGTTCGGGCCGCGCCCTCGGGGCGCAAGCGCAAGTACTACGCGTTGACCGCCAAGGGCAGGATTCGGCTCAAGGCGGAGCAGGCCCAATGGAAGCGGCTGCTCGGGGCGATGGCGTCGCTGGGATTGATCGAGCCGTCCCGCTCGGAGCGCTGAGCCCATGATGGAATCCAGGCTCGACGCCCTGGAGCTCGAGCACATCGCCCTGCGCCGCGGCTTGCCGGACTCGATCGCCCAGGCCATCGGCAGGATGGTGGCACGACCGGGACTCTCCGAGTCCCGCCGAGTCGAAGTCCTCGAAGAAATGATCGCCCATTTCGAGGACGGTCTGGCGGCCGGGCGCTCCGCCGAGCAGCTCCTCGCGGAATTCGGCGAGGCGGACCTGGCCGCCAGCACCGCGGCGCCGTTCCCTCTTCCCCGATTGGGAGATCGATTCGTGTCTCGTTTCCTTCGCGACCTGCGTTATGCCGCGCGCCGACTGGTCGCCAGCCCCGGCTTCACCCTGATCGCCATCCTTTCCCTGGCGCTGGGCATCGGCGCCACCACGACCGTCTTCGGCCTGATCAACGCCATCATCCTGCGCCGCTCACCGATTCGGGACGTCCGTGACGTCGTGAACGTGTATGAATCGACGACCGGGTTCCCCTTCAATGCGTTCAGCTATCCCGACTACAAGGACTTCGAGCGTGGTACATCCCAGGTGTTCTCGCAGGTCGCGGCCACGCGGTACACCTTCGCGCAATCGATGAAGGATGGTCTGCCGGCGCGGGCCGTTGGCGAGCTGGTGACGGGGAGCTACTTCCCGCTGCTTGGCATCCGTCCCGAAATCGGCCGGTTGCTGGGGCCCGAGGACGACATCTCGCCGGGCGGTCATCCGGTGGTGGTGCTGGACAACCGGTACTGGAAGCGGGCGTTCGGTGGGGCGCGATCCGTGGTCGGTACGTCGATCGACCTGAATGGCCGTGCCTATACCATCGTCGGCGTGGTCACGCCGGAGTACGAAGGGAATATTCGCGGCCTGGTTCCCGATTTCTACGCGCCCATCATGATGGTCAACCAGCTCAACCCGGGAAACAGCGACGATCTGCAATCGCGAGGCAATCATGGCCTTTTCGTCAAGGCGCGGCTTCGCCCCGGCGTCACGCTGGCGACCGCGACCGGCGCGGCCGGGGGTGTCTCCGCTCAGCTGAAGCAGACCCTGCCCGACAATTGGCGGGGCGCGGATACGTTCACACTGGTCCCCACCCGTCAGGTGATTCTCCACCCGGAGCTCGACGGGGTGCTCTATCCGGCCGCCGGGCTCCTCTTCACCGTGGTCGGACTGGTTCTGCTGGTCGTCTGCGCCAATCTCGCCAGCTTTCTGCTGGCCCGGGCGGTTGATCGCCGGAAGGAAATCGCGGTGCGGCTCGCGCTCGGAGCCACGCGGGGACGGCTGGTCAGCCAGCTGCTGACCGAAACACTTCTGCTCGGCGTCATCGGCGGAGCCGGTGGTCTCGGATTCGCGGCGATCCTCGGCAAGACGCTGACCAGCGCGAATCTGCCGCTGCCCCTGCCCATCACCCTCGAGCTGGGTCTGGACCTCCGGGCGCTGGTCTTTGCCACCGTGGTTTCTGTGGCCGCCGGCATCCTCTTCGGACTGCTCCCCGCGCTCAGGGCAAGCAATCCTCACCTCGCGACGACGCTCAGAGACGAATCGGCCGGCGGGGGCGGACGAGGCCGTCTGGCGCTCCGGCATGGTCTGGTGATGGCCCAGGTGGCGGTGTCGCTGGTATTGCTGGTGGCTGCCGGGCTCTTTCTTCGCAGCCTCGGCTCGATCGGCGCGGTGGATCCCGGGTTCGGGCGGGATCCGTCCGGCCTTCTTCAGCTCACCTTCCCGCCGGCCAAGTATCCCAAGGCACAGCGCCTGCTGGCCCAGCGAGCCCTGAGCGCCCGTATTCGCGAACTGCCGGGAGTCGTTTCCGTCGGAATCATCGACAACCTCCCACTCAACCTCCTCAATGAATCGGACGTCGAGGTCAATGCGCCGGGTGTGCTCCCGCCCGCGGGTTCGACCGGATTCACGGCGGATGTCGCGGTGGTAGACACCGGATACTTCGGCGCCGCCGGTATCAGGATTCTTCGCGGTCGCGATTTTCTCGCGACCGATGCCGACAGCGCTCCCCGGGTCATCATCATCAACGAGGCGTTGGCCAACAAACTCTGGCCGGGCCAGGAGGCCGTCGGGAAGCAGCTGACGACCAGCAACAAACCCAAGGATCGCGCCTACGAAGTTGTCGGTGTCGTGGCCACCACCAAAATCCGCAGTATCGGCGAGGACCCGAGAACCGGAGTCTATTTCCCGCTGGCCCAGGCGAACGCCCTGGGGGTCTGGTACCTCGCCCGGACGACCGGGGACGCCGAAGCACTCGCCCCGGCGATGCTCCGGACGGCACAAGCCATGGATCCGGAAATCATCATCGTGGAAGCGCGGACGATGGCACGCCACCTCGAGGTGATCCGGCTCCCCATGCGGCTGGCGGCGCTGGTGATCGGCGCGCTCGCCGCCCTCGCCGTGGCTCTTTCGGGGATCGGTCTGTACGGCACGGTGCGGTACGCCGTGGCTCAGCGGACTCGGGAAGTCGGGATCCGTCTGGCCCTCGGCGCGGACACCCGGGCCATGGTGCGGCTGCTCATGGGGGGCGGTCTTCGCCTCGTGGTGTGGGGCAGTGCGGTTGGTCTGGTCATCGCCCTGATCCTTGCGCGCCTGGTGAGCCGGTTGCTCTTTGGGGTTCCGGCGCTCGACCCGGTCACCTTCGTGGCGGTGCCCCTGCTTCTGGTCACGGTGGCGGGCGTTGCGGCCTGGCTTCCGGCCCGACGAGTCATCCGGGTGGCCCCGACGGAGGCGCTCCGCTCGGAAGTGTAGGCCGGTTATTCTTAGCGGATGAGCGCCACTGTCCGGCTCGCCGAGGTCACTGCCTACCTGGATTCGTATTTGCGGGTCCGGGAGATACCCGACTCTGAGGCGGCGCTGAACGGCCTGCAAGCGGAGAACGTTTCGGGCCGAGTCACCCGAATCGTCGCGGCGGTAGATGCTTCCCTGGCGACGATCGCCGCCGCGGGGCGGGAGCCGGGGACACTGATCCTGGTACATCACGGACTCTTCTGGGACGGCAATCTCCCACTCACCGGGCGACGGTACCGGCGGGTGCGAGCACTCCTCGATGCCGACCTGGCGCTCTACTCCGCGCACATTCCTCTCGATGTTCACCCCGAGGTCGGGAACAATCACGAGCTGGCGCGTCGAATCGGAGTCCGGGACCTGCAACCGTTCGACCTCTATCGGGGGACACCCATCGGGGTTCAGGGCGTGCTCGATGGAGAGGTGTCACGGGAGGACTTCGTGGCCCGGGTGGACCAAATCCTTGGATCGAGCGCCCGGCTCATTCCGGGCGGACCGGCGGCGGTCCGGCGGGTCGGAGTCATCACGGGGGGCGCGGGAGACCGGATCGGCGCGGCGGCACAGGCCGGCCTCGACACCTTCCTGACCGGCGAAGGGGCGCATCACACCTTTTTCGACGCAATGGAGCTCGGCATCAACGCCATCTATGCCGGACACTACGCCACCGAGACGGTCGGGGTGAAGGCCCTCGCGGAACACCTGTCGGCGCGATTCGGCATTCCGTGGGAGTTTCACGATCACCCGACGGGACTTTAAGGTGAGCCACGCGCGGTGAGTGGGGACGAGCCGGTACTCGAGCTCCGCGGCATTTCGAAATCGTTCGGCTCCGTGCAGGCGTTGCGCGGGGCCGATTTTGTATTGGTACCCGGTGAAGTGCACGCCCTGCTGGGGGAGAACGGCGCCGGGAAGTCGACCCTGGTCCACATCGCCGCCGGCATGATCCCGCCGGATGACGGAACGATCCGGATTCGGGGCGTGGACACGAAGCTCCGTTCTCCCCGCACCGCGCGCGCGTTAGGTATCGGCCTGGTTCACCAGCACTTTACCTCGATCGGAGCGCTGACCGTTTCGGAGAATATCGCGCTCTCGATGGGTCCGGCGGGCGGACGAGTGGACCGGCCGAGTCTCTCGGGCTTGCCTGAGAGGCTGATGGCAGGCTTGTCCCTGGAGTCCCGGGTGGACCGGCTTTCGGTGGCCCAGCGCCAGCGGCTCGAGATCGTCAAGGCGCTCGCGACCGGTGCGACCATACTCCTGCTCGACGAGCCGAGCGCGGTGCTGGCGCCGAGCGAAGTGGACGAACTGTTGTCCCTGATCCGGGATTTCGTCGCCCGGGGCGGAGCGGCGGCGTTCATCACCCACAAACTGCGGGAGGTGTTCATCGCGGCGGATCGGGTGACGGTGCTGCGCCGGGGAGCGGTGACGTTGTCGGGACGGGTCAGCGGGCAGACCGAGGCCACGCTGGCTCTGGCCATGCTCGGAACGGCGGTTCCGGAAGACGGTGCGGACATGACCCGGCCTTCGGCCCTTCCTGTCCGGTCAGAGCCGATTATGGCGCACTTCGGGGGGATTCCGCTCCGGGGTGGCGAGCTGATCGGCGTCGCGGCGATCGAGGGAAACGGCCAGCGAGAGCTGCTGCGCGACCTGGCGGCGAGTGATAGCGCCGCCGGTTCGGTGGCGCTGGTCCCGGAGGATCGAACGACCGAGGGCATCATTCCCGATCTGTCGATCACCGAGAATCTGTTGCTGGGACTCGATCGGGATCCTGGATGGTCGAGAGGTCGCTGGATCGACCGGACCAGAGCCCGGGCGCGGACCACCCAACTGATCAACACGTTCGGCATTCGAGCCGATGGTCCGGATGTGGCCGTCGGAACCCTGTCGGGAGGGAATCAGCAGAAGGTAGTCCTGGCACGCGCCCTGGAACGCCGCCCGGCCATCCTGATCGCCGAGAATCCCACCCGAGGGCTGGATATTCGCGCCACCAGCTTCGTGCAGGATCAGCTCCGCGCAGCCGCACGGGCCGGGGTGCTGGTATTGATCTAT
>DASYPZ010000407.1:0-5073 GCA_036006105.1 Gemmatimonadales bacterium | reverse complement strand
CGGGCCCATTTTTCCCAGCCCCGCGGCGAGTGGTACCAGGTGAGCCGCCGCGCCAGCCAGCGGGGCCGGTCGATGCCTCGGCCGATGGTCGCCAGCAGGGCGGGGAGGAGCGTCGTCGACAACAGCACCGCGACTCCGACCACGATCAGGCCCGCAATGCCGAGACTCTTGGTTTCCACCAGCGGCGTGAGCACCAGGGCCCCGAATCCGACCACGACCGTGAGACCGGAGGTAAGCACCGCCATACCGGCAGTACGGAAGGTGCGCGCCGCGGCCTCTCTTCGTCGGTACCCGCGGGTGAGCTCCTCCCGGAATCGCGTCACCACCAGCAGCGAGTAGTCGATCCCGACGCCCAGTCCGATCATCGTGGTGAGATTGAGCACGAAGACCGACATCGGCATCCAGCCGGCGACGACTCCGATCAGCGCCACGGAGATGGTGACCGCCAGGAAGCCGATGAGGAGAGGCAGCAGCGCCGCCACGAGAGCCCCGAACGCCAGGACCAGAATCGCCAGTGTGATCGGAATGAGTCTCGCTTCGAGGCGGCGGCTGTCCTCGGCGCTCACCGTTCGGACGTCGAGATCGAGCGGGGATCGGCCGGTCACCCAGGTTCGGTAGGCATCCCGGTAAGGGATTCGGCCGAGGGCGTGGCTCAGGGTTCGCCGGAAGGTGACCACCAGCTTCCCGACGCTGTCTCCGGCCGGCGCATCAACCGACACCAGGAGAAAGGTCATCCGGCCGTCGGCGCTCAGGAACAGAGAATCGTGCGAGGTACGGTAGGAAAGAATGTTGCGGACGTACGACTCGTGCCGAAGCTCGTCCGTGATGGAGTCGAGCATCGCCGCCGGCAGCCCGTCGGTGAAAGGCGTCGGGCTCTCGATGGCGACCGCAAAGAACTCGCTGAATGGTCTGGCAAATCGGCTGGTGAGCAGCCGGTCCGCCCGCGCCGCCTCGGTTTCCCGGTCCGAGCCGCCCCGGACGCTCAGCAGTTCCGCGGTACCGGGCGCCCGGATCAGCCCTGCCGCTCCGATCAAGGTCCAGAGCGCCACGATCAGCCAGCGGAACCGGACGACGAGCAGCGCGGCCCGTTCCGTCATCAGCACGGGCGCAGCGTGCGAGGCAGGACCACCCCGATCAGGCGAGGAAGGAAGACATTGCTCTGCAAGACCGAATGGTAGGCCGCGGCACCTTCAGACGCCAGTTGCGTCCAGAGTGGCGACCGGACCTCCCGGGTCTGCATATTCCGCCACGTCCATGTCCCGCACTCTCCTGCTCGCCCTCGCCGTGCTGCTCGGGCTCCTGTTGATCGGTCGGCTCAATCGTCCCAGGCCGGCTGCCCCGGCCAGACCGACCCGGGTCGCCACGCTCCAGGCCCGGAGGCCGGCGTCATCCTCGGCGGCGCTGGCCCCTGCCGCTGCGGTCGGCGGCACACCGACGATCGATTTGTTGGCGCGCCTCGAGGGTCGCCGCCGCCTGGCGCGGGCGTCCCGCACGACCTATTTCGACTCACTCTTCGTCGAGACCGATTCCATCGTGCGACGGTGGCCGGATCGGATGGGTACTTCCCTCGTCATCGCCATTCCTCGAGGTGATTCCGCCCAATACGACGACGGTCTCCTGGCGGTCACGCGCTTTGCCGTTTCCACCTGGCAGGAGGCAGGTCTGGGCCTCCGCTTTACGCTCACGCAGGACACGACCACGGCGCAGATCATCGTGCGAAGCAGCGACCAGCTCACCGGGGAGCGGGTCGGGCAAACCGACCTGCAGTGGACCCGGGATGGCTCGATCCATGCGGCGGTAATTACCCTGGCACGACGGGATCAAACCGGCCGACCCATTCCCGAACCGGGACGCCAAGCGGTGGCTGTTCACGAAATCGGCCATGCATTGGGGCTGGCACATTCGCCCAATCCCGATGATGCCATGTTTCCGGTGACGCGGTTTGCTCGATTAAGCCAGCGCGACCGATCGACATTCACGTTGTTGTATGAGCTACCCCTAGGAACTATTCGGGAAATCATCACGCCGTGACGCCGACTTACCTCTTGGGATTGCTGCTGGTTCAGATCCCCCGCTCGATGGCCGCTCCGGCCTTTGCCGAGATCGGCCCCTTGGTCGAACGAGGCATCCATCAGGGTATCTATCCGGGCGCCGTGGTCGTGATTGGACGGCGCGACACCGTGTTGTATTCCAAGGGGTTTGGCCATCTGAGCTGGGCCCGTGGAGCGGGAAAACCCTCGACCCGCGATACCCGCTGGGATCTCGCCTCACTCACCAAGGTGGTGGCGACCACCAGCTCGGTCATGGTCCTGGTGGATCAAGGCCGCGTGAACCTCGACGCGCCGGTCGCTCAATACCTGCCTCGGTTTACCGGTGCCGGTCGAGAGTTGATCACGGTGCGCATGCTCCTCGACCATACCAGCGGGCTACGACCCTATCTGCCGCTCTATCGTCTGGCGGATAATCGCGCCGCGGCACTCGATCTGCTTTTCAATGCGGTACCTGACCGCATTCCCGGAACCTCCCCGGAATACAGCGATCTCAACGCCATGCTGCTGGGTCTGGTGGTCGAAGCGGTGACCGGTGAATCGCTCGATGCCTTCGCGGAACGGGACGTATTCACGCCGCTCCGGCTCGGGTCCACCGTGTTCACACCGGCGCTTTCTCCCGGTGTCTCGGTGGCGCCGAGTTGGAGTGCGCGAGGCCGGCCGGTCGCGGGCCGGGTGAACGATGACAACGCCAACCTCCTGGGTGGCGTCGCCGGGCACGCAGGGCTGTTCTCCACCGGCGACGACGTGGCGCGATTTGCCCAGGTCTGGCTCCGGGAAGGGAGTACCCCGGATGGGCCGTGGGTTTCGGCGGGGGCGGTCCGCGAGTTCCTCCACCGAACCGCCCGCAGCGGGACTCGGGCCCTGGGCTGGGACACGCCCGAGATGCGTGGGACGGTTCCCTCGATTTACGGCCGGTTGGCGGGCCCGGACACCTTCGGCCACAGCGGATGGACCGGCACCATGCTGTGGATTGATCCTGCGCGCGATCTATTCCTCGTCTTCCTCACCAATCGCAGTCTGGAGCCGCGGCGCCGGCATTCCATTATGGCGCTCCACACCCTGCGAACCGCGCTGTCGGATTTGGTCATCCAGGGCGATCAGCGCAGACGTTGACCAGTGGGCCCCGGAGGCCCATAGTTCCCCCATGACCGCCGAAGGTATGGATTCGCCGAGTGTGTCCCTGAGCCCGGAAACGGTGAAGAAAGCCCTGCGCGCCGTAAAGGATCCGGAGCTCGGGCTCAACATCATCGATATCGGGCTGGTCTATGACGCGTTCGTCAGCGAACAGGGTGACGTGACGGTCAAGATGACCCTCACGTCACCCGGTTGCCCCGCGGGCGCTGAAATCATGGGGGACGCCAAACTCGTCCTCGAGGACCTGGAAGGCGTCAAGAGCGTCACCATCGACCTCGTGTGGGAACCGTACTGGACTCCGGAAAAGATGGATCCCCGGGTCCGCGCCTTCCTGGGTTAGGGGTTGACCAGGTCCTTCAAGAAGTCCCGTACCCGCGGGTCCTCCATCCTCCCAAGTCGTGAAACCAGCGACCGCCTCACCGTCTGATCGGTTTCATTGCGCGCAATCCCCAGGAGCAGATCGACCGACTGCCGGTCCCCTCTTCTCAACAATCCGCTGATTGCGGCTTCCTTGGCCCGGCGATCGGGCGCCTGCTCATAGAGCTTGCCCAGTTGTGCGGGTGACGCGCCGGCTCGCTGAACCGCCTCGATGGCCTGGGCGCGCAGCTCCGGTGCCGCATCGCCGTCCCCTGCCACGCTGAGCAGCCATTGCAGATTGGCGGCGCCGCCCTGCTCGGCCAGTACCGAGAGCACCGCCTGCTTGCTGTTCACCGAAGTCAGGGTGGCGTACCGGGACCGCAGCAGCTCGATGTCTTTTCCGGTGGCGTATTCGCGGCCGAGTCCCCGGATGACCGTGATTCGAAGTCCCTCGGGCAGGGCCGGATCCTCGAGGGCGGTGCGAAGGTACTCGCGAGCCCGGGGATCTCCCGAGTTGGCCAGCGCCTCGATCGCGGTCTGCCGCAACCAGGTATCGCTGCCGTTGGCCATGGTGGTGAGCGCCGCGAGATCGGCGCGCTCCGAGCGCGCCAGCACCGAGACCGCCTGTTGGCGAACCGGCAGCATCTCCTCTGCATCGGTGGCGAGGGTGACCAGCGCGGCGGAAGCGCGGTGGGTGTCCTCGCTGCCGGAGCGATCCAGCTCGCGTCCCAGCCAGTTCATGGCGCTTTGTCGCACCGCGCGCGCGAGGGCTCGGTTCCTGGCCAGGGCAATCAGCCCCGGCCAGATGGTGGCGCTGTCGGCCAACACGGCCGGGAGGATCGCTTCCCGTCCGGGGCGCCCCTCGGCCCGTGTGGCCAGGTCGAGCAGATACTCCGCGGCCGCGGCAGCTGGGACCGCGCCCAGGTCGGTCACGCCATCGGGCATGGACTCCGGGGCGATTTCGGTCTCGAGACCGACGATCACTCCGGCGGCGCGAGTGACTCGGACCACCACCGGTCCACGGCGACACATGGGATGGCCATCACCGTCGAAATAACGGCCCGAGCCGGTCGAGATGTACGTGGAGGTGCCGATCTGCAGGGACGATCCCGCGCCGCAGACATCGGCTCGCGCCGCGTAACGAAACTGGACCCGGGCGTCCCCCCCGCCTTCGATTCGGGCCCGCAACCCGCTTTGGGCGCAGAGTCCTCCGGCCGTGGCCAGCGTGCCGGCCACCAATGCCCCGAGCACCTGTGCGGGGCGACTCATGGACGTTCCACGAGATCGAGCAGCAGTTTGGTGGTGCGGGGGTCCTTCTTGCGGGTCAACGCGGAAATTGCCTCCCGACGGACCTGCGGATCGGTGCCCGACCTGGCGATCTCGATGAGCTTGTCGACGGCGGCGTCATCGTCCCGTGAGGCAAGCTGGTAGACCACGGCGGTGCGCAGCTCCCGCTCCGAGAGCGAGTCGAACAACTTTCCGAGATCGTCGACCGAGAGCGAGG
This sequence comes from Gemmatimonadales bacterium, assembly GCA_036006105.1. Taxonomy (GTDB): domain Bacteria; phylum Gemmatimonadota; class Gemmatimonadetes; order Gemmatimonadales; family GWC2-71-9; genus JABFSM01. Next base: position 27 of record DASYPZ010000407.1, on the reverse strand, counting down.
TCGTGCGCAAACGCGACAAGGCTTCTC
>DASYPZ010000406.1:0-1918 GCA_036006105.1 Gemmatimonadales bacterium | reverse complement strand
GTGGTCGTGCGCCTGCGGCCCCGGCCCAATCTCGACGTGAACCGGCACTTCATGTGCGACACCGGCCGGGCCGACTATCGCTGGATGAATCGTGGTGACCGGCTGGAGGCGCCGCTCGTGCGTGACGCCCAGCGGCTCGGGCCCGCGGACTGGGAAACCGCCCTCGCTCGGCTGGCCGCCCTGGTGGCTGAGGCTAAGGGTCGGGCGGTGCTGCTGGCTTCCGGCCGCGCCTCGCTCGAGTCCCTGGGCTGGCTCCGGCGCCTGGTCGACGGCAAAGACGTCACCGCCGCCATCAAGGTCCCGGTCGGCGACGAGGCGCCACTCGCCGGAGTTCCCAACCTGGCCTTGCGCAAGGAGCGCGTGCCCAATCTCGACGGCGCCCGGCTGACCGGCTACGCCACGATGTGGGAAGATGCCTTGCGCGCGGTCGACGCGACCGGACTGGTCATCGTGCTGGACGCCGAGCTCGACGACGCCGAGGCCGAGCGCGTCAGCGGAGCAGGGGCGCTGGTCGTGATGCACACCGTGGACGACGAGCGGCTCAAGACGGCGGCACTGGTGCTCCCCACCACCAGTATGGCGGAGGAGAACGGCAGCTATGTGAATCGGGACGGGCGGGTGCAGCGTTTTACCGGGGCCCGGGCGGCGCCCGGCATGGCCCGGCCGGCCTGGTGGATTGCCGCCGAGGCATGGGCGCTGGGCGGCAGCGGTCGACAGGCGCCCGGGGCGGCGGCCGACGCGTTCGCCCGGTTGAGTGAGACGGTTCCCGCCCTCGGCGGGCTCACCTATCGGGACCTCGGCCACACCGGCCGGGTGCTCGAGACCGCAGCCGCGATGGCGCGATGACTCCCGAATTCAAAGGGTTCCTGCTGCTCAGCATCGTCAAGATGGTGGTGGTGTTCACCGTCGTGATGATCGGCGTGGCCCTGCTCACGCTGATGGAGCGCAAGGTCAGCGCCTGGATGCAGAACCGCCGCGGCCCCAACCGGGTGGGCTGGGCGGGGCTGCTGCAGCCCGCGGCCGACGGGGTGAAGAACATCGTCAAGGAGGAAACGTTCCCGTCCGAGGCCAACCTCGCGATTTTCCTCCTCGCTCCGGCGATGGCGTTCATTCCCGCGCTGCTGCTTTCGGCGGTGATTCCCTGGGCGGCGCCCCTGCCGGTGAGCTTCGACTGGCGGCTGCCGCTGGTGGGGGCGGTGAGCTATCACGGGATGCTTTCGATGGCGGTGGCGGACATGCCGGTCGGCTTCCTTTTCGTCCTGGCGATCGGCTCGCTGGGCGTCTACGGCATCGCCCTCGCCGGCTGGTCCTCCAACAACAAGTACTCCCTCCTGGGCGGGCTGCGCTCCAGCGCCCAGATGATCTCCTACGAAGTCGCGATGGGAATGAGCCTGATTCCCGTGCTGCTCCTCACCGGCAACGTGAGTTTCGAGCGCATCGTGGAGGCGCAGCAGACCGGGCTCTGGTTCGTGCTGCCCCTCTTCATTTCCTGCTTCATTTTCATGGTCACCGGATTCGCCGAGACCAATCGCCTCCCGTTCGATCTCCCCGAGGCCGAGTCCGAGCTCATCGCCGGTTACCACACCGAATACAGCGCCATGAAATTCTCGATGTTTCCGATCTCCGAGTACGCCAATATGGCGACGGCGTCGGCGATGGTGGCGACCCTCTTTTTCGGCGGGTGGGACATTCCGGGAATCACCTGGGATCAGCGGGGCGGCGTGGTCCAGACGCTGGTCACCGCGCTGTTCATGTTCCTCAAGGTGATGAGCTTCCTCTTCCTCTTCATGTGGATCCGCTGGACGCTGCCCCGGTTCCGCTATGACCAGCTCATGGCCCTGGGCTGGAAGGTGATGCTGCCCCTGGCCCTCGGATACATCATGGTGACCGCCGTGGCCATCTGGGGCATCGAGCACCT
>DASYPZ010000405.1:0-8543 GCA_036006105.1 Gemmatimonadales bacterium | reverse complement strand
TCCCAGTCCGCCGGCAGGTGCGGCGCGATGGTCAAGCGCCGTGCCGGCACGTCGACGTCGACACCGAGCAGCCCGCGGAGCAACGGGGTCAGAACCATGGAAGTCGCGAAGAACTGCTGCGGCACGGCGGTATCGAGCGGTTTGTAGAAGCGCCCCGAGAGGACCTCGGGATTGCGGCCCAGCGCCTGGTCGAATCCCGTGCGCGCGATCGACTCCAGCGCGAAGAGCCCGGCCGCCGGATTGTGATACCGGTACTCGGCCAGGGATACGAATCCGGTGACGAACGGCCAGACCGCGCCATTGTTGTAATGCAGGGGATCGAACAGATCGCTGGCTCCGCTCAGCGGCCGCGCGCCCCAGTCGGTGCTGATCGCCGACGACGCCAGCCGGGCAGCCATGGCCGCCCCGTGTGCTTCCTCGAGCACCTCGAAGGCCATGGCCGGGGCGGCCCAGGCGGTGAGATTCGGGTTGACCGAGCCGTCCTGCAACAGAGCGAAGGCGTATTGTCCCGGTCCCGGCATCCACAACCGGGCTTCCATGGTCGCGAGTGCCCTGCTCCGCGTCTGGCGGGCCTGCACCGCGAGGGCGGACTCCCCGGCAGCCTCCGCCATACGGGCAAAGCGATCCAGGGCGGCGACCCACACGCCGCTCAGGTAGATATCGGAGAGAATCCCGATCTGCAGCGCGCCCACCTCGAGCGCGCCCGCGCCGGCCGAGGGGTTCTCCATGAGCCCGTCCCCGTTCTGGTCGGTCGAGCGGGACCACTGGTAGGCCCGCTTCAGATTGGGCCAGAGCTCGCGGAGCAGCGCGGCATCGCCCGACTGCCGCCAGTATTCGCCGAACGCGAGGATCCAGAACGGCGTCGTGTCGCCGTGATAGAAGGGATAGGGATAGCTGAACCAGTCGACGTGGCCGGCACCCTGGGAAATTTCGTGGGTGATCTTGCCGTCGGCGCGCTGATACTTCGCGAAGAAGCGGAGCGCGCCGTCCCGAACCAGGGCCGCCTGCCCCACGCCGCTCATCGCGAACGAGTTGATCGACGCGTCGCCGCCGAAGAACCAGCCGAACCCGGGCCGATCGGTCGCGCCGCCCGACAGGCCATAACCCGCCACCAGGCCGCAGCCGAGATCGGGATTGCACACCAGCGACTCATCGAGGTTCACCTTGGCGTACTCGACGGCGCGGTCGAGCACCGCATCGGGCGAATGCAGGCTGAACATCGTGGTGCGCAGCGAATCGGCGTGGGCGACCCGCCGTTTCCACTCCCGCTCGGCGGCGCCCGGCGCGATCAGATCGCGATAGAGGGCGAGGGCCGAGTCGCGCGGCATCTCCCCCCCGGCCAGCACGATGGGGATGTAGGCGACGTGCAGGTTGATGTCGCGGCCCGGCGGCTCCCCGAGGCGGGGGGCCGTATACCGCTCGGTGCCGGTTCCCACGCCCAGCACCAGCTGGGGAGGCGCCGCGGCGAGCATGTGCGCCGGCACGTCCGACGCCTCGGTCACGGCCGGTGATCCGAGAAAGGCATTCACCGACCCCCGGGCCTCCGAGAAGAGGAAGGCGCGGGCGTTCTGCTCCCAGATCAGATACTGGCCGCCCAGGGACGCCGGCCAGGCGAAATGGATATCGGGCGTGAAGCGCACCATGATGTCGAGCGGGCGCACCGCATCGACCTCGAGCAGGACGATGATCGCGGGCTTGTCCAGCGGCACGAAGACGTGCTCATGCACGGTGAACTGCTCGTAGGCATAGTCGATGGTGACGCCCTCGGGCCGTTCGGTGACCGACTGCACGACGGTGCGACCCGGGATCGGCTCGGTGTACTTGGGGACCCGGAAGGCGAGCTCCAGGTCATGGAGCCATTTGAGGGGCCAGGACCAGAGCTCCAGGCGTCCGTCCTCGGTCCCCATCGCGATGGCCCGCCGCCCCACTGCCGAGAGAAACATCCCCGGTCGCGCGGGGCCGCGAAGGGCGAGGGGGGACTCGCCCAGCGGGAACCAGGGGATGGTCGTGGCCGTGGAGTCGAATACCCGTCGGGTCACGGCGGGAGGCGCACCGGGAGCGCGCGGAGGAGGCTCCTGGGAGAACGCGCCCCGCGCGACGGCGGCGGTCAGCGCGACGGCAAGAACCAAGGACGAGTGACTCGAGAGTTGCACCGTGCCCCCGGGGTCGGTCGGTGGGTGCCCCCCGGAAGCTAATGCGTGCGGCTGGAAGACTTCGGGTTGGCTAGGAGGCGTGCTTCCGAAACAGGAGATCGAACAGCGGCAGCCAGGTCCTGCCACCGTCGCTGGATGTCTCCGCGGTTTCCCGGACCCCGTCCGCTATCGGGACCCAGATTCCCCGCAGCAGCACCCCGGCCCCGCCGGCGGTGTGGTCGGTGCCGGTCAGGATCATGCGGTTCCCGTCCATCCCTCCCTCGATCATCAGCAGCTGACCGCGATTGGTGACCCAGCTCTGATGCCAGACCCGCCGGGAGGCGTCGTAGATGCTGAAGCTCTCACCGGTCAGACCGGAGCTGCCCTCGTAGAGTTCGTGCAGGGCGCACCCATCCAGGATGCGCTCGACCCGGGCCCTCGCCTTGATGGAATCCGGCTTCGAGACGTCGGAGACGTCCCAGTCCCCCGCCCAGAAGTCGAACTGGTGGTGCTCGGGCGCGACGCAGGCAGCGAGATCCGAGCCCGGATCGGCGGGCAGTCCCCGGTGTTCAACGACAGAGCCCTCGGGCCAGAGGGCCAGGGACGCCACCAGAGCCAATCGAGCGCCGGTGAACACGGCGGGTTACTGGGGCAGGGCGATCGACGCCTGCCCGAACACGTAGCGCCAACCCGAAGGGGTGCGCACGTAGGTATCGCTGAACCAGAGACGCTTGTCGATGGTCTGGCCCGCTCCGACCCCTTTTTCCCACAGCAGCGCGGTGACGACCGCCGTATTACCCCAGACGCGGACCGTCTGATTGGTATCCTCCTGGTGTTCCCAGGTGACACTCTTGCTGCGCGCCGACTCGAGCAGGTCCGCCTTGGTGAAGACCTTTCCCATCCCGGTCACCAGAATGAAGTCGTCGGCCAGGATGGCGCCCATGCCGGCGGCGTCGTTGGCTTTGACCGCGGCCTGATAGCGGGTGTCCAGTGCGGCGACGATCGCCTTGTCGTCGGCGACCGGGGCCACCGGCCGAACGAAGCCGAACAGGACGATCCCTCCGGCAGTCAGGACGGGAATGGCGAACAACTGCAAGGCTCGCATGGGACCCCGAAATCAGAAGGTGAACACCGGCACGGTGCCGGACCCAAGGATAAGACTCCCTCCCCGGGAGAACCACCGGAAAATGAACACCGAACGTCCTCCGGCCATTGCTACTGAATCCGCTTGGCCCAGGAACCGGCGGGCAGCGTTTCGGTCGGATCGAGGCCGTTGATCGCCGCGACGACCTCGATCTTCGCCGTCGAAGGATATTGGCGGTTGAACTCGGTCACCGACAGGGCACGGGGCAACCGGACCAGCACCAGATGGGCCGGCTGTTTGTTCAGGGCCGCGGGGTCCGTGAGCTGAGTGAAGCTCTGCATCGACTGCCGGATGGCCACCGCATACCCCCCGTATTTCTGGGCGGTGGAGTATCCCAGGAGCTGGTAGGTGGTTCCTCCATAACTCAGGTACGTAACCCGCCCCGCGAGCGGACCGCTCTGCTGCGTCTGGGCCTGGAACTCGGCGCTCACGGCGGGCAGTCCGTTGATCGACATCCGCTGGGCCGCTGCCAGCTGAACTCCCGCCTGCTGCCCGAATTTCTGCAACAGCGCCTCGGGGGTATCCTGGCCTCCCAGGGAAAGCTGGAAGCTGGCGTCGCGACCAGGGCTCCCGGCCAACACGGCCTCGGCGCTGTTCTGGGTTTGCCAGCCGGCCGGAAAGTCGATCCGGAAGCGCAGATCAGGGTGATTGAAGCGGGCGCCATCGAAGTACCCCTGCCTCGGGTTCACCCCGAACACGATCCCGTCGATGGCCCGGAGATAGGGATCCCGGTTCACGATGGACCGGTTCAGGCTGTCGGCCGGGACCGAGGCGGCCCGTTGCTCGGCCTTGGCGAGACGGTCACCCGGATCGGGGTGGGTCGAGGCCCAGGTCGGCACCTTCCCGCCACCGGAAAGTGCCTGGACCCGTCCCAGGGTCGAGAAGATGTTGGACATCTCCCGGGGGTCGTAGTTGACCCGACGCATGTAGCGGAAGCCCAGCTCGTCCGCCTGCGCCTCATCGGCGCGACTGTAGGACAGAAAGAGGACCGCCAGCCCCTGCTGGATGCCCCCGGCCGCGCTGGCCACCTGCGAGGACAGGATCGATCCGGCCACCAAGCCGAGCCCGGCGAGCTCGGCGCGGGTCACCTGTCTGGCACTGTGCCGGGCGGTCACATGCCCGGATTCGTGGCCCAGGACGCCGGAGAGCTCCGCCTCGGAGCCGAGGTAGGCCAGCAGGCCCCGGGTTACGAAGATTTTCCCGCCCGGCGCCGCGAAGGCGTTCACTTCCGGGTCGTCGATCACTTCGTAGGACCAGGGGAGCGCGGGCCGCTCGGTGACCGCCGCGATCCGCTGGCCGATGCCCCGGACGTAGCGCTGCAACCCGGAGTCGGGATACAGCCCGATACTGGTTCGGGTGCTCGCGGCGGTCTCGATCCCCATGGCAATTTCCTGGGATTCGCTGACCAGGGAGATCTCGCTCTTGCCCGTAGCCGGGTTCGTCGCGCAGGCGGCCCCGAGGACCGCGAGGGCGCAGATGGTCGGTCGCATGATACGCCTCGATTCGGTAGACGGTGAGGCCCCTCTTGCAACATTGACGTCAAGGGACCGCGGCCGCAACACGCCGAGCGCCCCGGCGCCGCTATCATTCGCCATGCCCACCGCCGTCCCGCCGGCGCCCGGTGCGCCGGGCAAGTGGAACACCGCCGAAATCGCTACCGATCCCCGGGTCAGCTTCCTCCTGGCGCTGGGACGGGCGCTGCACGCGGCCGGGCATTCGTCGCAGGGACTCGAGGAAATGCTGGAGCTCGCCGCCGCGCGGCTCGGTGTTCCGGGCGAATTTTTCACCACGCCGACGTCGATGTTCGTGGCCTTCGGGCAGGAACAGGGACAGCGGACCTTCCTGATCCGGGTCCGCCCCGAGGGGCCAAATCTGAGCCGGCTGGCCCGTGTCAAGACCATCCTGGACCGGGTGCTCGCCGACGACCTGTCGCCGGGCGATGGCGCGGTGCAGCTCCGCAACGTCATCGAAGCCGATTCTCCCTACTCCAGGACCCTCACCACCTTCGCGTTCGCGCTCTCGTCGGCGGCGTCCGCGGTGTTCTTCGGGGGCGGTATCCGGGAGGTCGCCCTGGCCACGGTGCTGGGCCTGGTGACCGGACTGCTCGCCCTGGTGGCGGCACGGGTCGAGACCCTGCAGAAGGTGTTCACCGCCGCGGCGGCGTTTCTGGTGGCGGTGCTGGCGACGATGGCAGGGGTGCAGATCGGGGGCGTCTCGGTATCCACCGCGATCCTGGGCGGATTGGTCGTGCTGCTCCCGGGCCTGATGCTGGTCGGAGCCATGGGCGAGCTGGCCACCGGGCATCTCGCCTCGGGCACCGCCCGAGCGGCGGGAGCGTTCATCACATTCATCGGGATCGGCTTCGGCGTCGCGCTGGGCACCCGGGTCGGGGAGCAGCTCATGGGCGCAACGGCGGTAGTCACCCCCGCCGGCTTGCCCGACGTCTATGCCTGGATAGCGCTGGTGGCGGCGGCGCTGGCGTTTTCCGTCCTGCTCAAGGCGGATCGGCGGGACGTGCCCTGGATCGTGGTCGGGGCCGTGGTGGCGATCCTGGCCTCCCGGCTGGGCACCCGACTGGTCGGCCCCGAGCTGGGTCCGTTCTTCGGATCCTTCGGCGTCGCGCTGGCCGGATCGGCGTTTGCCAAACGCACCCTGCGGCCGGCCAGCGTCGTGGTGGCCCCCGGCGTGCTGGTCCTGGTGCCGGGCAGCGTCGGCTTCCGAAGCATTACCGCGCTGCTCGACAACCGGGTCGTCGCAGGAATCGATACCGCATTCAGCGCGCTGTTCACCGCCGTGGCCCTGGTGGTGGGCCTGCTGATCGCCAACGTGGTATTGCCGTCGCGGAGAGATTTGTAAAACGTGAAGATGCTATGACGCGAAGACGCTAGGAGACCACAACTCGAGGAAGGAATCCGCCCGCATGCATCGTCGTCTGTTTCTCGCGCTGGCCCTGCTGGCGCCGCTCTCGTCCCTGACCGCACAGGACGCTCCGCTCACCGTCTTCATCGTGCGCCACGCCGAGAAGGGGCCGGAGAATCCCGATCCCTCGCTCACCGAGGCCGGCCGCAAGCGCGCGGACGCATTGGCGCGGGTGCTCATGGACGCCCGGGTCACCGCCCTGTTCGCTTCGGAGTTCAAACGGACCCAGGAGACCCTCGCCCCGCTGGCGAAGGCCACCGGGCTCACCACCATGGTGATCTCGGCGGGACAGATGGACGCGCAGATTGCGGCGCTCCGCGCCCTTCCCCCGGGAAGCCGGGCCGTCGTGGCGAGTCACAGCAACCTGGTGCATCTCCTGGTGGAGCGGCTCAGCGGCCAGGCGGTGCCGCCCCTCAATGATCTGGACTATGACCGGCTGGTGGTGGTGACGGTGCGAGGCGACGGGAAAGGCGAGGCGGTCATCCTGCGCTACGGCGAGCCGTAGCGGTCAGTAGACCGCCTCGAGCACCACGCCCCGGGTGCCGGCCGACCGCATCGGAGCGCCGGGTGACGCGCCGATGGACAGCAGCAGGTCCTGCACCGGCGAGGTCGTGGCTTTCCAGGTGGAACCGTCGAATCGCAGAATCAGCCCGCCCTCTCCCACCGCATACACGTCGGTGGGACCGGTGCCCCACACCGCGCGAATCTCCTTTCGCGTCGGGCTGTCCATCAGATACCATTGCACACCGTCATAGCGCATGATGGTCCCGCCGGCCCCGACGGCAAACACATCCCGCGGTCCACTGCCCCATACTCCCCGGAGCAGGGAAAATGTGGGCGCCGGCATCGTGTGCCAGGCCGCTCCGTCCCAATGCACGACCGTACCACTGTCTCCGACCGCGAACACATCCGAGGCACTGATCCCGTAGACGTGGCGCAGGAACCGATCGGTCACCGGCGGCGATTCCACCCAGTGCCCCGAGACGTAGCGGAGCGTCACGCCCTTGTCGCCCACGATGAAGGCATTGTTCCCGGCGTCGTTCCAGATCGACCGAAGCAGCAGCTTGGTGGGGAAGGATTCGTCGCTCCAGCCCGCCCCGTTATAGCGAACGATGGTTCCGGTGTCGCCGACCACCACCAGCGCTCCGTTCTGAAATGCCGCCCCGTACAGGGGCTTGGTGGTCGAAATCGGGAGCGAGGTCCAGACCGGGCCGGTGCGCCGGATGACCGCGCCGTTGTTGCCGATGGCATACAGTGATCCCCCGGGACCCTCCGCCACGTCGAAGAGCGACGGGCCCGTCGTTCCGACCCGCCAGGCGAAGGGCTGCTGGGTGATCGCGGTGCCGCTCCAGCCCACGACCGAGAAGTTGCCCCCGGGCAGGGCGTGGACGCCCCGCAGATTCTCCGCCGTGGCGACCTGGGGAACCAGCGTCCACGCCGATCCATTGAACAGCACCATGGTCCCCGTATTTCCCACCGCGAGAATATTCGAGGGGTCGGTGCCCCAGATCGCGAAGAGATCCGTTCTGGTGGGGACCGGAACGGGCTTCCAGCGGACGCCGTCGTAGCGCAGCACGGTGCCCCGAATCCCGACGGCATAGACGGTCGTCGCGTCGCTGCCCCAGAGCCCGAGCAACAGCAGTCCCGTCGGGCTTGGCATCGAGACCCAGTGGGTGCCCGCCAGGGTGAAGATCACGCCATTCTGTCCCACGGCGAACAGGTGCGCATGATCGGTGCCCCACACCGCCCAGAGCTCGGCGGACTCGGTCCCGGAGAGCGAGCGCCAAACGGTTCCGTCGAAATGCAGCGACACGAACTGTCCCACCGCGTAGATATCGTCGGGTGCCAGACCCCACACTTCGAGCAGGGTGCGGCCGGTCGGGCTCGTCATCTGCTGCCAGGCGGTGCCGTCGTAGTGGATGATGACGCCTCCCGCCCCGACGGCGTACACGTTGGATGCCGAGGAGCCCCACACGCCGACCAGGTCCACGGGAACGGGCGTCGGCATCTTCTCCCAGCTGGTTCCACCCGTCGTCGAGCGGAGAACGGTTCCGAATTGCCCCACGGCAAAGGAGGTCTGCGCATCCACCGTCCAGATGCCGAGCATCGATACGTCGGTGAGTGACTCCTTCGAAATCCGCCACGAAGCGACCGGGACCGACTTCGGCACGACGGTCACCAGGGTCTGTCCGGACGAGCGCGGATTGGTGGCGCGGATCAGGGCCTGGCCGGGAGCGACGCCCGTGACGATCCCATCCGGGCCGACCCGGGCCACCGCGGTATTGCTGCTCACCCACAGCACCGTCCCCCCACCCAATGCTCCGAGCGTGGCACCGACCTGGTAGGTG
>DASYPZ010000404.1:0-5358 GCA_036006105.1 Gemmatimonadales bacterium | reverse complement strand
ACCCGAGCGATCGGTCATCGCGTTGCCCCGCAGATGCACCACCTTGTCGGCCGCCTGGACCGTCGCCGAATCGGAGCGATACCGGGTGACTTCGTATCCCTCCAGGTCGAGCAGCTGCGACATGATGGAATCGGGCGGAGTGAAGGAATTCTTCGGTGCGGAGGGGAGTCCCAGGCGGCGGGCGCTGGCGGAGTCGAGTTTGCGGGCGCCGGCCGCGGCCTGTGGCAGCGTGTCTCGCCCCGGAGGCCGCCCCGGTAATCCCGGCTGGCCCGGGCGAATCGGCCGGGGCGGGAAGGGTTGCTGCGAATGGCCGGTGGAGGGCAAGAGGCAGAACAGCAGGATCAGCATCCCCGCCGTCGCCTCGGCCTTGCGCCTCCGCTTTTGCACCATCCATACCCCGGCGACCCCGATTTCGTACAGGAGCAGCAGGGGAATCGTGAGCATGAACATCGACAGGACGTCCGCCCCGGGCGACAGCACCGCGCCGAGCACGAAGCTGCCCACGATCGCGTAAGGACGAACCTTGTTGAGCATCGGCGTCGCGACGATGCCCAGTCCCGCCAGGATGATCATCAGCAGCGGCAGCTCGCAGGAAAGCCCGAGCGCCAGGACGATCTGCATCACGAACGAGAAGTACGCGTCGTAGGTGATCATGGGATTGAAGCTGCCCGACTGCACACCCATGAGGACCCGCAGCGCCTGCGGGACGATGAACAGGAAGGCCAGAGACCCGCCGGCCAGGAACAACCCGAGGCCGACGAACAGCGCCGGCACCAGGGTCTTCTTTTCCTTTTCGTACAGCGCGGGGGAGAGAAAGGCCCACAACTGCCACAGCAGGATCGGCGATGCCAGGACCAGCCCCACGATCAGAGCCAGTTTGAGCACGATCATCAGCGGTTCGGTGGGCGACAGCACGGTGAGCTGGCCGTTCGGCAGGTACGCCGCGATCGGCCGCTTGATCAGATCCACCAGCCGGAAGCGATTGACCAGCCAGAGCCCCACCACAAAGCACCCCACCACGGCCAGCAGGCTGCGCAGAATGCGAGAGCGGAGCTCCTCGAGGTGGTCGAGGAACGGCATTTCGCCGGCGATACGGGGCATGAAAGGTCCGGGGCCGCCGCTAAGGGCGGAGATTCTTCAATTGCTCTCGAGCGAGGTCGGCTTCGTCGGAGCGGGGATACTCCTTGAGGAGACGATCGTAATAACCCTTGGCCGCGGCCCGGTTGTTCCGGACTTCCTCGATACGACCCATTTTGTAGAGCGCGGTCGACGCCTTGCCCGCCTTGGGATACTGGGACACGACGCGAGTCCAGTACGCCACCGCGGAGTCGGCGCTCTCGACCGAGAAACTCTCGCCGATATAGAAGAGGGCGTCCGGCGCCAGCTCGTGGGTCGGATAGCTGCGCAGGAAGTCCTGGAAGCCCCGGCGGGCGGTTCCGACCGCCCCCCGGTTGAGCTGCTGCCGGGCGCCCTGATACATCTGGTCCGCGGAGACGGTGGGAGGCGCCGCCGGCGTGGTCGGCATGCGGTTCGTCGTATCGGTCGGGGACGGCGGCGCCGGAGGCACCACGCCGGAGGCCTGCGCCTGTTCGGCACGGGCATCGACCTGGGCCTTGAGCTCCGACAACCGCCGCTGACTTTGACCGGTCAGTTCCTGGATCTGGAGCAGCTGCCGCTGAATGTCGGTGATATCGCCCTGGAACCGGACGTCGAGCGTACGGAGCGCTTCCCGCCCGGCCACGAGCGAGTCCAGGATGCGCTGCTGCAGCGCGATCACCGACGCGAGATTGGCCGCCCGGATCGAGTCGCGGCGACCGGTTTCGATGCGCATGGAGCGCACCTCGGTCTCGAGCAGCTTCACCTGGCCCTTGGTGGCGCAGGCGGCGAGGGTGGCCAGGACGGCTAAGACGCTAAGACGCAAAGAGGCTTGGAGGCGCCGCGTGCCGCGGGGCGACGTGCCTCTCAGCCTCCTCGCGTCATAGCCTCTTCGCCTCTTCATCTCGGCGCCACCAGCTTATCGCCGCCGCCGATGATCTCGAACTCGTCGCGCCGGTTCTTGGCCCATGCGGCTTCGTTGCTGGCGGGATCCACGGGACGCTCCTCGCCAAAACTCGTGACGTCGATCCGGGAGGCGTCGACACCCTTGCTCACCAGATACTGCTTGGCCGCCAGGGAGCGCTTGTTCCCCAGCACCAGATTGTATTCGTCGGACCCGCGCTCGTCGGCGTGACCGCTGATCCGGATGCGGAGGGCCGGATTGGCCCGCAGAATGTCGGCCTTCCGGTCCAGCACCGGACGATCATCCGGCTTGATCACGTCCTGGTCGAGATCGAAATGGATCACGTTGCCGACCTCGGTCGCGAGGGCTCGGGTGGTTGCCGCCGCATCGCCGCCCATGTCGGTCGGACCGGGATTGCCCGGTACGGCCGCCGGGGGCGGCGGCGGTGCGGGGGTCGGCGTCCCGGTATCGGTCGGGGGTACCACCTCGGGCTTTTTATGGGAACAGGCTGCTGCCGCGCAGAGCGCCAGCAGGGCGAGCGGCACCACACCGTGTCGTCTACGCATGTTCGACTCCGCGAGGTTGAGGTTCTCTGTTACGGGCGGCCCAGCGACCGCGACCACGCCGGAAGCCGCGCGCTGCCCGAGGTCATGATCTGCCGGGTTCGCGCCGTTTCCGTATCGACCACGAACAACTGCCGCCGCCCGGTACGATTGGAAACGAACACCAGGTGGCGGCCATCCGGCGCCCAGCTCGGATCTTCGTTCCGCCCCGAGGAGGTCCACTGCTTCGGACGTCGCGCCGCCAGGTCGAAGGTGTAGATCTGGGGCGAACCCGCCACTTCGCGATGGAACGCGATCGTCGCGCCGTCGGGCGACCAATCCGGTGCATTGGAATTGCCGGTTTCTCCGAAATCGAAGGGCACCAGCAGCTCCTGATCGGTGCCGTCCGTGGCCATCGCATAGATCTGCTGGCCCCCGGAGCGCGTCGAGACGAATACCACCCGGCGTCCGTCCGGAGAATAGGCGGGCGAGAAGTTTTCTGCAAACCTTCCGCCGGTCAATCTCTCGACGCAACAGAGGTCGCGAACGTTTGCGCCGTAAAGGCTTACGCCCTGGTCGCTCATCCGGGCGAACATCAGGCCGGCTCCGTCCGGCGAAAACGCCGGCGTGATGTTCTGCGACCCGGCGGTGGTCGGCACCACGGTCCGGGTTCCGGTCCCCACGACCTGCAAGACGATCGGCTTGGTGCCGTCCGCCGCGAACTGCATGTAGGCGAAGCGGGTTCCGTCGGGCGACCAGGCCGGCGACGCGGTCGAAACGCCGGAGGGCGACACCGGCGCGGCCCCCGCCCCGTCGCTGTCGATCCGCCAGATCCGGCGATCGTCGTTCAGGAAGAGCATGCGGGTCGCCGCGATGCCCGGCTGGCCGGTGAGCAGCCGGACGATTTCGTCGGAGAGCCGGTGTACCGTCATCCGCCCCTCCCCCGCCCCGCTCCGGTCCGCGGGCATGGTCGTCTCGGCCTGGGCGCGTTCGGCCGCCAGATCGTAGAGCCGGGCGGTGATCCCCCCGTTCGCGGCCGGCACCAGCTCGAGGGCGAGCGCGGCACCCAGAGTGCGGTAGAAGGCAAAATTGATCGGGCCGCGCGGGGACGGTTCGGTCGGCGCGGTCTGGGTGAGGGCGATGACCTCGAATCGGTCGCTGTAATCCAGATCTCGCGCCACGATCGCGCGAACCGAATCGAGTCCCGGGGCCGGGAGCACCACCAGGCCCGGACGGACACCGGGACGATAGGTGATGCCCACCCGCACTGTGTCCTGAGCGGAGAGCATGGCCGGCAGGAAGCCCAGGAGAAGGCATCCGGCGGCTCTCGCGATCATCCGGCCCATGGCGCTCCTCACGGCGTTTGCCTCGGCGTGAACAGAAAACTGATCGGCAGATAGTCCGCAGGGTAGCCGCTCGGGAGCGGACCGAACGCCTTGACGGCGCCGGCCGCATCGATCGCGCCCTGCGCCTCCTGATCGAACGAGAAACTTCGCGACGACCGAAACACCTTGATGTCCTTGACCGTGCCATCTCGCAGGATCACGAAGGTCACCTCGACTTCGAGCGCGGCGTTACCGGGTGGACGGTTCCAGCGGCGATAGATCTGGGTGACGAGATTGCGGAGATACTCGGGATAGGGAAACTCCTTGCCCTGGGTCTTCACATTGGCGATGTCGGTGCCGCCTTTCGGGGTTTCCCCCGGGAGCGGCGTGACCGGACTGGCGGTCTTGGCCGGCGCGCTCTTGCTCGGTGTCTTGACGGTCGGCCTGACGGGCTTCACCGGCTTGGGAGCCACCTTGGGAACACTCTTCGGAATCGTGGGCGGCGGGGGCGCGACCTCCGGGGTTGCCCGAGGGGAGCCCGTGGCCGGCGCCGCGGCAACCAGCTCGACGGCATAGCTCGGCTGGTTCAGCGTGCTGACGGGTCGCACCGCGAACAGCAGCACCGCGACGGCACCGAGGTGGATCATCGCCGTGCCGGCCAGGCCGGTCCACACCGCGCCCCGGGGGAGCCGGGCAGCCCTCGCGCTCAGGGTGCGATCTCCTCGTCTTCCGTGGTCATCTGGACGTTGGTCACGCCCGCGGCGATCATCGCCGCCATGACGCGCACCACTTCTCCATAGGGCACCCGGCGGTCGCCCCGCAGGTAGACGTTCGAGGTGCCCCGCTTGGCCACAAGCGCGCGGAAGGCCGCCCGGAATTCGTCATAGGTGACCCGGGTCTGATCCACATAGATCCGGCCGCTCCGATCGACGGTGATGATGACGCCTTCCTTCGGAGCCAGCGGGCGGCCCTCGGCCTTGGGCAGCTCGACCGCCACACCACCCTGCATCATCGGGGCGGTGATCATGAAGATGATCAGCAGGACGAACGCGACGTCCACCAGCGAGGTGACGTTGATGTCCGCCGTCGGGAGCAACCGCCGTCGCCGGCCGAACCCGCCGCTGGACAGGGACATCTAGAGCAATCCTTCCCGGGCCATCCAACCCACCAGCAGGTTCCCGAATCCCTCCAGCTCCGACTCGAATTCCGAGACCTTGTTCGCGAAATAGTTGTAGGCCATCAGCGCGGGAATGGCGGCGGCCAGGCCTGCCACTGTCGTCACCAGGGCTTCCGCCACCCCGGGCGCGACTGCGGCCAGGTTGCCGGAACCCTTGTTGGAGATGCCGATGAAGGCGTCCATGACGCCCAGCACGGTACCCAGCAGCCCCAGGAGCGGGCTCACCGCCCCGATGGTGGCGAGCCAGGTGACATAGTGCCCCGCCTCGTCCCGCCCGGCAGCCACCTCCTTGCCGAGCATCATTTTCAGCGCTTC
>DASYPZ010000403.1:0-8232 GCA_036006105.1 Gemmatimonadales bacterium | reverse complement strand
CGGCGGGAAGCCACCTCAATCCCGGCGGCATGAAACACGGCCGTTTGAACCCGCAGGGGCATCATCTGGGCGACCTGCCCAACCTGGACGTGGACAAGAACGGGAAGGCCGATGCGACGGTGGACGTGACCGGTCCCGAGGCGGCCAAGGGACTCAAGGCGTTTCTGGGGCGCGGCATGGCGCTGGTGATCCATGCCGACCCCGACGACGAAAAGACCGATCCCACCGGCAGCTCGGGCGCGCGGGTCGCCTGCGCCGCGTTCAAGCCCTGACCGGTCCCGGCCCTATTCGGGCCGGGCCAGCATGTTCTTGATCGGCTTGATCAGGAGCGCCATCACGATCGCGAAGAAGATCGCGGTGGCGGTCACGGCCCCGAACAAGGTGGGGAGGGTGAACGACTCGTAGAGGCTCGCCACCGTGCCCGCGATCTTGTTGCCCACCGAGGTCGCCAGGAACCAGACTCCCATCATCAGGCCCACCACTCTCGTCGGCGCCAGCCGGGTCATCGCCGAGAGACCCACCGGCGAGAGACAGAGCTCGCCCACGGTATGGAACAGATAGGTCACGATCAGGTACATCGGGCTCACCTTCTGCCCATTGGACGAGGCCAGCGCCGCGAGAATCATCACCCCGAACCCGGTGCCCAGGAAGAACAGCGCCATGGAGAATTTGGCCGGGCTCGAGGGATCCCGGGGCCCCAGCTTCAGCCAGATCCAGCCGAACACCGGCGCCAGGATGATGATGAAGGCGGAATTGACCGACTGGAGCCAGCTCGCCGGATAGCTGATCCCGAAGATGGTGTTCTCGGTCTGTCGCTGCGCGAACAGGTTGAGCGAGGTGGCGGCCTGCTCGAACGCGGCCCAGAAGACGCACGCGCCGAGGAAGAGCACCGTGATCACGATCAGCCGTTTGCGTTCCGCCGGGGTCCAGTCGCCCGCCATGAAGAGCCAGCCGAAGAACCCGATGACGATCGCCAGCAGGATGTAGTCGGTGGCCCGGCCGATCCCGGTGGCGGTGAGGGCGATGGTGCCGTTCGACGCCAGCAGCCCGACGACCGCAATGGCCGCGACGATGACTCCGACCCCGATCAGCAGCTTCCGCCGCGCCGACGACAGCAGCTCCGGGGTCGGCGACCCGTACACCGCGATGCCGCGGTCGCCCAGCCGGTGCCCGGTGATCACGTACTGGATCAGCCCCAGCGCCATGCCCAGCGACCCGACCGCGAACCCGAAGTGCCAGGACAGCGCCGGGTTAATACCCACGCTGGCCAGGATGTGCTGGAAGCCGGTGCCCTGGGCCAGCCAGCCGCAGACCAGGGGCGAGAGGAACGCGCCCAGGTTGATACCCATGTAGTAGATCGAGAAGCCGGCGTCGCGGCGGGTGTCTTCAGGCGTGTAGAGCGTGCCCACCAGCACCGAGATGTTCGGCTTCAGCATACCGGTGCCCAGCGCGATGAGCATCAGCCCGGGATAAAGGAAGATCCCGCTGTTGGGCATCGCCAGGGACGCCTGCCCCAGCATGATCAGCACCCCGCCCCAGAACACCGTGCGTCGCAAGCCAAGCACCCGGTCCGCGATCCAGCCGCCCGGCATCGACATCAGGTAGGCCGACGCGGCGTAGGTGCCGTAGATCGCGCCGGTCCGCTCGACGTCGAACCCCAGCCCGCCGGTGGCGAGCGAGGCCGTCATGAACAGCACCAGGATCGCGCGGAGACCGTAGAAGCTGAATCGCTCCCACATCTCGGTGAAGAAGAGGGTGGAGAGCCCAGAGGGATGGCCGAAGAACGCGGTGTCCGGATTTTTCGCCACGAGGGAGCTCCGCTGTGGGGCGAGTGGGGAGTCTACTGTTTCCCGAGTTTCTTCTTCAGCATTTCGAGCTGCGCCTTGACCGCCTGTTCGGACGCTTCGCGATCGGCCCGGGCCTTGAGCACGTCGAATTCACGATCCGAAAGGTCCGCCGATGCCGGCGCGGACGCCGGTCCAGGCATACCCTGGCGGGCAGCCTGGTAGCGGGCCGCCAGCGTTTCGTACTCCCGCTCGGCATAGGCCAGCTCGTCCCGCATCACGCCGACCTTGCGCTCGAGCAGGACCACCCGCTCCCGGTGCCGTGCGGTGTACTCCGTCGCGATGCGCACCGTTTCGGCATCGCCGATCTCGGCGGCCAGCCGGCCCCGCCGCTCGGCGTCGATCTCCTGACGGCGCTCCAGCTCGAGCTCGCGCTCCGCCTTGGCGAGCGCGTCCCGATGCTCGCCCACCACCACCTTGAAATCGACGAGCGCGGCATGCAGTCCCGACGCCTCGGCGCGGCGATCGGTGGAGGATCCCTGACTGGCAAGCAGGCTGTCGAGACGGGCGCGCAATTCGTCGAGACCCATCACGTCCATACGGGCGGGTGAAGTTCAATGTTACCTCGACGATGTATCTTTGGGAATCAGCGGGACACCCGACGCGCCGGAGACAACTCCACCGTGACCCAGAGAATTCACACCCTCGCCGCGCTGCTGCTGCTGGCCGGATGTTCCTCCGCCAACTCCGGCAACTTCGGGTGCGGCATGGCCGCCGTGGCCGGCCAGAGCCTCATCCTCGAGGAGTTTACCCGTCCCGGGAAGACCCTCTCGGTGCCTCCCGCCAACCTCCCCGCCGCGCTGCCGGTCCGCATCGCACTCGGGCCGGTATTCGGATCGGTGGTGGGTCGCACCGACAGCCTCATGGTCGTGGGTCTCCAGGGCACCCTGCCGGACACTCCCCCGGTCGGATTCGGCGTGCTGATCGTGAACCCGGAAGGCAAGGCCGATGGGGTGCTCCTATATAATGGCGATCCGATTCAGGGAGCCCCTCGCCTCGGCAGCGTGAGCGCGGGAGACCGGACCCTGCCGCTCATCGGCCTGCAGACCAACATCAAGAACTTCGAGGACGCGTCCTGTCCGGTCTTCCCTGATTCGCTCCGCCGGTGACAGCGCTGCCCCGCCGCATCGTCCACCTCGCCTCGGGGCGGGAGTGGCGCGGCGGACAGAATCAGGTGCTGTTGCTGACCCGCGCCCTGGCGGCGCGGCGCGATGAGGTCGAACAGATCGTCATCACCGGGCGCGGCACGCTGCTGGCCGAGCGGCTTGTCCAGGCCGGAGTGCCGGTGCGGACGGTCGGCTGGAGCATCGGTCTTTCCCCCGCGGCGCTCCTCGGCGCCATCGCCGAGGGGGGCCGTCGTCCGACCCTCTTCCACGCCCACGATGCCCACGCCCTGACGCTGGCCGGCCTGGCCGCAGCCGTCACCCGATCTCCCTTCGTCGCCACCCGCCGGGTGGATTTCCATCTCAGACGGCGCGGCTTCTGGGTCCGGGCCGACCGGGTCATCGCCATTTCCGAGGCGGTGCGGGCGATCCTGGTTTCCGACGGAATTCCCTCCTCCTGTATCACGACGGTCCACTCGGGCATCGATGTAGCAGGCGTGCGCTCGATATCGGCGGGTGATATTCGGTCCCGCCTCGGCCTGCCGGTGGCCGGCCCCCTCGTGGTGACGGTGGGGGCGCTGGTGGATCACAAGGACCATGCGACCCTGGTCGAGGCCGCAACGGCGCTCCGGCCCCGTCGGCCCGAGGTGCACTGGGTGATTGCCGGTGAAGGCGAGCTGCGGCGCGACCTGGAGGCGAGAATCGAGCGACTGGGGATGGGGGACCGGATTCATCTCGTGGGGCAGATACAGGAGCCCCTCCGCCTGATCGCGAGCGCGGACGTCTTCGTGATGAGCTCCAAGGAAGAAGGACTCGGCACCACCGTGCTGGACGCGATGGCCCTGGGCGTCCCCATTGCCGCGACCAGCGGAGGCGGGATTCCCGAGATGCTGTCGGGCGGGGCCGGGCTGCTTTCACCACCCCAAGACCCGCGAGCCCTCGCCGATTCGGTGGAGCGCCTCCTGACCGAGCCGGCCCTCAGGGAAACCACCCGACGGGCGGCCAGCGCGCGGGTGGAGGGTTTCAGTGCAACCGCGATGGCCAATGGGGTGCTTTCGGTGTATCGTTCAGTCACGGAGAGCGTTGACCTGAAATGATTTACGTCTGTATTCCCAGCTTCGATGAGGCCCCCACGATCGGGGTTCTGCTCTGGAAGATCCGCAAGGTCTTCGAGGAGTTTCCGCGCGAATATCAGCTCCTGGTGGCGGACGACGGCTCGACCGACCAGTCGGCCGACATCCTGGAACCGTACACCAAGGTTCTGCCCCTCACCGTCGTGCGGCACGCGGTGCGGCAGGGATACGCGCGCTCGGTGGAGGAGCTGCTCAATCTCGCCCTCGCCCGAAGCGACCGCCCCAAGCGGGACAGCGCCATCGTCATGCACGCCGACTTCTCCCATGGGCCCCATTTCCTCCCCGACTTCGTGCGCCGGCTCGACAGCGGCGCCGATATGGTCGTGGGAGAGGCCACGCTCTCCGGCGAGCCCTCGCGCGGTCGGCGGATGGTGCGACGCTGGGCGCCCATGCTGCTGCGTCGGGCGGTGCGGGTACCGGGAGTCACCGATACGGTCAGCGGGTTCGTGGCCTTCCGGCTGATGACGCTCCGGAATGCCATGCGCCACCCCGGATCCACCCTGCTCACCTCCGAGGGCTGGGCCGCCAACGCCGAGCTGATCGGGCGGGCGGCCCAGCACGCCCGACGGATCGAGACCGTTCCGGTGGTGGAGCGCCACGATCTCCGCCCGCGGGAGAGCCGCGTCCGGCCCTGGGAAACCGCGCGCCAGGTCTGGAAGGCCGGTGGCAGCATCCATATCGCGGCGCCGCGTCAGGTGGAAGGCGCCACCTCGTGAGTCTCGCGCCCGCGCTGGTCTTCTTTCAGTTCGCCGCGGCGGCGGCCCCGCCCGCGTCGTATCCATTCGGCGTCGGCGAACGGTTCGACTATACCGCCAAGTTCGGCATGCTCTCGGTCGGCACGGCATCGATCCAGGTCGCGGAAATTGACACGGTACGGGGACAACCGGCCTTTCTCTTCCGCTTCTCGCTCGACGGGAGCGCCCTGGTCTTCCGGATTCAGAGCAGCCTGGAATCGTGGACCAGCGTGCAGGGCTTCCGCTCGCTCCGGTTCCGGCAGGACAGCAAGGAAAACAGCCGGCGGTATCTGCGGGAATACGAGATTTTCGGCGATTCGGGCTACTATCGTCAGAAGGAAGCCACGGCCACGACGCCCACCAGCGCCGAGCCGCTGGATGATGCGTCGTTTCTCTATTTCGTCCGCACGACACCGCTCGAGGTTGGGAAGAGCTACAAGTTCGAGCGGCATTTCAAGCCGGAGCTCAATCCGATTCTCATCAACGTCCTGAAGCGGGAGACCATCGAGCTTCCGGACGGCACCAAGGTGCCGAGCCTGGTGCTCAACCCCGTGGTGGGCGACAAGATGTTCGCGGAGCGGGCCGAGGCGAGACTCTGGATCACCGATGACGCGCGGCGGATTCCGGTGCAGATCCGCTCCCGGCTGCCCTACGGCACCATCACGCTCCGGCTCGAGAAGATCACGCCCGCCCCGGGCGGGTCCTGAGTGGGCAAAGGCGAGGCCGACGTCGAACGGCTCCGTACCGTACCCATCCGGGGCCGGCGCAACAAAGTAGAGTCCTCTCTGCTGGCTTCACCGCCGGGCACCGATCTCTCCTTTCACGCCTTTCTCGCCAGTCTTCCCGACATCCTCGCTGCCCGGGACTTCCGCGCCATCCTGGCCCATGTCGCGAACGCGGCACGGGAAAAGAAGGGGGTCGTGCTGCTGCTGGGTGGGCACGTGGTCAAGGTTGGCCTGGGTCCACTGGTCCTGCGATGGATCGAACGCGGCATCGTCACCCACGTGGCGATGAACGGCGCGGCCGCGATCCACGATTTCGAGCTGGCCGCCTTCGGCGGCACCAGCGAGGACGTGGAGGCGGGGCTCGAAGACGGGACCTTCGGCATGGTCGAGGAGACCGGTGCCGCAATGAACGCGGCGTGCGTCGCCGCCGCCGCGGATGGCCTGGGCTATGGCGAGGGGCTCGCCCGGGCCCTGGCGGCTCGGCCCGCCCTGCCCGGCGCCGCCGTCTCCATCCTGCTCGGGTGCCGGCACCACCATGTCCCGGTGACCGTGCACACCACGATCGGCGCCGAGATCAATCACCAGCATCCCAGCGCCGATGGCGCCGCGTTAGGGAACACCTCCCTGCGCGACTTCCGCAAGCTGGCCGGCTCGTTGCCGTCGATCCACGCCGGCGGGGCGGTGCTCAACTGGGGCAGCGCGGTGGTGATGCCGGAGGTGTTTCTCAAGGCGCTCGCGGTGGCGCGCAACCTGGGAGCCGGCCGGCCCACGGATTTTCTGGCCGCGGACTTCGACATGATCCGGCAATACCGTCCCCGCATGAACGTGGTCGAGCGCCCGACTCGCGCCGGCGGGACCGGCTATCAGCTCACCGGCCATCACGAACTGCTGCTCCCCCTGCTGGTCTGGGGTGTCCTGGATGCGCTGGACGCGGTCTAGGCGCTGGCTGGTGCTGCTGGCGGCAGGCTGCGGCCATCCCCAGGCCGCCGCCCCCGCGCCGGTGCTCACACCCGGCGGAGTGGATGAACCGGTGACGGCGGTCATTACCGCGGCCCTCGACGCCGACAGCCGCATGGCCACCGCCGATTCCCTCTGGGACTCCGATGCCACCGTGATCGCCAACGGAGAGCTCCGCTATGCGCCGCCCCGGTTTGCCGGTATCGAGGCCGGGGGCGAAGTGGCCATTACATCCAGCCGACTCGAGGTGCGCCAGACGCTGGTGTGGGTGTACTTCGAGTATCGGTGGCTGTCGGTCAAGGAAGGATTAGCGCGGGACGGGAAGGCGACGGTGCTGCTCACGCCGAAGAGCGGCGGCGCGGGGTGGAAGATCGTGCACCTGCATACGTCGACGCCGAACTAGGAATGAGGAATGAGGAATGAGGAATGAGGAATGAGGAATGAGGAATGAGGATTGAGAATCGAGGGGATCACCCTCAGTTCTCAATCCTGGATCCTCAATCCTCGATCCTGCCCTCAAGCCGCCGGCTTGTTTCCCCGAATCGTATCCCGCACCCGATCCGCGGTCGACGGGCTGATCACCCGCAGCACCAGGTAGATGATGAAGCCCCAGAAGGCGAGCCACAACAGCATCATGAAGATGCTGATGGCGAAGCCGAACAGGCCGCCCAGTAGCTTCAATGCGATCATCGCCACGACAGCGACTCCCGCGAACCCGACCACGCTCCGGATCATGGTATCCTTCCTTCAGGCAGTAGACACCGAGTCAATTGAACTGCCAATTGGCAGCGTGCTACAGTACGATTGACGTTTCAAAAAGTTTCGTCGAGGTGTAAGTGACTGCTGCATCTGAAATTGTCATCGTCGGCGGCGGCGTTGTCGGCGCCGCGTGCGCCCGCCAGCTGGCGCTCGGCGGGCGCCGGGTCCGGCTCATCGAACGGGGCGGACAGTCCGGCGAGGCCTGGCGCGCCTCGGCCGGGATGCTCGCGCCCCAGATCGAGGCGCCGGCCGACGACGTCCTCTTCGAGCTCGGCATCGCCGGTCGCGAATTCTATCGAGACGTGGCGCAGCCACTCCTCGATGCGACCGGTGTCGACATCGGACTCTGGGAAGGCGGCATCCTCCAGACCGCGAATGGTGACGCCCAGGTCGAGATTCTGAAACAGCGAGTCGCCTGGCAGCGCCAACACGGGCATCACTGCGAATGGCTCGATCCCGAGGAGGTGCGTCGCGACTGGCCCTGGCTCGCGGCGACCCAGGGGGCCCTCCTGGCACCGCGGGACGGCTGCGTGGACCCGGTCAGGTTGGTGGACGCGCTCCGGAAGGATGCCATGCGGCTGGGTGTTCAGGTGGTGAACGACACCATCACGACGCTCACCCATTCGGGCGGCCGGGTCACCGGAGTGGAGGGCAGTCAGTGGCACCCGGCCGATCACGTGGTGCTGGCTGCCGGAGCCTGGAGCGGCCGCATCGCCAACCTCCCCCGGCCCATTTCGGTGGAACCGGTGCGGGGCCAGCTGGTGGCGCTGGCCTGGCCGGATGGGGCCGAGCCATCGATCGTGTTCGGGCAGGGCGGATACCTGCTGCATCGTGGAGGCGAAGGGATTGCCGGCACGACGGTCGAGCACGCCGGCTTCGCGGCCCAGGTCACCGAGGCCGGCGTGAGCTCGATCCGGGCCCGCGCCGCGTTGCTCGCCCCTGCCCTCGCCGAGGCGAAGGTCCTGCGAGCCTGGGCC
>DASYPZ010000402.1:0-8235 GCA_036006105.1 Gemmatimonadales bacterium | reverse complement strand
TACAGGCACGCGCCGAGCGAGAGCGTGCTAGCGCTCAAGAGAATCAGGACGAATCCAGGTATCCGGCGCAAAGGGGCGTGCTTTCTCGTTTTTGTAAAAGGTCAAATCGAGCTTCGCCACCGGACGGCGCACCAGGAGCCGCGAAGTCGCCGGCAGTCCGTCAGGACCGAATTTCGTCTCCACCCGGCCCAGCCGATTGCCGCCCTGGCGAACCTCGGCGATGAGCCGGTTGCCGGGGCCGGTCTCCCGGACGTACTCCAGAGTATCCCCTCCGGACACGAATTGCCAAGCAGTAATGGTGCCGTCTGCAGTTTTTCGCACGGTTGCCCCCGGTCCAGGCTCCCGGGCCACCCCAAGCATCGCCCAGAACAGGGGATAGTTCGGCACCAGCTTCTGGACATCCTCCTTGGGATCGGCCCAGAGGGCCGTATCTCCGACCACAAATGCCGCCGCCCGCCCGGCGCCCAGGGCTCCTACCACGTCGAACCGCACCGAGTCGGGGAGGGCGAGCCGTGCCCTGCCCCGGCCACCCGCGGAGCCCTCCTCGTTCTGAAACTTGAATCGGAACCGGATTTCCCGGTTCTCCGCCGGGAGCGTGGTCCGCGCCCAGGCGGTGGCCGCTTCGCGGGTCGACGGGGCGAGGCCGGCCGGGATGGGCAACGGAGCATAGCCGCCGCCGGCGCATGCACCGGCCAGCAGGAGGAACGGCAAGATGCGATTCATGCCGTGGATCATAGCGGTGCCAATCGGTGGTCAGAAGAGGCGAAAGAGATCCGGAGACGCCGGCAGCCGTGCCGCCACGTCGGCCGGGAGCCGGGACCAGGCGAAATCGGGGCCGAGCACCAGCATGGCGGTCTCCGCGGTGGCGAGGAGCGCGGAACGGTCGGGGCAGTCCACCGCATAGCCGAAGATGACCCGGCGAGACACGCACTCGCGCACCCAGCACCGCACCCGGACCAGATCGTCGTACCGGGCCGGCTGGCGGTAGCGAATCCGGAGATCGCCGACCGCGAGCCGCAGCCCGCGCTGCTCCAGGTCGGCGTACGAAATGCCGGTGCGCCGCAGGTGCTCGCACCGGGCGATGTCCAGCCAGACCAGGTACCGGGCATGATAGACCACGCCCATCTGGTCGGTCTCGCTGTAGTTGACCCGGACGGTGGTCTCCGATATCACGGGAACATCTGGTGTCATCTCGCCTCCCGGTCCTATCTTCGTTCGATGCGCATGGAACGCCTCGTCATCGTCTCGGATTCCCATCTGGGCGCCGTCCCCGACAGCGTGGAGGAGGCGTTTCTCGCCTTCCTCGACCAGGTCGAACACCTGGGCGACGGTCTCCTGGTCAATGGAGACCTGTTCGACTTCTGGTTTTCCTATCGCCGGGTCATCCCGCGCGCCGGCATTCGGGTGGCGGCTCGGCTGGGGGAGCTGGCCCGGCGCATTCCGGTGGCCATGACCGGCGGCAACCACGATCGCTGGGGCGGCTCCTTCTGGGAAACCGAGCTCGGCATTCGCTTCGCCTCCGAGGAGCTTCGCCTGCAGCTGGGCGCCCGGACGGTGCTGGCGATCCACGGCGACGGGGTGTCCGAGGCACACTGGAGAGGACGGCTGATTCACCGGGTCACCCGGCATCCGCTGACGTCGGCGCTGTACGGTTTGGTGCATCCCGACGCCGGGATCTGGCTGGTGAAGCGGTTCAGCAGCCACCTGGCCGATTCGACCCGCGATGCCGCCGTGCTCGATGCGGCCGCCGCGCGCCAGCGTCTCTATGCCGAGCAACGGCTCGCCGCCGAGCCGGAGGTCTCACTCCTGGTGATGGGACACACCCATCGTCCCGCCCTGACCGAACCGAGGCCGGGACAACGCTATCTCAATCCCGGGGCGTGGCTCGACGGACTTCGCTACGCCGTGGCCACCGACCAGGGCGTGGAGCTCACCCAGTTCCCAGCGTGACGACCTCCGCCTGTCCCAGGCGGCCTCCCAGGAATCGCGCGCCCACACTCTGAAATCGAACCGGATCATCGCTCACCGCAAAGCGGTGGGTCGGGGGCCCGATGTCGGCCGGGGCGTCGAGACCGGCCTCGACGAGGGCGCGCTGCACTGCCTGCGCGGTCTCCCGGGCACTGTCGATGAGACGCACCTCCCGGCCCATGACCTCCTGGAGCAGCGGCTCGAGCAGCGGGTAGTGGGTACACCCCAGCACCAGCGAACCCACCCCTCGCTCCCGCAGCGGGCGCAGATACTCCGCGGCGATGAGCCGGGTCGCCGGGTGATCGAACCATCCCTCCTCGACCAGCGGAACGAACAGGGGACACGCCACCGCCACCACAGTTGTCTCCGGGGCGAGTCGGTGGATCTCCCGCTCATACGCGCCGCTGCCGATCGTCCCGGCCGTCCCGATCACGCCGACCGGAAGCCCGGCAGCGGCCGCGACCGCGGCCCGGGCTCCCGGCTCGATCACGCCGATGACCGGAACCGGAGACGCGGCCCGCAGCGCATCCAGGGCGTGGGCGGTGCTGGTATTGCACGCGACCACGATCGCCTTGACGCCCTGCGAAAGCAGCCACTCCATGATCTCCAGGCTGTATCGCCGCACCGTGTCCGGGGACTTGGGACCATAGGGCACCCGCGCGGTATCGCCGAAATAGATGGTGGAGTCGTGGGGCAGCCGCTCGAAGATGGCCTGGGCAACGGTCAGGCCCCCGAGACCCGAATCGAAGATGCCGATCGGGGCGCGGTTCACGGAATGCGGAACGGCACGATCGCCTGCATCCCGACGCCCCTGGGCGCGGGCCGGAATTTGACGTCCGCGGGAAAGCCCTGGAGATGGGCGCTGACGTAGGCTTCGAGTCCGGAGAACAGATGGTTGAACGCCAGCAGCACCAGCCAGTCCTGTCGCTCGCTCTTCTTGCCCGCGATGCGGACCGAGTCGGCCCCGATGCGTTTGAGGTAGCGCGCCTCACCCGCCGCCTTGAGCGACATCCCGAGGGTGAGGCCTTCCCAGCTCACGAACAATGCGGCGGTGAGCTTTCGGTCGAGCTTCGACTGGGCCCAGCCGGGAATGAGCAGCGAATGGAAGAAGGCCGGGAGGGGCTTGAGGCCCGGCACCGTGTCGGCGGCCGCGGGCTGGACTTCAGGCGGCGGGGTGACGGGAGCGGTGGGAATCTGCGCCCGCAGCGGCTGCGCCATCAGGAGAGCGAGAAAGGTGGCGGGAGCGTGTGGGAATCGAACCCACCGGAGCAGCCGAAGGCGTCTCCATCGCGGTTTTGAAGACCGGCCGGACCACCAGGCCCGATCCGCCCCCGTCAGACTCACCGTTGGCCTTTGACCGCGACGACCTCGATTTCCACCAGGACATTGCGGGGGAGGCCGGCCGCTGCCACGGTGCTCCGGGCCGGGCGGTGGGCGCCGAAGCGGCGGGCATACACCTCGTTCATCGCCGCGAAGTCGGACATGCTCTGCAGGAATACCGTGGTCTTGAGCACACCGGAGAGACCGGACCCGGCGGCTTCGAGGACCGCTTCCAGATTCGAGAGCACCCGCTCGGTCTGCTCGACGATCCCTTCGGCCTGGATCTCCATGGAGGCGGGGTCGAGGGCGATCTGGCCCGCGGTGAAGATCAGGTCTCCGTAGACCGCGGCCTGGCTGTACGGCCCGATGGCCTTGGGGGCACCGGGCGTCGACACGAATCCGATCGTCATTAGAACAATCCTTCGATGCGGCCGTCTGCGTGAACCCTGATATTCTCGGCGGCAGGGTTCTTCGACAGTCCCGGCATGGTCATGATGTCTCCCGCCAATGCGACGACGAATCCGGCACCCGCCGAGGCGTAGACGTCGCGAATCGTAATGCGAAATCCGGTGGGACGCCCCAGCTTGGTGGGATCATCGCTGAACGAATACTGGGTCTTGGCCATGCACACCGGGGTGCCGCCCAGGCCCATCGCCTCGCACTGGGCGATGGACCGATCCGCGGCGGCCTGATAATCGACTCCGGCGGCGCCGTACACCTGGGTGGCGATGATCTCGATCTTCTGCTTGATGGGGAGCGCGGCGTCGTAGATCGGGGCGAAGCGGGAGTCCCGCTGGTCCAGCGCGGCCAGGATTTCCCGGGCCACCGCTTCCCCGCCCTCG
Source organism: Gemmatimonadales bacterium (assembly GCA_036006105.1). Classification (GTDB taxonomy): domain Bacteria; phylum Gemmatimonadota; class Gemmatimonadetes; order Gemmatimonadales; family GWC2-71-9; genus JABFSM01. The sequence continues at coordinate 4,105 of DASYPZ010000402.1, read as the reverse complement.
CCGCCCCTGGCCCACACGTCCGACAGAGCCGCTCGCACGCCCCATCCCCGGGCGGCGGCCAGGACCACGTCCTGCTCCTCGACCGTGTCCGAGACGAACCGGTTGAGCGCCACGATCACCGGCAGGCCGAACTTCTGCATGTTGCGGACATGCCCCTCGAGATTGGCTAACCCGCGGGTCACCGCGGCGAGATCCGGCGTCCCCAGCGCGTCCTTCTTGACGCCGCCGTGCATCTTGAGCGCCCGCACCGTGGCCACGATCACCGCGGCTTCCGGGTTGAGGCCGCCCAGTCGGCACTTGATGTCGAGGAATTTCTCCGCGCCGAGGTCGGCGCCGAACCCCGCCTCGGTCATGACGATGTCGCCCAGCGAGAGTCCGAGCTTGGTGGCCATCAGGGAATTGCACCCGTGAGCGATGTTGCCGAACGGGCCGCCGTGGACCAGCGCGGGACCGCCCTCGAGCGTCTGGACCAGATTGGGGAGGATGGCATCGCGCAGCAGCAAGGTCATGGCGCCGGACGCCTTGAGATCCGCCGCGGTGACCGGCTTCTTCTCCCGGGTCAGCCCGACGATGATGCGGCCCAGGCGGGTCTCGAGATCCGCCAGATCCGAGGCCAGACAGAGAATGGCCATGATCTCGCTGCCCGGCACGATCACGAAGCGGTCTTCCCGGGTCGGGCCGCCGTTGAGCCCGCCCAGCCCGGTGACGATCGAGCGCAACGCACGATCGTTCATGTCGATGGTGCGCGGCCAGGTGATCCGCCGGGTATCCAGCCCCAGGGCATTGCCGTGATGCAGGTGATTGTCCAGCATCGCGGAGAGGAGATTGTGCGCCGAGGTGATGGCGTGGAAATCCCCGGTGAAGTGCAGGTTGATTTCGTCCATCGGAATCACCTGCGCGTACCCGCCACCGGCCGCGCCGCCCTTGACCCCGAACACCGGTCCCAGTGACGGCTCCCGGATACAGACCACGACCTTCTTGCCGAGCCGGCGCAGGGCCTGGCTCACGCCCACGGTCACCGTGGACTTCCCTTCCCCGGCCGGTGTCGGGCTGATCCCGGTGACCAGGACCAGCCGGCCGCTGGGCTTGCGGGCCCGGATGGCGGCCATGGTGACCTTGGCCTTGGTGTGGCCGTAGGGCAGGATCTCATTGGGGGCGAGTCCGACTTCGGCGGCGACGTCGGCGATCGGGCGCAGCGTGGCCGCCTGGGCAATGTCGATATCGGATGGGACGGTGGGACTCAAGTCCGGTCTCCCGTTCTAGCCCGGGATGCGCGCCCCGAACAGGCGCCGGGCGTTGGCTGTGGTCATGCGCGCGATTTCGTCCGCCGGGAGGCCGAGCACCTCGGCCAGCCGCGCCGCGACTCGCACCACCATCGCGGGCTCGTTGCGCTGGCCCCGGTGAGGGACCGGAGCCAGGTAGGGCGCGTCGGTTTCCACCAGCAGCCGATCGGTGGGCACTCGGCGAATCGCGTCGTCCTGGCGCCAGCTCTTGAAGGTGATCATGCCGCTGAACGACACGTAGTGCCCCAGCGCGAGGCCGGCATCCAGCACCGCCGGTCCGCTGCTGAACGAATGCAGCACGGCGAGCGTGCGGGGATGGTTCCTGAGGATCGCGGCGAGGTCGTCATCGGCTTCGCGGGAGTGGATCACCGCCGGCTTCCCCGCCAGGGCCGCGATGCCGAGCTGCGCCTCGAAGGCGGAGCGCTGGCGGTCCCGGGGCGAATAGTCGTAGTGATAGTCCAGCCCCATTTCGCCGGCGGCCACCACCCGCGGATCGGCCAGCCGGCCGGTCAGCCACTCCGCCGCCGCCGAGTCCCACTGGCTGGCGACGTGAGGATGCACACCCGCCGTGGCCGAGGCCCGCGCATCGACGCCGACGATGTCCAGCGCCCGGTCCGCCGCCTCACGGGATTCACCGACTACGATCACATGCCCGACGCCCGCGGCCACCGCACGGTCCACCGCCTCGCGGGCGTCACCGGCAAAGGCGGCGTCCGCGAGATGGCAGTGGGTATCGACCAGCATTCCCGCCGGCTTCGGCTCAGGCCTTTCGCCCGCTGGTGACCGGCACCGGCGCGCCGCTCGGCGCGGCCGCGCTGCGGACGCCGCGCGCATGAGCGCCGGGCCAGCGGGTCTCGATGTACATCAGCACCGGGGCCGCGATATAGATCGACGAGAAGGTGCCGGTGAACACGCCGAAGAACATGACCAGCGCAAAGGGCCGGATGACTTCCCCGCCGAACAGGGCCAGCGCCATGAGCGTGGACAGCGTGGTCCCGTGGGTCAGGATGCTGCGCGGCAGGGTCTCGTTGATGGAGCGGTTCAGGACGTCGTAGAACGACTCCTTGGGATGCTTTTTCAGATTCTCACGGGCCCGGTCGAAAATGATGATGGTGTCGTTGAGCGAATACCCGACCATCGTCAGCACGCCGGCCACGACCACCAGGCTCACCTCGAGGTGGATGACCGCGATGAAGCCGATGGTGGCCAGGATGTCGTGGGCCGTGGCGGCGATGGCCGCGAGGCCGAAGCGCCATTCGAACCGGTAGGCCAGGTACGCGAGCACCGCGAGGAACGAGAGCAGGATCGCGAGGAACGCCCGTTGCCGGAGCTCGCCGCCGACCTTGGGCCCCACCGCTTCGGTGCGCGCCACCGTGTACTTCCCCGCGCCGATCGTGCCGTCCAGCGCCCGGTGGACCAGCGCGGCGGTGGTCTGGGTGTCGTTGGCGTCGACGGTTGCGGCGGCCCGGGCCCGGATGACCCACTCCCCGGGTGCGCCGAACTGCTGGATTTCCGAGCCCCGGAGACCGACACCGTCCAGGGAGGACCGCAGCTGCGCGGCACCGACGCTGGTGGGGGTCGTGACCTGGATCAGGGTGCCGCCGGTGAACTCGATGCTGTAGTTGACGCCGCGAATCAGCATGAACGCGAGCCCGATGCCCAGAATCGCCGCGGTGACTCCGTAGGCGTACCGCCGCACCCCGATGAAGTCGTAGTTCGCGTTCTTGAAGAGCCGGACCGAGCCGACGCTCAGCGAGGTGGCATCGGGCCGCCGCCGCTGCCAGATCATGTAGAGGGTGCGGGTGATGAAGACCGCCGAGATCATCGACGCGGCGATACCCATGATCAGGGTGACCGCAAAACCCTTGACCGGCCCGGTGCCGAACTGGAACAGGAAGAGCGCGGTCAGCACCGTGGCGAGGTTGGAGTCGATGATGGCCGGCATGGCGTGCTTGAAGCCCTCGTCCACCGCGAGGCGCACCGTCTTGCCCCGGGCCAGCTCCTCCCGGATCCGCTCGAAAATGAGCACGTTGGCGTCGACCGCGATACCGATGGACAGCACCAGGCCCGCGATGCCGGGCAGAGTGAGCGTGGCCTCCAGCATGGCCAGCCCGCCCAGGGCAAAGACCACATAGAACGCGAGGGCCGCGACGGCGAGCAGACCGCTCACCGCGTAGTAGCCCAGCATGATCAGGATGACCAGCGCCGTGCCCACCAGACCGGCGATCACGCCGCCATTGATCGAGTCGGCGCCGAGAGTGCCATTGACCTGGCGCTCTTCGACGATCTTGAGCGGTACCGGCAGCGAACCGGCCCGCAGCGTCAGCGCGAGGTCCTGGGCTTCCTGGAGCGACCGGTTGCCCATGGTGATCTGGCCGCTGGTGGTGATTTGTCCCTGGATCACCGGCGGCCGACCCTGGACCCGTCCGTCCAGTACGATGGCCATGAAATCACCGATGTGCCGCCCGGTCTCCTTGCCGAAGGTGCGCCCGCCGGACCGGTTCAGCTCGAACCGGACGATGGGACCGTTGGTCAGCGGATCGACCGCCGCGGTGGCGTTGATCAGGCTTTCGCCGGTGATGATCGGCTTGTCTTCCACCGCGTAGAGCAGGCGATACTGATTGACCCCGAGACTGAGCGGCTGTCCGGCCCAGATGAAATTGATGTTGCGAGGCCAGAGCGACTTGATCTGGGGGAGATTGAGCAGACTGTCGACCCGCGGGTAGGCGCCTTCCGCCACGGCGAATTCACCGGGGCTGCCCTGGATACCCGCGGCATTGGCCGGCTGGATGAGACCGGCCAGTACTCCGCCGGTGATGAGC
>DASYPZ010000401.1:0-2060 GCA_036006105.1 Gemmatimonadales bacterium | reverse complement strand
CCGGTGGCACAGTTCAGCCCGAGCATGTCGATGCCGAGCGGCTCCAGCGCGGTGAGCGCCGCGCCGATCTCGGTTCCGAGCAGCATCGTCCCGGTCGTCTCGATCGTGACCTGGGCGATGATCAGGGCGTCTGGTGCCAGCTCGGCCACCGCCCGCCGCGCCCCGATGATGGCCGCCTTGGCCTGGAGCAGGTCCTGGCAGGTCTCGATGATCAGCGCGTCGGCGCCGCCGCGCAGCAGGCCCTCGGCGTTGACCTGATAGGTGTCGCGTAGCTCGCGGAACGTGGTGTGCCCGAGCGTGGGCAGCTTGGTCCCGGGCCCCATCGAGCCCAGCACCCAGCGGGGACGGTCCGGGGACGCCCAGCGGTCGGCGGCCGCGCGGGCGAGCCTGGCGGACGCCTCGGACAGCTCCGCGATCCGCTCGGCGATCCCGTATTCACCGAGATTGCCCAGGTTGGCGCCGAACGAGTTGGTGGTGACGCAGTCCGCCCCCGCTTCCAGGTAAGCCTCGTGAACCCCGGTTACGATATCGGGCCGGGTCACGTTCAGGATCTCGTTGCAGCCCTCGTAGCTCTCGAAGTCGTCGACGGTGGCGTCGCTGGCCTGGAGCATTGTGCCCATTGCCCCGTCGGCCACCACGACTCGCTCAGCCAAGGCGGTTCGTAGCGTGCTCATTACCCCCCAATCATAGGCAAGTCATTGTAGGCGTCCCTTGCGAACTTTCCGTAGCCTTCGGCTGACACGCCGCCCGGTAACCCGATAAGCGAGGCCGACCACGTAGGCTGTATCAGACAGCCCGAGCGTCGGCGTGGGAGGTGGCGAGCTATCGAGTTCAACGACATCGGCGAACTGGTATCGCCGGTCGCCATTGCCGGATTCGAGGGCTGGAATGACGCGGGCGAGGCGGCGAGCGGGGTGGTCAACCACCTGGGCATCGCCTGGCAGGCGACTCCCATCGGCGCCATCGATCCCGAGGATTTCTACGACTTCCAGGTCAACCGGCCGGTGGTCGAGATCGAAGGCGGGCAGACCCAGCGGCTGATCTGGCCGACGACCAGGATCTCCGTCGCCCGCGCCCTGCCGGCCGACGAATCCGCGCCCCCCACCGGGCTATCCCGCGACGTGGTCCTGGTGCACGGCATCGAGCCGAACATGCGCTGGCGGGCGTTCAGCGAGGAGCTGGTGCAGGGCCTGGAGAGCCTCGGCGTCAAGATGATCATCCTGCTCGGCGCGCTGCTCGCCGACGCGCCGCACACCCGCCCGGTGCCGGTTTCCATCGGCTCGTCGGACGCCAAGCTCGGCACCGAGATCGGCGTGGGCCTGTCCGACTACAAGGGTCCCACCGGGATCGTCGGGGTGCTGCAGCACACCTGCACCCAGGCAGGGATCCCGACACTCTCGCTGTGGGCCCAGGTACCGCACTACGTGGCGCAGCCGCCGAGCCCGAAGGCCACGCTGGCGCTGCTGCGCGGCGTGGAGGACGTCCTGGACGTGCCGCTGCCGCTGGCCGACCTGCCCGAGGAGGCGCGCGCCTGGGACCGCGGCGTGGACGAACTCGCCCAGCAGGACTCCGAGGTCGCCGACTACGTGCGCACCCTGGAAGAGGCCAAGGACGCGATGGACCTACCCGAAGCGAGCGGCGACGCGATCGCCCGCGAGTTCGAGCGCTACTTCAGGCGCCACGGGGGCGCCGGGGAGTCTGCGGGCCCGGGCGGCATCTGACCGATGACCGCCCGCATCGTCCGGCGGCTGATCCGCCAGGCCGCCGCGGACGGCAGCGTCGGCCTCCACTCCTCGGCGCCGGTCATGTGATGACGTTGCCCCTCGCCCACCCCGGACCGCACCCATGCCCTATATATCCCGTTTAATCCGATGTGTCCGCAAATTATCGTGGTGGATTCGGGTTATGCGGTTGATTCGGGGTACCGGGATGCACCAGATCAACCACGAAGCCCCGATCCACCACGCTAAACGGAGAGTTCCTCCGTGGAGGCGGTCCGGGGCGTGATGGCAGGGACGCTGTGACACCGAAGAGATTATTGTTACCTGACCGGTGCCCTA
>DASYPZ010000400.1:0-2850 GCA_036006105.1 Gemmatimonadales bacterium | reverse complement strand
CGTTCGACGCCTCGGTCCCGTAGAGGGTGGCGGCGGAGGGACCCTTGAGCACCTGGATCGACTCGATGTCGTTGGGGTCGATGTCGTTGATGCGCGACGGGTGATCGCCGCCGCCATTGAAGCCGACGCTGTTGGAACCGGCGGTGTTGTCGGCCCGGACGCCGTCGATGAAGATCAGCGGCTCCGAGCTCAGGCTGAGCGAGCTGACCCCGCGGATCCGGGTGACGCCGCCGGTGCCCAGCTGGCCGCTGGCCCGCTGCACCTGCAGTCCGGGCACCCCTACCGAGAGCGCCTCCTGCACGCTCTTGCTCGGCGCGAGCTCCTGCACCGCGGCCATGTCGACCTCGCCGATCACATTCCCCAGCGCCCGCTTGCGGGTGTCACCGGCCTGGCCGGTCACCAACAGCTCATCGAGGCGCAACACCGACACGCTGAGCGCGATCGCGAGGTCGGTTGCCCCCGCGGTCGCCGCCAGGGTCCGGGGCCGATACCCGATGCGGCTGATCACCAGGCTGACGGTGGGGGCGGTGAGCCCGGTCACCGTGAACTGCCCCCGGAGATTGGTGTGCGCAGACAGGTCGCTGCCCACCACCCGGACCAGCGCATCCGGGAGCGGACGGCCGGAGGCCGAATCGGTGACCACGCCCTGCACCGAGAGGGCCTGCGCCCCTGCCGAGCCGCGGCTGGCCAGGAGGCCCAGCGCCACCAGACAGAGGGACCGGGTGATCAAGGCGCGAGCGGTCGAAACAATGGATCGTGACATCGGCATACTCCAGACCAGGTGAACCCGAAGAGGGGACTCCTCAAAGAGTCGGAGCGGACATCGAGGGGTGGATGCTTCGGCTGGCATTCGGAACGGCGAGAATATACGGCTCGCCCGAGAATACCACAACGGTGTACCGTTTCCGCTCCGATCGGTTGCATGCCTTCGGCGCCGGAAGTATCCTTGCCATTCGTGTCAGCCACCGCCTCTTCCCGACCAGTTCGCCGCCCGGTGCGTCGGCGCGCCTCGACCAGCAACGGCGCGGCCCCCGACGATGCCCGCTCCGACAGTGTCTCCCGGGTCTATCAGGAGCTGCGCCAGCTCATCGTCTCGGGGCAGCTGCCCCCCGGGGCGCGCATCGCCGAGCGGGTCGTCGCCGACCGGCTGGGACTGAGCCGGACACCGGTGCGCAGCGCCCTGCATCGGCTCCAGCAGGAAGGGTTCGTCGACTCCTACGGCCGGGGACGGGACCAGCGGCTGGTGGTGGCGCCGCTGACCCAGGACGACGGCCGCGAGATCATGCTCATCGTCGGGCACCTCGAGGGCCTTGCCGCGCGGATCGCGGCCCAGCTGTCCAACACCCGGCGCAGCCAGATCGTGCGCCGGCTGCGCCAGCTGAACCGGACGCTGGCGGCCGAATCACGCAAGCATGGCACGGTGAGCCGGATCTTCGATCTCGATCAAGCCTTCCATCACGGGTACGTCGAGGACGTCATCGGGCCCCGGCTGGAGGCGCTGCACTCGGCCATCAAGCCGCAGGTGGAACGCTACTCCCGGCTCTACATCAGCTCCCTGGTCGACGAGCTGCCCACCTCGGTCCGCGAGCACGAGGCGATCATCCGGGCCGTCGCCACCGGTGACCCGGTCGCGGCCCAGCACGCGGTAGAAACCAACTGGCGCAATGCCGCCACCCGGCTGACGCGGGTGATCGCGGAGCACGGCGAGCGGGGCATCTGGCACGCCTGGGATGCCGAAGGACCCGTCCCGCCCGCCACCCGGCGCGGGCGATAGCCATGGATTGCGCCCGCCCCGTCCCCCTCCCGACCGCTGTTTTGGTGTACCAAAACAGTCGACCAAAAACGTACCCCTGTTGCGGAACCCATCCATGAACCCCTTGTGCTGGCAGACCGCCGCGGCACTGCTGCTGCTCGTCTCCCCCGCCGGTGCCACTCCGCCGTCGCGGGAGGCCCGCCTCCCGGCCGCGGTGGTGTTCGACTCGACCGATGTCCAGATCCCGATGCGCGACGGCATCCGGCTCCACACCCGGATCTTCACCCCGAAAGGGGCCACCGCCTCCCTGCCCCTCCTGCTGACCCGCACGCCCTACGGCGTCGCCGGGGCGGCCGGTACCTTCGCCGGCTCCTATGCCGAGCTGGCGGCGGAGGGCTTCATCTTCGTCTTCCAGGACATTCGGGGACGCTTCGGCTCCGAAGGCGGCTTCGTGATGCTCCGGCCGCCCCGCGACAAGCGGGATCCCCGGGCCATCGACGAGAGCAGCGATACCTACGACACGATCGAGTGGCTGCTCAAGAACGTGCCCGGCAACAACGGCCGGGTCGGCATGCTGGGCGTGTCCTACCCCGGCTGGCTCACCGTGATGGCGATGCTCGATCCCCATCCCGCGCTCAAGGCGGTATCCCCGCAGGCGTCGCCCGCCTCGATGTTCCTGGGCGACGACTTCCATCACAACGGCGCCTTCCGGCTGAGCTACGGATTCGAATACGTCACGATGATGGAGGGATCGAAGGAATTCTCCCCCTTCGCCTTCGACCAGGCGGACACCTACAGCTGGTATCTCTCGCTCGGCGCGCTGGGCCATGCCGACGACCGTTACCTCAAGGGCAAGTATCCGACCTGGAACAATTTCGTGACCCATCCGAATTTCGACGCCTTCTGGCAGCGCGAGGCGGTCATGCAGTACCTGGACCGGGTCACCGTCCCCACGCTCAACGTGGCGGGCTGGTGGGACCAGGAGGATTTCTACGGGCCGATCAAGATCTACGAGACCCTCGAGCCGCATGACACCAATCATCTCAACTACCTGGTCGTCGGGCCGTGGAACCACGGCGGCTGGCGCGGCCCCAGCG
>DASYPZ010000399.1:0-7924 GCA_036006105.1 Gemmatimonadales bacterium | reverse complement strand
CGACGCCGGTCCGATCCGGCAGGCGATCGAGCAGGTGCTCGAGGGCCAGACCAAGCGCTGGGAATTCGAGAAGGCCGGCGCGGGCGACGGCGGCCGCGCGATGGCGCAGTACAAGGTCAAATTCAAGCGCAGCATCCCCAGCACCCTGGTGGTCGAATCGATGCGGCGGGCGGTCCTCCCTAAAGTGGTGACGATCGACGTGCGGGATGCCTGATGGCCGCCGAGTCCCAGTTTCGCTGCGACGTCTCCGGCCCGGAGGCATTGGCAGCCCTGCGTGACGCGGCGCTCCCGGCCCGGCTCCTCGGTGCCGCGCCCAGCAAGACCTTCCACCGCGACATCTACCTCGATACCAACGACCGGACCCTGCAGGCGCGCGGCGCCTCGTGCCGGGTCCGGATCCAGGCCGACGACCACCGGATTCTCACGCTGTTCATCGCCGGGGGCCCCTCGCTCCCGGTCGAGCGCTACGAGGCGGAGGTCGCCGCGCTCGATCCGCGGCAGGCGCTGCTGGAAGACTCCGAGCCGGCCCGGCGGCTCCGCGGCCTGATCGACCCCGCCCAGCTGCGGCCCCGGATCGAGCTCGAGGTCGAGCGCTGGACCCGCATCGCCTCCAGCGGCTGGTTCCGCCGGGTACCCCGATTCGCCTTTCTCTACGATGCCTGCACCGTCCGCCACGCCGGCCTGACCCGCAATTTCGAAGAGCTCCAGGTCCGCCGGATCGCGCCGGGCGGCCCGCGCCTCGATGCGGTGTCCCGGGCGCTGGAGCGGCAGCAGGGACTGCGGCCGCTGGTGGTGCCCCGGCACCAGCGGGCGGCGGGGCTGGTGGAAGTCCTGGCCGCCGAGGCCGCCACCCGGAAAATCGGGGCCGAGACCGCGGTGGTGATGCTGGCGCTGGACCAGGGCAACGTGGGGTTTCTCGAGCATGAAGGCGGGCATGCCCTGCCGGTGGCCCAGGGCAGCGGCGAGGAGGCGATGCGCCACCTGCTCCGGACCGTCACCGGCAGCAGTGTCGGCACTCTGTCCCTGCTGACGACGCTGCCTCCGACCGAAGACCGGGACGCGCTCGAGGTGTGGGTGGTCCGCCGGATCCGGGGCGAGGCCGACGGGCTGCACTGGCTCGCGGCCGGCGAGGCCATCGCCCGGATCGGGACCCCGGCGATCCGGACCCCGGAAACCCTCGCCGCGCTGGCGGTGGCGACCCGGGCCAGCCTGCTCGCCGCCCCGGGCGCGCCGTACGAGCGGATGGCGCCCCCGCCGGTGGCGCGGGTTACGCCGCGCTCCACCCCGGTGAGCCCCCACTTCGCCGCATCCCCCCGGGCCCGGACCGATCTGCCCCAGGACCGGTTCTTCAACGTCGAGCTGGCCCAGCTCGGCTTCAACCAGCGGGTGCTCGAGCTGGCGGAAGACCCGGGGACCCCGCTCGCGGAGCGGCTCCGCTTCCTGGCCATCGTGAGCGGCAACCTCGACGAGTTCTTCTCGGTGCGCGTGGGTGCCCTCAAGGCGGCGCTGCTGGAGGGATCCACCGCCAGGAGCTTCGACGGCCTCTCGGCCCGGGAGCAGCTGGAGGCCATCGCGGCCCAGGTGCCGTCGCTGCTGGACCGGCAGGCCCGCTGCCTGACGACGTGTCTGGCGGCGTCGGCCCGGGTGGGAGTGCGGCTCCGCGGCTGGGACGCCCTGACCGAGGCCGAGCGGACCGCGCTGGTCTCCTATTTCGAATCCGAGCTCTTCCCGGTGCTGACCCCGCGGGCCATGACCATGTCGCCGGGTCATCCCTTTCCGGTCATTCCCCAGTTCGTGCTCACCTTCGGCGTCGTGGTGCAGGATGTGAGCACCGGGCCGATTCACTTCGCCACCCTGCCGATCCGGGCCCGCCTGGACCGCTTCGTGAAGATCCCCGGCAGCGACGACGTGATTCTGCTCGAGGAAATCGTTCGTGCCAACATCCAGGCCTTCTACCGGGACCGCCCGGTCGAGGGGGCCTGGCTGTTCCGGATTACCCGGGCCGCCGATCTCGAAGTCGACGACGAAGCGGCGGGCGATCTGCTCCAGGCCATCGAGGAGGAGGTCGGTCGGCGGCCGGGCAACGCGCCGGTCCGGGTCGAGGCGGAGCGCAGCATGCCGGAGGATGTCCGCGAGATGCTGCTCCGGGAGCTCCGGTTCGAACGCCGGGGCGCCGCGGCCTCCCTGGGCGCGGAAGACTTCTACTCGCTGGACACTCCGCTCGACCTGAGTGCGCTGCGCGACTTCGCCGTCCGGCTGCCGGCGGCGCATTCCTTCCCCCTCTTTCAGCCCCGCAAGCCGCTGGCCCCGGACCTCACGGTGTTCGAGCAGATCGACCGTGGGGACATCCTGGTCCATCATCCCTACGACGACTTCGGAGCCACCGTGGGCCGGTTCCTGGAGGAGGCCGCGGTCGACCCGGAGGTGCTGGCCCTCAAGATGACGCTGTACCGGCTGGGGGATCAGTCGCTGGTGGCGGATGCGCTGCTGACCGCGGCCCAGCGGGGCAAGGATGTGACGGTGCTGGTGGAGCTCAAGGCGCGCTTCGACGAGTCGCGCAATGTGGGCTGGGTGCGTAAGCTGGAGGAAGCCGGCGCGCAGGTGATCTACGGGATGGTTGGTCTCAAGACCCATGCGAAAGTGGCCCTGGTGGTCCGGAAGACCACCAAGGGTGTCCGGCGCTACGCCCACATCGGCACCGGGAACTACAACGCCTCGACCTCGCGGTTCTACACCGATCTTGGACTCCTGACCGCCGACGCCGAGATTACCGCGGACCTCACCGATCTGTTCAACCAGCTGACCGGCTCCTCCCGGGAGCCGGGGTCGAGCTACCGGAAGCTGCTGGTGGCGCCGGGCACCATGCTCAAGGGGTTTCTGGACCGGATCGACCGGGAAATCGGCCAGGCGAAGGCGGGGAAGGGCGGGCGGATCCGGGTGCAGATCAACGGGCTGGAGGACCCCGAAATCACCGGGGCGCTCTATCGGGCCTCGGAGGCCGGGGTGGAGGTTTCGCTGCTGGTGCGGAGCCTCTCGGTGCTCCGGCCCGGGGTGCCCGGGGTGTCCGACCGGATCCGGGTCCTCTGCGTCCTGGGCCGGTTCCTGGAACACGAGCGGATCTACCACTTCGGCAATGGCGGGGCGGACGAGTATCTTATCGGATCGGCTGACTGGCGGCCGCGGAACCTCAGGCGCCGGGTGGAGGTGGTCACCCCGGTGTCGTCGCCTCCGCTGGTTGCACGGCTCGACGCCCTGCTCACCGCGCTGTTTGCCGAACCGTCGGCCTGGACCCTGGGGCCGGACGGCGCTTATGTGCGGGGCCCCCGGCCCTCGGCGGAACGTCCCCACCTTCACGACCGGCTGCTAGCGTGAACGATCCTCTGGTTGGGCGATTTCAGGCGATGCTGCAGGGCCGCTACGCCATCGAGCGGGAGCTCGGGCGGGGGGCCATGGCGACCGTCTACCTGGCCAAGGACCTGCGGCACGACCGGGAAGTCGCCATCAAGCTGCTCCAGCCCGAAATCACCACCTCGCTCACCGCGGAGCGGTTCCTCCGGGAAATCCAGATCACCGCCCGGCTGCAGCACCCCAACATCCTGGGCCTGTTCGACTCGGGCGCGGAAGACGGGCTGTGCTACTACGTCATGCCGCATGTCGAGGGCGAGAGTCTGCGGGACCGGCTGCTGTGGGAGAAGACCCTCTCGGTCGAGGGCGCCATCCAGGTGGCCATCGAGGTGCTCCAGGCGCTGGCCTACGCCCATTCCCGGGGCGTGGTGCACCGGGACATCAAGCCGGAGAACATTCTCTTCTCGGCCGGGCACGCGATCGTGGCGGATTTCGGGATCGCCCGGGCGGTGAGCGAGGGACAGCGCTCGATCACCGCGATCGGGATCCCGCTGGGCACGCCGCCCTACATGAGCCCGGAGCAGGCCCAGGGCCTCGAGAACATCGACCACCGGAGCGACATCTACGCGGTGGGCTGCATGATCTTCGAGATGGTCTCGGGGCGGCCGCCGTTCGTGGGGAACTCGGTGGGCAAGGTGATCATGCAGCATATCCAGTCGCCGCCGCCCAAGCTCAAGGAGCTCCGGGACGACGCACCGGAGGCCCTGGATCAGATCCTGGGGCAGGCGCTCGCCAAGGACCGGGCCGGCCGGTTCCAGACCGCGGATGCGATGACGGAGGCGCTCAGGCTGGTGGCGGCGGCGGAGACCCTGGAGCGGGCGCTCCCCAGCGGGACCCGAAACAAGGTCACCCTGCCCACGCCGGCCGCGGCTCCGGTTGCGCCGGCTTCCGCCGCGGTTCCCGCGCCGGCTCCCAACCGGGACCGCCGGCTGCTGGTCGCGGTCGGCGCGCTGGCGTTCGTGGCGATTGCGGCGCTGGTGTTCGTGCTGCTGACCCGCAAGTAGCTCCCCACTTTACTTCACCGCGCCGCAAACCTCTCCACCGGACCGGCCCCTTGCCCGGCCCCGGTTTCTGCTGTAGTCTATCTACACCTCAATAGGTAGACGGTCTACAGAATGACGGCGGCTCGCGCCAGGCCGGACCTGATGCCCGGCACCCTCGACATGCTGGTCCTGCGGACCCTGAGTCTCGGCCCCCAGCACGGTTACGCCATCTCCCAGCATCTGGCCCGCATCTCCGACGACGTGCTCAAGGTGGAGCAGGGATCGCTCTATCCCGCGCTCGAGCGGCTGCTGGGGGCGGGGTGGGTCACCGCTAAATGGGGTCACGCGCCTTCGGGGCGCCGGGCCCGCTATTACACCATCACCGCCTCCGGCCGGCGCCAGCTCGGCAGCGAGATCTCGGCGTTCGACCAGATGACCCTGGCCATCGCCAAGGTGCTGGGCCGCGCGGAGCAGGGCTGATGTCCTGGCTCGACGGCATCTCCCACAAGCTGCGCAGCGTGTTTCGGCCCGGGGCGCACGCCCGCGAGCTGGAGGAGGAGGTGCGCTTTCACCTCGAGCTGGAAGCGGCGCAGGTCAATGACCCCGATGCCGCCCGGCGCCGGTTCGGCAATCGCGTCTGGTACGCCGAGGAGACCCGGCGGATGACCTGGCTTCGAGTCGTGGACCGGGCCCGGCAGGACGTCGGCTCCGCGTGGCGCTCGCTCACCCGGGCCCCCGCGGTCACTGCCGTGGTCGCGGGCACGCTCGCCGTCGGCATCGGTGCCAATGCCGCCGCCTTTACCCTGCTCGACGCGCTGTATCTCAAGCCGCCGGGCGGGGTATCGGATCCCGGATCGCTGAGGCGCTACTGGTTCAAGAACTTCAAGTCCGGAACCGGGGTGCCCTTCACGGCCGAGAACGTCAACTACCCGGTGTATCGGCTCGTCGCCGAGGCGGGAGGGCAGGCGTCGAATACGGCGCTCTTCTCCACCGATTGGAGTCTGCGCCAGGGGAAGGGATTCACCGGACCGAAGCTCCGCGCGGTCTACGCCTCGGCGAATTATTTCCCGGTGCTGGGCGTGCATCCGGAGCTGGGGCGATTCTATACGCCGGCCGAGGACCAGCTTGGCGCCGGGGCGCAGGTGGCGGTGGTGAGCCATGCCTTCTGGAAACGCCGGCTCGACGGCGCGCGCCCGGCGCCCGGCCAGGTCATCGAGATCGGCCCTCGCTCCTACCAGGTCATCGGGGTCATGGACCCGGCCTTCACCGGGCTCGACCTGCAGGCGGCCGACGTGTGGATTCCCCTGGCGACCTATCCGATGCCGAGCTGGATGACCGGCTCGTGGTGGGAGCATACCGATCTCTATGATTTTCGGATGGTGCAGCGGCAGGCTCCGGGCGTTGCGGAGGCGACGCTCGAGGGCCGGATCACCACGCTGGTTCGCAACTACAATCGCGAAGCCTATCCCCGCCACCCCGATACGCTGATGACGGTGCGCACCGGCGGCATCATCGAGGCGCGAGGGCCTGGAGAGCCGGGCCAGGATCTGCTGATCACCACGCGGCTCGCCGGTGTCGCCGCCATTGTGCTGCTCATCGCACTCGCCAATGTGATCAACCTGATGCTGTCGCGTGCAGTGGAGCGGGGGCGCGAGATCGCGCTGCGCCTGGCGCTCGGACTGTCGCGGGGGCGACTCATCTGGATCCTGACGCTGGAGACGCTGCTGGTCGCGCTGATGGCCGGCGCGGCCTCGATGGCGGTGGGATGGGTTGGCGGAGGGCTGCTGCGCAAGCTGATCCTGCCCGACATCGAATGGGTCGGCTCCGCCCTGGGTTGGAGGGTGGCGCTGTTCACCATTGGCGTCGCCATTGCCTGTGGCGCGATCGCCGGCATACTCCCCGCTATTCAGGCCAGCCGGCCGGTACTGAACGATGCACTCAAGGCCGGGCGTCAGGCCGGAGGTCGGCACCGCTCCCGCCTGCGCGACTCCCTGGTGGTGTTGCAGGCCGCGCTCTCGATGACGCTGCTGGTCGGGGCGGCTCTCTTCGTCAAGAGTCTCAAGAACGTCGAGGCGCTCGATATCGGTTTCGACGCGCCGCGGCTGGTGTTCGGTGAGCTGGAGTTCGAGCAGGGCACCCGCCCGGACGCCGCCACCGCGGATCCGGTGCTCCGCGGCGTGGCGGCACGGTTGCGGGGCCGGCCGGGCATCGCCGCGGTGGCGCGCGCGAGTGTCACCCCGATGCGCGCCTTTCGGGTCGAGAATTTTTTCGCGGGATCGGATTCGACCGCGTCGCTCCGGCCCACTCCATTCGTCGTCGACGTCTCGCCGGAGTACTTCGCCGCCGCCGGGCTCCGGATTCTCAAAGGGCGGGCGTTTCCGGGCGCCGACGGCGACTCGGGACCCGCGGATGTCGTCGTGAACGAGGCGATGGCGCGCCAGGTCTGGCCCGGCAAGGACCCCGTGGGACAATGCATGTATTTCAAGCAGCGGAATACTCCCTGCCGCACCGTGGTCGGGGTGGTGGAGACCTCAAGGGTCTTCGGCCTCATCGAACACGAGCCGGGTCCCCAGTATTATCTCCCGCTCGGCGCCTCCGAGCGCGCGGGGTGGAACCTGGTGGTCCGTACCACGCCGGGCGGAACCCAGGCCGCCTCCGCCGAGCTGCGGAACGAGCTGCGCGCCGCTTTTCCCAAGGCGTTGGCCACGGTCACCCCGATGACGACGTACCTCGAGCCGGAGTATCGCCCCTGGCGGCTCGGTGCCACCCTGTTCACGCTGTTCGGTTTGCTGGCCCTGCTGGTGGCGCTGGTGGGGATCTACAGCACCGTTTCGTACGGGGTGAGCCAGCGGACCCACGAGTTCGGCGTCCGAATGGCGCTGGGCGCCGTGGTCGGAGACGTGGTGCGTCAGGTCGTGGGAGAAGGCGTCCGCGTGGTCGCGGTCGGCGTGCTGGTCGGAGTTGCCCTGGCGCTGGCGCAGGGCAGATTGGTGGCCGCGCTGTTGTATGGGATCAAGCCGGGCAACACCGGCGTGCTTCTCATCGTGTCGGCGACGCTGCTGGCGGTCGCGGCCGTCGCCGCGATGCTGCCGGCCTGGCGGGCGGCACGAGTCGATCCGGCGACGGTGCTGCGGGCCGATTGACGGAGCGTCACGGCTCCGCGCGGCTCCGGCCCGGGGGTACCCCAAGGAGGCCTCCGAGGGTAAGATTGGGTCCCGGAAACGGGACGTTGAGCTCGCCACCGAGGGTGGCTCGCTCTTCCCGACGGGACCTTCGGTCCCGTTCGGGGTGCGCAGCCGGACCGCGCGCCGGAATGGGCCGAAATCTGGAAGAACCGGAGTTACGGGACGTAGCGCAGCCCGGTAGCGCACCTGAATGGGGTTCAGGGGGTCGCGGGTTCGAATCCCGCCGTCCCGACTAGAAAAGCGGCCAACCGGCCGCTTTTCTTTTGTCGGTCCGCTGGGTCTCGTTCGCCGCCGCTCGCCTTTCGGCTCGCGGCTTACGGTCGAATCCCGCCGTCCCGATCAAGCGGAAGC
>DASYPZ010000398.1:0-11465 GCA_036006105.1 Gemmatimonadales bacterium | reverse complement strand
ATACTCCGGCTCGGCATGAAGGCGGATCACCTCGCGCTCGGTGAGACCGGTCTCCCGGGCGACGTACGCCAGATCAGGCCCGTCATACCGCACCGGGATCGTGACCAGCGTACTCGAGGAGGGGACAGGGAGAGCGGACGCTGGAAGGCCGTCCTCCGCGAGCTCCAGGAGACGCTCGCGCATTGCGTCCGGGTCGGCGGTAACCGGATCGAAGAAGACGGTGACGGTGGCATATGCCGGGACGATCTCCAGGACACCCGCCGCCGCCCCGGTCCGAATCCGCTCGGCCAGGACCGTCACCCGGCGGTGCAGCTCCAGGTCCACCGATTCGCCCAGCACCACCGTCCACGCCGCGTCCCCGAGCGGGACGACCTGCGGCGGCGCTCCGCTCACTTCACGAACGGCGCGAGGGAGATCCCCTCCGCTTCGAATCGCTGCCGCACGGCTCGCACGATCTCGACCGCCTTGGCGCCGTCGCCGTGGACACAGAGGGAGTCCGCCCGGACCATGCACCGGGTACCGTCGATGGCCACGACGTTCTTGTCCTGCACCATGCGAAGGGCGCGCTCGGCGATCATGGTCGCGTCGTCCAGCACGGCACCCGGCGTCCCCCGGGGCACCAGGTGGCCGTCCGGCTGATAGGCGCGATCCACGAACGCCTCCCGGGCCACGTCGAGTCCGGTCTCGGCGGCGGCAAGCAGGAGCGCGCTGCCCTCCGGGCCCAGGATCACCAGATCGCTGTCCAGCTGCCGCAGCGCGAAGGTGACCGCCTTGGCCACGTCCCGGTCACGCGCCGCGCGATGATACAGGGCGCCATGGAGCTTCACATAGCGTACCTGAGTTCCCGCGACCCGGCAGAAGGCCTCGAGGGCTCCCACCTGATAGGTGACATCCGCGGCAATCTCGGCAGGCGTGGCCGCGAGCTCGCGCCGCCCGAAGCCCACCCGGTCCGGATAGCTCGGATGGGCACCGATCGTCACCCCGCGGCCCGCGGCCGCGGAGACAGTTCGCTGCATGACCAGGGGATCGGACGCGTGGAATCCGCAGGCCACGTTCGCGGAAGTGATCAGGGACAGCAGCTCGGCCTCTCCGGGGAGGGTGTACCGGCCGTAGCTCTCGCCCAGATCGGCGTTGAGGTCGACGCTGGTCACGCCGGTGGAACGGGGCGGGGCACGGTGAGGTGGCTGTCTTTCGGCGCGATGTGGAAGCTGAAGGTCTGTTCGACCAGCTGGCGCACCTTGATACCGGCCCGAATGGCGGGACGGAACCTCATGCCCGGGAGCGCGAAGCGGACCGCGTCGGCGAACCCGGAATCGGTGGCATGGAGCACCCGGTAGGTCAGCGTGTCGACCACCCCGTCGGTATCCACCACGAATCGGACCGACGCCGAGCCTTCGATGCCCCGGTCGAGCAGCGTCCTGGGATAGGTCGGCGCCGCGCTCATCGGATCCCGGAGCACGGTGCTGTCCACCTCGAGCATCGACAGGGCGTTGTCACCGGGGAGCACCTCGGCCGGGGCCACGGCGTCGGGGATGTCGGGGGTCGGCGTGGAGCCCCTGGCCGGCAGCGGTTTGGTCTCGCCGCTGAGATCGTTGCGTCCCTTGGCGGTACCGCCATCGGTAGGGGCGGCGGTGACGGTCGCTGCGCCCAGTTCCCGCGCCCGGCTGCCCGGCGCGGGCTGGGGCGGCACCAGGAACACCACCAGCCGGTCGAAGATCTGCTCCTTCGCCACCCGGGAGAGCGGTACCAGGAGCACGACACAGACGGCGACGTGCACAATGAAGTTGCCGACCGTCGCCGGATCGGGGCGGAGGAAGACGTCGCGGGTCGGCGGGGCAAAGAGGCGAATCATAGGCGTGGTCCGGCGCGGGCCCGGGGTCCGAGAAGACTGCTTCCTTGGCCCGACGGCGGCAAGTGGAGCCGGGTTTCTGATTATATTTTGATTTGACAAATCAAAGTATATCCTGCATGTTGGGTCGGTGCTCGATGATGCCGTTCACGCAATTCTCTCGGCCTATCCCACCATCCATTCCGCCTGCCGCCGTCGCCAGCTCCGCGACCCGGTCAGCGGCAGGAGCCTGTCCGATCATCAAGCCGGCATTCTCGAGCACCTCGATCCCGAGACCCCCATCACGGTGAGCGATCTCGCCGCCCGTCTCCGGGTCACCAGCGCGACGGCATCGCTGCAGCTGACCCAGCTCGCGCGGCTCCGCCTGGTCAGCCGCGGCCGCGACGATGTCGATGCGCGCCGGGCCCAGGTCCGGCTGACCGAGGCCGGGGTCCGTCTCCGCGGCCTGCGATCGCTGCTGGACCCGGAACGGGTTCGCCAGGCGATGGCCCGTCTCGACCCGCCGGAGCAAAACGCCGTCGTCGCCGGCCTCCGCCTGCTGGCCGGTGCGGCCGGAAGCCTGCCTGGCGAGAGCGCCAATCCACGACGTTCACCCCGCCCATCCCGGAGACCCCCCCGCCGATGAACTGGATCGATCGAAGAAGGCAGACCGTCCGAAGGCGCAGGCTCAAGCTGGCCGCGACCGGTCTCGCCGCCCTGGTGGCGGTGCTGTTCGTCGCGGGTCTGGCGCTGCCCGCCGAGCACGTCAGCACGAGTCGTATGCTGGTGGACCGGCCGCCGGAGGCGGTGTGGCGGGTACTCACCGACCTCGACGGCATGCCCCTCTGGCGTTCGGACCTCGCGGCCATCGAGCGCCTGCCCGACTTCCGGGGCAAGCCGGCCTGGCGCGAGATCGGGCGCGGGGGTGGGAGCGTCGTCGAGGTCTACCTGGGCGAATCCCCGCGCCGACTGGTGATGCAAGCCGCCGACGAGGGCGAGCCCGGCCTGCCCATCCGGGTATTCGATCTGATCTCGGTGCGCGCGGGAACCGAGGTCACCCTGACCGAACGAGCCGCGTCCTCCAATCCGTTTCGACGGGTGCTGGTCCGATTAGGGGGTCAGCGGCCCGCCATCGACCGATTTCTCCGGGACCTTGCCGGGCGGCTCGGCACCAATCGACGGACGATGGCCGCGGAATGAATCCACCCTTTCACGCCCTGGGTGCATTGCCGGCCCGGCGCCGGGTCCTCACCGAAGCCTGACACGCCCCCGGGATGACTCTCGTAGATTGCAGCGTTACCTCGCCCACTTCATCGATCGGGAGTCAGTCCATGCGCTGCATCCGTGTGGTTGCCGGTCTCCTGTGCATCAGTGCGCCGTTGACGGCGCAGACGTCGAATTTCGTGACCCGGCTGGGACGGGACACTGTCGCGCTGGAGCGAACCGTGCGGACCGGATCCAGGGTGGTGGGTGATCTGTTCACCACGGCGCCCCGGGCGCGCCGGGCGCACTATGTGGCGACGCTGGACGGGAAGGGGCGGGTCACCCGCCTGGAGGTGACCACGGTCGCGTCGGTCGAGACGCCGCCCGCGCCGACGGTGACGATCGTCGAGGAGTTCCACGATACGATCGCCACGGTGATCCTCACCCGGGGGACCGGCAAACCGGACACCACGCGGATGACCGTGCACCCCGGTGCCTCCCCGTTCATCGGGCTGTCGACCGGTTTGCTGGAGCTCATGACCGTGCAGGCGCATCGTGCCGGGAAGGACAGCGTCGGCATCGACATGATCGTCGCCGGTCAGCCCAAGCCGTTTCCGAATTACGTCGCGAAGCGGGGCCGGGACTCGGTGGAGATGGATTTCTTCGGCCTGCCGAACTACCTCCGGGTCGATGAAAAGGGACGGGTGCTCGGACTAAACGGGATGCGCACCACCCAGAAGTTCCTGGCCGAGCGGGTGGCTGCGCTGGATCTGGACGGGGTCAGCGCGTCTTTCGTGGCGCGGGAGAAGGCCGGCCAGGTCGCGGGGATGATGTCACCCCGGGATACCGCGCGGGCGAGCTTTGCCGCGCCGTCGGTCTGGGTGGATTACGGGCGTCCGACCAAGCGGGGCCGGGAGATCCTGGGAACGGTGGTGCCGTGGAATCAGGTGTGGCGCACAGGGGCCAACAGCGCGACGCAACTCAACACGACCACCGATCTTCGGGTGGGAGACGCGGTGATTCCCGCGGGGAAGTACACCCTCTGGACGCTCCCGACGCCCGAAGGCACCAAGCTCATCGTGAACAAGCAGACCGGACAGTGGGGCACGGAGTACGATCCGACCAAGGACTTGATCCGTCTCGATCTGAAAACCGAAGCCCTGACCGAACCGGTCGAGAAGTTCACCATTACCGTCGTCTCCCTGGGCAACGGCGGGGAGATTCGGTTCGACTGGGACAAGATTCGCTGGATCCTGCCGTTTACCCTGAGGTAATCGACGCGACGACACCGCAGCGGACCAGGGCCCTCTCGAGGTAGACCTCGACCAGATCGAAATGCACCGTCCGGGTGCGCTGAATCCACCGGTCTTCGCACCCGACCGCTCGCGCGGCGGCCAGCAGCTCCGGCTCGCCGCGGGCCAGCAGATGACAGGTGCGCCGTCCCCGCGATTTCCAGATGTTTTCATGCACCGCGACGCCTCCCTCCGCGGCCCAGGCGCGGGCCGCCCGGATGTCCCTCGAGCCGAAGTAGCGCCATCCCCGGTCGCCTTCGTCGCCGGTTTCCTGCTTCAGCCGCCGGAGCGCGTCCCGGGCCCGGTTGCCGCCATCGCTGCCGCGATAGCGATCAGCGAAGCGGGCCAGCTCAGCCATCTCCCGCCCGCTCTGCCCGGTTCTGCGGTAGAGGTCGATCAGGGCGTTGGCGATCGCAAATTCCTGAGTGGGCGTCGGCGTTCGGGCCCGGGCCTCGAGGAAGAGTCGCTCGGCGCGGACGACGTCCCGAAGGTGGTCCCGGATCAGCGCGGCCAGCGCCATCCAGGCGTCGAGATCGTCCGGCTCCCGCGCCAGGTGCTCCTGGAAGGCTTGCTCGGCCTCGGCATATTTGCCCCGGGCAATCAGCGACTCCTGGTAGGAATAGCTGGGGGCCGGCGTGAGGTTGCCGGCGCCCGTGATGACCTTCACGAGGGCAGTGCTGGACCGCTGGGTTCCAGCCGAGATGAGCGGTGTGAGCACGGCACCGAGGACCAGACCGAGGAGCACCACCCCGACGGCGCCCGGGAGACCGACCTCGCGACGTTGGAACAGCAGATAGGCTACCGCTCCGGCGATGGCGGTGGTGGCCCCAATCAGGACCACGGCCACCAGCAGCATCTGGGTCCGCTCGCCGAGATGACGGCTCTCCTTACTCATCGCCGCGAACCTTGCCCCGCAGGCGCTTGACGTCGGCGCGCTGCCGCTTGGTCTCCAGGCGTTTGGCCTTCTGGGTCCTGGAAACCCGGGTCGGCTTCCTGACCTTGGGCGGCCGCAGCGCCTCCGCGACCAGGGCAAGGAATCGTTCGGTAACGGTCTCCTTGTTGCGGAGCTGGCTGCGACTTCCCGACTCCACCAGTCTGATCCAGCCATCCTGATCCATGCGATGGCCGAGTCGAGCCTCCAGGAGGGTGCGTTGCGGATCGCTGAGGGCGCTGCTGGCGCGCAGGTTCCACCAGAGCTCGACCCGGGTCGAGGAGGTATTCACATGCTGGCCGCCGGGACCGCCGGCCCGGGTGGCCCGGTAGCTCACTTCGGCTCGGGGAATCTGCAAACGGTGGCCGGCGGAAAGCCAGGCGGTGGCGGGCATCGTCCTAAGCTAAATCGGCTACCGTTGCCCCGCGACGTGGCTACCTTTCCCCCATGCACGATGTCGCCCGCCTGCAGGAACATCTCCGCAACCTCGGCCGCGTCCTTCTCGGGTATTCCGGTGGGGTGGATTCGGCCCTGCTGGCGGTGGCGGCCGCGGAGGCCATCCCCCCCGGGCGCTTCCTCGCGGTGATCGGCCGGAGTGCATCCTACCCCGAGGCCCAGTACCGCACCGCGCTCGCGCTGGCCCGCCAATTCAATATTCCGCTCCGGGAGGTGGACACCCGGGAGCTCGAAGATCCCCGGTATCTCGCCAACGCCACGGACCGTTGCTACTTCTGCAAATCCGAGCTGTGGACCCGGCTTGATGCCATCGCCGGCGCCGAACGGTTCGATGTGATCATCGACGGCACCAACCGCGACGATCTGGGGGAACATCGCCCCGGGGTCGCGGCCGGCGCCGAACACCGGGTGCGGTCCCCGCTCGCGGAGCTCGGAATGGGGAAGGCACAAATCCGGGAATCGGCGCGCGCGCTCGGCATCCCGATCTGGGATGCCCCGGCGGCACCCTGTCTCTCGAGCCGGATTCGCTACGGGCTGCCGGTCACCCCGGACCGGCTCCGTCAGGTAGAGCTGGGTGAGGCGCTGCTGCGGAGCCTCGGAGTCGTGGGGGATCTCCGGGTGCGTCACCTGGGAGACCGCGGCCGTATCGAGGTCGGCCCCGACCAGTTTCCCCGTCTCGAGTCGCGCTGGAGCGAGATCGAGGCGGGATTCGCCGAGCTGGGATTCGGCTCGGTCGAACGGGACGCTCGGGGCTACCGGCGGGGTAGCCTGCTGGTCCTCGACGCGGGGACGCCCTGATGCGCCTCTTCGTCGCGGTGCCGCTGCCTCCCCCGGCGCTGGAAGAGGCCGCCGGACTGCTTCGGGACATGCGGGCGCTCGACTGGCCGGTGCGCTGGGTGAAGGACGACGGTCTCCATATTTCGCTCAAGTTCTTCGGCGAGGTCACCTCCGACCGGGTGGATGCGATCGAGGAAATGGTGCAGTTCGCCACTCGAGGGATGCGATCGATGCACCTGGTGCCGCTGGGCGGCGGTGCATTCCCCTCCCGGCAGCATCCCAAGGTGCTGCGGCTGGAGCTGCAATCGGGCGCGGATCTCGAGCTGCTGCAGGATCGCATCGAGCGGGGCGGGGAGCAGATCGGATTCGCGCCGGAAGGGCGGCCCTTCCGCCCCCACATCACTCTGGGCCGGGTGCGGGAGGGTCTGCGCCTGCCGCCCGGGGCCATGAGCTACCTCGAGGGATTACCGCCCGGGCAGCCCTTCACCGCCGATCGCATCGTGCTCTTCGAGAGTCGGCTCACGACCGACGGCCCCAGCTACACCGGACGTCTGGAACAGGTGCTGGAACCGTGAGAGGGTGCATCGGTCTGCCGTTCCGTCTCCTGGGCCTGGCCCTGCTGGCGCTCGCGGGTTATCTGGCATGGACCCACCGCGATGAGCTCCGCCGCCGGATCCACCGATGGACGGCGGAGAGCCCCGCTCCCGAGGTGACGGTCCGCACCCCCCCGCCCGACGCGGGCGCGGTCCTGCGGCGGATTGACGCGCTGCGGGCCGGGGGGGCGGATTCCGTGGTCCTGAGCCCCGCAGACCTCGCCAGCCTCGCCGCGTCGCTGGCCTCCCGGATGGTTCCCGGGGCGGTGGACTCGGTGGAGGTGCGGCTCGACCGGGACGAACTCGAAATTCGCGGCCGGGTGGATACTCACAAGATGCCGGTGTCCCTGGGACCGGTCTCGAGCGTGGTCCGCGACCACGAGTACATCGAGGCGGGCGGCCGACTGATGTACCGCCGGGCCGGGCTGGCCGAATGGGAGGTCGAACGGGTGCGGATTCGGGGGCTGCCGGTGCCGCTCAGCTTCGTCGAGGCGCAGATCCGCCGCTTCGCCCCGCGGTCGGGAGGCTCGGTCATTCCGATCACGCTGCCGGCCGGCGCCACCGGGCTCCGGGTTATGCCGGAGGGCCTGACGCTGTATGGCCGGACCCGGCCGAAGGGTGCCCCGTGAACCGGGTGCTGGTCGTCGACGACGAAGGCGGCATCCGCGACGCGGTGCGCCAGGTGCTGGAGTACGAAGGCTGGCAGGTGAAGACCGCCGCCTCGGGCGGTGAAGGCATCAGCCTGTACGGGGAGTTCCGGCCCCACGTGGTGCTGCTCGACGTCAAGATGGCGGGTCTCGACGGCCTGGAAACCCTGAGCCGTCTGTGCGACCTCGATCCCCCCGCCACCGTGGTGATGATCTCGGGACATGGGACCATCGCCACGGCGGTGCAGGCCACTCAGCGGGGCGCCTTCGATTTCCTCGAAAAGCCGCTCGATACCGACCGGCTGCTGGTCACCTTGCGCAATGCGCTGGCCCAGTCCTCGCTGAGCGGTGAGAATCGCGAGCTCAAGCGGGCGCTGGATACCCGCTATCCGATGGTAGGCACCAGCCCGAAGCTCGAGGAGGTGCGCGCGCTGATCGACCGGGTGGGACCCACCCACGCGCGGGTGCTCATCACTGGCGAGAACGGCAGCGGAAAGGAGCTGGTGGCGCGGGCCCTGCACGAGGCTTCGCCCCGGCGGGAGCGGGCGTTCATCGAGGTCAACTGCGCCGCGATTCCCTCGGAGCTGATCGAGAGCGAGCTGTTCGGGCACATGAAGGGCAGTTTTACCGGCGCGTTCGCGGATCGCGCCGGCAAGTTCGAGCTGGCCGACGGGGGCACCCTGTTCCTGGACGAGATCGGCGACATGTCGCTCTCCTCCCAGTCGAAGGTGCTCCGGGTGCTGCAGGAGGGCGTCGTCCACCGGATCGGCGCGGCGCGGTCGGTGCAGGTGGACGTCCGGGTGCTCGCCGCCACCAACAAGGAGCTCGACCAGGAAATCGAGCATGGCCGGTTCCGGGAAGATCTGTTCTACCGGCTGAACGTGGTGCCGATCGAGGTCCCCGCGCTGCGCGAGCGCCTGGAAGACGTCCCCGCGCTGGTCGAACACTTCGTGGCCACCTTGAGCGTCGGCACCGGCGTCGCCGCGCGGCCGGTCACCCCCGACGCGATCCGTGCCCTGCAGCGGCGCTCCTGGCCCGGCAACGTCCGGGAGCTGCGCAACGCGGTGGAGCGCCTTCTGATCCTGGCGGTGGGCAAGCAGATCACCGCGGCCGACGTCGAGCGCCTGCTGCCCGCCGCCGAGGGAGTCGCTTCTCCCTATGTGGCCCCGGAAACCGGGCGGACCGGGACCTTCGAGGATTTCCGGCAAGACACCGAACGGGCGTTCTTGCTGATCAAGTTGCGGGAGCATGGCTGGAACGTGGCCGAGACGGCTCGCGCGCTGGACATCCCCCGCTCGAACCTGTATAAAAAGATCGAGAAGTATCAGCTGACCCGCGAGGATACGTGACCGGTCCGAATCGCGATTGGGACAAGGAGATGGCGGAGATCGACAAGATCATCGCCAAGCAGCCGGTCGCGCCGCCGGGCAAGCCGGTCCCCGCCGGCGCAGCGCCCGTGCCGGCTCCGTCTCGCGCCGCCCTGCCGGCCCCGGCGCGCAGCGGGAAAACCGTCCTGACCGCATGGATTCGGGTCCTGCTGGGTGTGGCCGTCGCCGTCGGAGTCACCCAATGGCCCTATGCCCACGCCTGCGGCGTGATGCTGTATCTCTACCTGGCGGCAGCCGGCGGAGTGGTCCTGGCCGGTCTCTGGGGCGCCGTGACGGCCTGGCATCGCCGCATGGGGCTGGCCCATCTCCTGTCGCTCCTGGTGACGATCTGGGGCGCCGGGCTCGTCGCCAAGACGGTACTCGACCGATCATCCTACGCCAAGCATCCCGCGGTCTGGACCTGCCCGTGAACGTCGCTTTCGCCCGCGTCCCGTTTCTCGTCCCTGACTGAGTCCAATGCCCAAGACATTCCGGAACTTCATCGCGGGGCGCTGGGTTGCTCCCACCACCCGCGCCTACTTCGAAAACCGCAATCCGGCCAATACCCGGGATCTGATCGGGCGCTTTCCCGATTCGGGCGCCGCCGACGTCAACGCCGCCGTCGCATCGGCGACGGAAGGCTTCCGGAAGTGGTCCCGGGTGCCGGCCCCGGCCCGGGGAGACATCCTCAAGCGCGTGGGCGATCTCCTGGTTCGTGACAAGGAGCTGATCGCCCGCCAGATGACCCGGGAGATGGGGAAAGTGCTCGCCGAAACCCGGGGCGACGTGCAGGAGGGTATCGACACGGCGTACTACGCCGCCTCGGAAGGTCGCCGCCTCTTCGGTCACACGGTGCCCAGCGAGCTGACCGCCAAATGGGCCATGAGCTATCGCCGTCCCATCGGTGTGGCCGGGCTGATCACCCCGTTCAATTTCCCGCTCGCCATCCCGACTTGGAAGATGTTTCCGGCCCTGCTGTGCGGGAATTCGGTGGTGATCAAACCGTCCGAGGATGTTCCTCATACGGTGCACATGCTGGTGGAGCTGTTGCTGGAGGCCGGCTTGCCTCCCGAGGCGATCCAGCTGGTGCACGGGGCCAAGGCGGCTGGTCAGCGGCTGGTGGAACATCCGGGTGTTCCGGTCATTTCCTTTACCGGGTCGACCGCCACCGGGGCCGCCATCGGGGCGGAATGCGGCCGGTTGCACAAGCGGCTCTCGCTCGAGATGGGCGGAAAGAACGCCATGATCGTCATGGACGACGCCGACCTCGACCTGGCGCTCGACGGCATCTTGTGGGGTGCCTTCGGCACCACGGGGCAACGCTGCACCGCCACCAGTCGTCTATTACTGCATCGGAAGATCCACGACCGGTTCCTGCGGCGGCTGGCCGAGGCCGCCGAGAAGCTGGTCATGGGCGATGGACGGAAGGCGGGCAGCCAGGTCGGGCCGCTGATTCACGAAGCGGCGCGGGACAAGGTGGAGCGGTACGTCGCGCTCGGGAAACAGGAAGGCCTCGAGCTGGTCACCGGCGGCCGGCGGCCCCGGAGTCCACGGCTCCGGAACGGCTGGTTCTACCAGCCCACGATTTTTGCCGGCGCCAAGCCGAAAAGCCGGTTGGCGCAGGAGGAAATCTTCGGTCCGGTGCTGACGGTGCTCCGGTTCGGCAGCTTCGAGGAGGCGGTCCGCATCAATAACGGGGTCCGGTACGGTCTCTCCAGCTCCCTGTACACCCGGAACGTGAACCTGGCCTTCCGGGCCATGCGGGATCTGGACAACGGCATCACCTATGTGAATGCACCGACGATCGGCGCCGAGGCGCACCTCCCCTTCGGAGGCGTCAAGGAGACCGGGAATGGGCATCGCGAGGGCGGGTGGGAGGTATACCACTTCTATTCGGAGACCAAGGTCTGTTATGCGGACTACTCCGGAACGCTGCAGCGAGCCCAGATCGACAACTACGATTGACTCCCGCGAGATGGGGGTTATCTGTTTAGTAGTCAGGGCATGACTCCTGACCCCTCAGCACTACGAGGTTCCTTCCGGGCATGAAGCCGCTGCAAGTCGGATCTTCCTCGAGGAGCGGCCCGACGTCTTCGGACGAGGGGTCGCTCGACCAGTACCTCCGCGAGATCAGCCGGTATCCGCTGATCGCGCAGGAAGAGGAAGTGACCCTGGCGCAACGGATCCGGCTGGGTGAGGAAGAGGCTCTCGACAAGCTGGTACGCAGCAATCTCCGCTTCGTGGTATCGGTGGCCAAGAAATACCAGAATCAGGGTGTATCCCTCTCCGACCTGATCAATGAGGGCAACCTGGGCCTGATCCGGGCCGCCCATAAATTCGACGAGACCAAGGGGATCAAGTTCATCTCCTA
>DASYPZ010000397.1:0-3093 GCA_036006105.1 Gemmatimonadales bacterium | reverse complement strand
TGTCGCCGCTCGCGAGGGTCACGCTGGAGGGCGATACGATCCGGGCGGTGTTTCCCGAGCCGCCCGATGGTCCCCAGGACGAAGCATCCCGCGGCTCGCTGCCGTCCCCTCTGGATGCGCTTCGGGCCGTAGTCATGGGACCGGCATTGCTGGCCAAACCGATCGACGCCTGCCATCTCGCCGGCGGAGTGTTCTCCTACGATCTGGTTGAGCTGTTCGAGCGGCTTCCCGCCGGCGGCGCCGAGGCCGCGGTCACCCCGCATTTCGAATTCGTGATTCCCGACCGGCTCATCATCGTGGACCACCTCCGACACCGCACGCTGCTGGTGGCTACCGCCATGGGCGGCCCCGGGGGCGAGGCCAATTACCACGATGCGGTCACGGCGCTGGGGGCGCTGCTGAGCGCGGCGGAGGAAGCGACCAGCGCACGCCGATCCTCCCCAGTCACCTGGTCCGCCCCGCCCGGTTCCCCTCCGGCCCCGACGGTCGACCTCTCCGACCAGGAGTTCGCCGACCTGGTGGTCCATCTGAAGCAGCACATCGTCCTTGGCGACGTGTTCCAGATCGTGGCCTCGCGCACGTTCACGATGCCCTGCCCTGATCCGCTGTCGGCCTACGCCCGGCTGCGCGCCGAGAACCCGAGTCCCTATCTCTTTTACATCGCGGGACACGACACGATCGTGTTCGGCGCGTCCCCGGAGACCGCGGTGAAAGTGATCGGCATCCCGCGGCGGGTGACGATTCGTCCAATCGCCGGCACCGCCGCGCGCGGCCGCAGCGATAGCGGGGCGATCGATCCGGATCTCGATACCCGGCGCGAGGCGGCGCTGCGGCTCGACGAAAAAGAAACCGCCGAGCACATGATGCTCGTGGACCTGGCCCGCAACGACGTCGCCCGGGTGAGCCGGCCGGGCACCCGGCAGGTGACCCGACTGCTCACGGTGGATCGCTACGCGCACGTCATGCACCTGGTCTCCGAGGTCCAGGGAGAGCTCGCCCAGGGACTCGACGCGTTGCATGCCTACGCGGCCGCGATGAACATGGGCACCCTGGTGGGCGCGCCCAAGATTCGGGCGGCCGCCATCCTGCGCGAGGTCGAGCCATCCCGGCGCGGGGCGTATGGAGGTGCCGTGGGATACCTGACCCAGGGCGGTGAGATGGACACCGCGATCGTGATCCGCGCCGCCGTCGTGCGGGACGGGATCGCGCGGGTGCGCGCCGGCGCCGGGATCGTGTTCGACTCCGATCCGGCGTCCGAGGCCCGGGAAACCAGACGTAAGGCGGCGGCGGTGCTGCAGGCGATCGCCGGCACCGGAGTGACCGATGGCTGACCCGCTGCGGATCGTCTTCATCGACAACTTCGACTCGTTCACCTGGAACCTGGTGGATGAGTTTGCCAAGCGCGGCGCCGCCGTGGAGGTATGGCGCAACACGGTGCCGGCCGGACACGCCGTCGCCCGCGCGCGCGCCGGAGGTCCCAGTTTGCTGGTGCTGTCACCGGGACCGGGAACACCGGCCGCCGCGGGATGCTGCGTCGACCTGGTGCGATGCGCCGCGGCGGAGCGGGTTCCGCTGCTCGGCGTGTGCCTCGGCCACCAGGCGATGGTCGAAGCCTTCGGGGGCTCCGTGGGCCCCGCCGGCGAAGTGGTGCACGGCAAGACGTCGACGATCCGGCACGACGGTGGACCGCTGTTCGATGGCGTCCCGTCACCCATGCCCGCGGGCCGCTACCATTCCCTGGCCGCGTCGGTGATGCCAGAGTGCCTGACCACGATCGCCCGGACCGGGCACCTGGTGATGGCGGCCGCGCACCGGACCGTTCCCCAGTTCGGGGTGCAGTTTCATCCCGAATCAATTCTGACTCCCGAAGGAGGACGGATCATCGAGAACGTGATCCGATGGGCGGGCCATGCGGGCCAGTGACGTCCTCGACGCCCTGAGCCGGCGCTCGCTGACCCGGGAGGAAAGCAGCGCCACCTTCGCCCGATTCGTGGGTGGGGAGTACTCCGAGGTGGAAATGGCCGCGGTGCTCTCCGCCATCAAGACCCGCGGCGAAACGCCCGAGACCATGACCGGCGCGGTCGAAGCCCTGCTCGCGTCGGCGGTCCCGTTCCCTCGGCCGGACTATCCCTTCGCCGATTGCTGCGGCACCGGGGGAGATGGGACCGGCACCATGAACATCTCGACCGCGGCGGCGTTCGTCGCGGCCGAAATGGGGATCCCCATCGCCAAGACCGGCAATCGCTCGGTCTCCTCTCGATGCGGATCGGCCGACGTGCTCGAGCAGCTGGGTGTGCGGCTCGACCCCGCCCCCGAGGTGGCGCGCAAATGTCTCGACGAAGCCGGCATCTGCTTCGTCTTCGCGCCGCACTATCATCCCGGCGTTCGGCACGCGGCGCCGGTGCGGCGCGCGCTCAAGGTGCGCACGGTGTTCAATCTCGTGGGGCCGATCGCCAATGCGTCCCGGCCGCCGTGGCAGATGATGGGCATCTACGACCCGGCGCTGTGCGAGCCCGCGGCGCGGACCCTCCAGCTGCTGGGCCGGCAAGTCGCGCTGGTCGTGCACGGGAGTGGAATGGACGAGGTCGCCTTGCACGGTCCGACCTCGGGCGTCCTGCTCCGGGACGGCGAGCTTCGCTCCGTGTCGATCACCGCCGCCGAGGCCGGCCTGGATCCGTCACCGCTCGAGGCGCTCAGCGGGGCGGGTCCGGAGGAGAACGCCGAGTGGCTCGCCACGCTTCTCGAAGGCAAGGGATCGGAAACCCACTCCGCGGCGGTGGCACTGAACGCCGGTACCCTGGCGTGGGCCATCGGGAAGCGTCCCACCCTCCGTGAAGCCGTGCGCCTGGCACAGGAGGCGCTGTCCGGCGGAGGTGGAGCGCGGCGGCTCTCTCGCCTGGTGGAGATCTCCCACGGTGCTTGACGCCATTCTCGAGCACAAGCGCACCGAGGTGGCCGCCCGGAAACTGGCGACCTCCCTCCAGGGCCTGCTCTCCCACGCCGTTCCGACCCGCCGGGATTTCGGAGCCGCGCTGCGGGAGGGACGTCCCGGTTTCATTCTGGAAATCAAGTTCGCCTCTCCCTCGGGAGGAG
>DASYPZ010000396.1:0-3300 GCA_036006105.1 Gemmatimonadales bacterium | reverse complement strand
CCCGTTCCTCTGGACCTTCTATGAGAGGGAACGGATCTACAACCTCCAGGAAGCCTGGACCGGCGCCCGGCTCACCACCAGCGTGACCCGGGTGGGCGGGATGCTGGCCGACATTCCCGACACCTTTGAAGCCGGTCTCCGGGAATTCTGCCGCACCTTCCCCAAAACGCTCGACGAAGTGGATACCATCTTCACCCGCAACGCCATCTGGTGCGGCCGGACCCAGGGCGTCGGAGTGATCGGCCGGGACGACGCCATCAACTACTCGCTCTCGGGGCCGATGCTGCGGGCCAGCGGGGTGGACTACGACGTCCGGAAGGATCTGCCGTACCTGGGCTACGACACCTACGACTTCGATGTGCCGATCGGTGAGCATGGCGACATCTACGACCGGTACCGGGTCCGCCTGGAAGAGATGTATCAATCGACCCGGATCCTGGAGCAGGCCCTGGACCGCCTGGCCGGCCTCAAGGGTGCGCCGATCAACGTCGCGGATCCCAAGGTGATTCTGCCGCCCAAGTCGCGGGCGATGAGCGACATGGAGGCGATGATCTTCCACTTCAAGCAGGTGATGGAAGGGATACCCGCCCCGCCGGGCGAGGCCTACATGGCGGTCGAGAATC
Organism: Gemmatimonadales bacterium; assembly: GCA_036006105.1. Classification (GTDB taxonomy): domain Bacteria; phylum Gemmatimonadota; class Gemmatimonadetes; order Gemmatimonadales; family GWC2-71-9; genus JABFSM01. The sequence goes on along the minus strand of DASYPZ010000396.1, from coordinate 2,677 downwards.
CCAAGGGAGAGCTGGGGACCTACCTGGTGGCCGACGGGACCGCCAAGCCGGTGCGCTGGCGGATCCGTCCTCCCTCGTTCATCAACCTGGCGTGTCTGCCGAAGCTCTGCGAGGGCGCCTTGCTCTCCGACGTCATTGCCATCAATGCCAGCGTGGACATTGTCATGGGAGAAATCGACCGATGAGCGCGGGCGCCGGAGTTCCCCACGCCGCCGAGGGCGAGCACCAGCCGGTGTTCGTCGGGGGCGCCCGGGAAAAGCTCGAGGGTCTCTTTCCGAAGTTTCCCACCAAACAAGCCTGCCTGCTGCCGGCGCTCTGGATCATCCAGGAGGAGCGCGGCTGGATCTCGCCCGGGGCCATGGCGGAAATCGCCAGCCTCCTCGGTCTCACGCCGGCCTACGTGCGCGGCGTGGTGACCTTCTACACCATGTACCACACCCATCCGGTCGGCCGGCACTTCATCCAGGTCTGCACCACCTCGCCCTGCCACCTCTGCGGTTCCGACGAGGTGGTCAAGGCGCTGCTCAAGGAAACCGGGTGCGGCGAGCTGGGCGCGACCAGTCCGGACGGCCGGTTCACGGTCATCGAAGTGGAATGCCTGGGCGCCTGCGGCTTCGCGACCCCGATCCTGGTGGACAACGATTTCATCGAGAGCGCGAGCCCCGAGCGGGTGCCCGGGATCCTGGCGGGGTACCGGTAATGGGCTATCCGCATCCATCGCACGCCAAGGAAACGGTCGTTCTCTCCAAGTACTTCGGCGACGCCGCGGCCCGCACCCATAAGGGATGGGTCGAGCGGGGCGGGTACGAGGGCCTGAAGAAGGCGCTGGGCATGACGCCGGAGGCCATCATCGAGGAGCTCAAGGCGTCCGGCCTGCGGGGCCGCGGCGGGGCGGGGTTCCCCACCGGCCTCAAGTGGAGCTTCATGCCCAAGGGCGACGGCAAGCCCCACTACCTCTGCTGCAACGCCGACGAATCCGAGCCGGGCACCTTCAAGGACCGCGAGATCATGCGCTGGACGCCCCACGCGCTGATCGAAGGCTGCGCGGTGGCCTGCCACGCCATCGGCGCGGAGACCTGCTACATCTACATCCGGGGCGAGTTCACCGATCCCTGGGCGGTGATGGAAAAGGCCGTGGCCGAGGCCTATGCGGCCGGCACCATCGGCGCCAACGCCATGGGGTCGGGCAAACGGATCGACATCGTGCTGTTCCGCGGGGCAGGGGCGTACATCTGCGGCGAAGAGACCGCCCTGATGAATTCCCTCGAGGGCAAGCGCGGCAATCCGCGCATCAAGCCGCCGTTCCCCGCGGCGGCGGGCCTCTTCGGCATGCCCACGACCATCAACAACGTCGAAACGCTGGCAGCGGTGCCGCACATTCTCAACCGGGGGGCCGCCTGGTACAAGGCGCTCTGCCTCGGCAATCCCAAGAGCACCGGCACCAAGCTGTTCTCGGTGTGCGGACACGTCATGAAGCCGGGCAACTTCGAGGTCACCATGGGGTACCCCATGAAGGACCTCATCTATGACATGGCCGGCGGGATGCGGCCCGGCCGCACCCTCAAGGCCGTGATTCCCGGAGGCTCATCGGTGCCGCTCATGAACCGGGCCGAAGCCGAGAGCGCGCTCTGCGATTACGAGGGCATCGTGGAGAAGGGCTCGATGCTGGGCTCGGCGGGATTCATCGTGATGGACGACAGCGCGGACATCGTCTACGAGGTCTATCGCCTCGCCAAGTTCTACGCCCACGAGAGCTGCGCCCAGTGTACCCAGTGCCGCGAGGGCACCGCCTGGACCACCAAGATTCTCGAGCGCATCCTCAAGGGGCAGGGCAAGCAGGAGGATCTCGGCCTGCTGCTGGAGCTCTCCGAACAGATGACCGGCAAGACCATCTGCGTCCTCTCGGACAGCTGCGCCGCGCCCATCGTGAGCGGGATCCAGAAATTCCGGAGCGAATTCGACGCCTATCTGAGCCGGGCCAAGGCGCCCGCGCTGGCGGGGGTCTAGCGGTATGAGCGCTGAGCTCGTCAACGTCACCATCGACGGGGTGGTGGTCAGCGTGCCCAAGGGCACCACCATCATCGAGGCCGCCAAGCAGGCCGGCGTGCTGGTGCCGCACTATTGCTACCACCCCTCGTTGCCGTCGCCCGCGGTCTGCCGGATGTGCCTGGTGGAAGTGGAGAAGGCGCCCAAGCTGATGCCCGCGTGCGTCACCACCGTGACCGAGGGCCAGGTCGTGAAGGTGATGAGCGAGCCGGCCCGCAAGGCCCGCGAAAGCGTACTGGAGTTCCTGCTGATCAACCACCCGCTCGATTGCCCGATCTGCGATCAGGCCGGCGAGTGCGAGCTGCAGGACTATGTGTTCCAGGAGGGCCGCGCGGGCACGCGGTACTCGGACTACGCCAAGCGCTTCAATCCGGTCGAGGATTTCGGCCCCGATGTCCTCTACGTGCCCAACCGATGCATTCTCTGCACCCGGTGCGTCCGTTTCATGGACGACGTGGCCGACACTCCGGTGCTCAACGTCTCGGAACGAGGGGACCGGGCATTCATCGGGATCGATCCGGGACAGCGTCTCGATCACGAGTGGTCGGGGAACGTGGTGGATCTCTGCCCGGTCGGCTCGCTGATCTCCAAGGATTTCCTGCACAAGGCGCGGGCCTGGGATCTCGACAAG
>DASYPZ010000395.1:0-7394 GCA_036006105.1 Gemmatimonadales bacterium | reverse complement strand
GGAGTGAGTGCGACTGCGGTCGAGGTATGCTGTCCTGACGAAACCGGACCGGTGGAAGTTGCGACCGGTTCAACGGGGCCGGGCATCGCTTCGTACAGCCTAGGATACTAGCGCGAAGGTCTCCTTTGCGTACCAGCCAATTGTGAGGCAGTCGACCACGCCATGCGTCTTCGTCCCTCGTCCCTCGTCCTCGCCGCGCTGATCGTGCCGCTCTCCCTCTCGGCGCAGGCCGGCCGTCCGCCGGGCGGCTCCGGGAAACGCAGCAAGCCGGCAATGGTCGCCAAGGCGCCCGCACCGGCGCCGGTGCACTTGGTACTCGCGAGGGAGGGAAACGAGGTGCGCTTCATTGTCCGGGAGCAGCTGGTGGGGGTGGAGCTCCCCAACGATGCCGTCGGGAAAACCAGCGCCATCAACGGCGGCATCCTCCTGGACGGGAGCGGCAAGGTGGATTCGTCCGGCTCGAAGATCTCGGTGGATCTCCGGACCCTCACGACCGATCGCGCCCGGCGCGATGGGTACATCAAGGCCCGCACCCTCGTGGTGGACTCGTTCCCCACGGCGACCCTCACCGTGACCGATCTGGGCGGTCTCCCGGGTGTCCTGCCCAGCTCGGGACCGATGACCTTCACGCTGACCGGCAACTTCACCGTCCACGGCGTCACCCGGGCCACGACCTGGACGGTCACCGCCGTCGCCAGCGGTGATGATTTCACCGGCAAGGCGTCGACCCACGTCACCTTCGGTCAATTCAACATGACGCAGCCCCGGGTTCCGATCGTGCTGAGCGTGGTCGATGACATTCTGCTGGAGTACGATTTTCACTTCACGAAACAACCCGTGGAGACGCCCTGAAGTCCTCTGCAACGAATGACACTCCGAGTGCGCTCTCGCGGGGGCCCGGGAATCGGGCCATGAAAAGGTTCTGTCGGGACAAGCTTTAGCACGTCGAGGGCCGGTCCAGGATGCGCAGCCTCCTGCATCACGCCGGTCCACGGTTTTGCAAAGTACCAGACCATTTCGGGCCGCTTTCGCCGCTCTCTCCTCGTGGCGCGCGCCTCATCCTCTGCCCTCACGCCACCTAACGATTTTCGCGGCCGCGTGGCACCGGCGTTGCTTTGTTATTTCCGGAAGTGTGGCACCCGCGGTCAGAGGTGCACATTCAGGCGCGCAACGTCACCCCAGGAGGACGATGATGCGGAACCGGAAGGGCTTCACTCTGATCGAGCTGCTCATTGTGGTGGTGATCATCGGTATTCTCGCCGCGATCGCTCTCCCGAAATTTGCAGCCACCAAGGACAAGGCCAAGCTTGCCTCGATCAAGACTGACTTGCGCAACATGGTCACCGCTCAAGAGGCCTATTTTTCCGACTACGCCACGTACGGCTCTCTGGCCCAGGTGCAGGCGACGGTCGGGTTCGGGTTGAGCACTGGGAATACGGCCGCGGCCGCGGGAGTGGTGAGCGGGTTCACGGCGACGGTCACCAACACGTCCATCACCACGGGGTTCAACAAGTGCACCGCGCAGTATGGCGCCGGTGCCGCGTCCACCCTGGATGGAGTGATCGTCTGCTCCTAGGCTGAATGGATGGCGGGTCTGGTGGCTGCAGAGGCGGGTCCCTCCGGTGCGGGACCCGCCTTTCGCGTTTGGGCAGTACATTCCCCCGGTCGATTCCGGCAGACGCCTCGAACGATTCCCGAGACGGGATGGCGGCTCGTCGGCGGATTCCCTCTTACACATGGAGGTCAACATGAGTCTGGTCGACCGCGTGAAGGCAATCCTGCTGGCGCCACAGAAGGAGTGGCACGTCATCGAGGCGGAGTCGGCCACGACCGCGTCCCTCTACTCCGGCTATATCATCCCCCTGGCCGCGATTCCCGCCATCGCCGGCTTCATCGGCATGTCGATGATCGGGGTGAGTGCCCTCGGGACGAATTTCCGGATCCCCATGGTTTCCGGCCTCACCGGAGCGATCGTGCGGTATGCGGGAACCCTGGCGGGGGTGTACGTCCTGGCCCTGATCATCGACGCCCTGGCGCCCTCCTTCGGCGGCACGAAGAACCAGATCCAATCGCTGAAGCTCGCCGCCTATTCCAGCACCGCGTCATGGCTGGCGGGCATCTTCCTTCTGCTGCCGGGACTCCGGGTCCTTTCGATTCTGGGAGTGTATTCCCTCTATTTGCTGTTTGTCGGACTGCCGGTCATGACAAAATCACCCCCGGACAAGGCCCTGGGGTATACCGTGGTGGTCATTCTGAGCGCGATCGTCGTCGCGGTCCTCGTCGGCGCAGTCGCCTCGACGATCGTCGGCTACGGATCCTGGTACTGAGGCCCGGACCGACCCGCGCGACGAGGTCGCGCGGGTCGGCTTAGCGGCCCTTGCGTCGTTTGACGACGGCGCGCCCCGCCATCACCGTGGCAGCCGCCGCACCGGCTACCAGGAGCGCCTTGCCGGCGCTCTTGAGGGCCCGGGTCCGCTTCCGCTTCCTGGCTCCCTCGCTGAGCTTCATCAGCGCCGCATCCCCCGCCTCGACCAGCCGGTTCGCCACCTTCGTGCTTGCAACGCCGGCCAGCGCGGCAGCCATCTTCGCGCCGGTCTTCGCCTTGAGTTTGGCTCCCTTGACGCCCATTCGCATCCTCCTGGTTGGTGGTCCACCCTCCACTCAAGGATGACGATTGCCGGCGCCGGTTGTGCCACACCTCCGGGCCAGATGCACCCGGATCCGGCGCAGTGCCCGTGCGTCTATTCGTGCAGAGCGGTCAGCGGATCCACCCGCGTGGCGCGGCGCGCCGGACCATAGGACGCCCCCGCCGACACCACCAGGAGGAGAAGGACGATGCCGATGTAGGTCGGAGGATCGGTGGCCCGGACCCCGAAGAGCAGACCCGCCACGACTCGCGAGAGCGCGAGGGAGATGGCTCCGCCGATGGCGAGCCCAGCCACGGAGATCAGGAGGCTCTCCCGGACGACCATCCGGCGAACATGCCCGGGCTGGCCTCCCAGCGCGATGCGGATGCCGATCTCCCGGGTTCGCTGCGCCACGAGATACGACATCACCCCGTAGAGCCCGATACTCGCCAGGCCCAGCGCGACCAGGGCGAAGACCGCCAGCATCAGGAGGTTGAAGCGCGGGCGCGAGGTGGCCTGCACCATGAGCTCATCCATGGTCCGGATCTGGGCCGTGGGAAGATCGGGATCCACGGCCTTGACCGCCTGGCGAAGGGAGGAAGCCAGCGCCGAGGGCTTCCCGTCGGTGTGCACTACGATGGACATGCCGCGCTGGGTGTACTGCGCCAGCGGCATGTAAATCTGGCCCTCCCCCTCCTCGGCAGGGCCGTTCCTGTGGACGTGGCCGGCCACTCCCACCACCGTGGTCCAGTCGTCCCCGCCCCGGAAGCGTTTGCCGATCGGGTTCTGCCCCGGCCAGTACTTGCGGGCCAGCCGCTCGTCGATGATCGCGACCAAGGGGGCGGCCTTGGTATCGGCCGAGGTGAATTCCCGCCCGGCACGGAGCGGCACACCGAGAGTCCGGAAATAGCCGGGCATGGCCACCGAGTACTCGGCGTGGGGCTCCGGGTCTCCCGGGTGCTGGAGCAATCCCTCGACTTCGATCGAGCCGCTCCAACCATCCCCGCCGAGGGGGAGCGGGTAGATGGCGCTGACGGCCGTGGCGCCGGGGATGCGCGACGCCTCCGCGACCAGGCGGTCATAGAATGCGATGATCTTGGCCGAGCTGTCGTATTTGACGCGAGGCAGAGTGAGGTCGATGGAAAGGACGCCGCGAGGATCCAATCCCGGCTGGACGGTCTGCAGGGCCGCGAAGCTCCGGCCCAGCAGCCCGGCCGCCACGAGGATCACCAGCGCCATCGCGATCTGCGCCGCCACCAGCGCCGATCGCAGCCGTCGTCTCCCCCGTCCATCGCTCGCGCCGCGTGCACCTTCCCCCAGCGCGCTCCGGAGATCGGTTCGGGAGTGTTGCAGGGCCGGGACGATACCGACGAGGAGTCCGGTCAGCAGAGAGACGCCGAGTGAAAAGCCCAGCACCACCCCGGAGACCCGCGTGCCCTCGATTCGGGGAATGTTGCCCCGATCGAGGTGGAGCAGCAGCGGCACGCTGACCGAGGCGAGCAGCACGCCGAGCCCGCCGCCGACCAGGGAGAGCGTGGTGCTCTCGGTGAGCATCTGCCGGAGCAGCCGGGGTCGGTCGGCGCCGAGGGCCAGCCGGACGGCTACCTCCCGTTGTCGCAATGCTCCGCGGGCCAGCAACAGGTTGGCCGTGTTGACGCAGGCGATCAGCAGCACCAGACCCACGGCACCGGCCAGTACCAGCAGGACCGGGCGCACCGCACCCACCATCTGATCCCGCAGCGGGACCGTCGTGAACTTCCAGCCCTTCACCGCCTTTTCTCCGTAGCGATCGGGGAACTGCGCGCGCAGCCGCGCAGACACCAGCTCGAGATCCGCCCGGGCCTGCGCCGTGGTTACGCCCTCCCTCCGTCGCGCCAGGACGGAGATGAATTGATTTCCCCTTCCGTCCCCCCGGAGCGACTGGTAGTTGCTCGGGATCCAGAGGTCGCCCCGCTCGCGGAGAAAACCCACCGGTGCGTCCGGAAAGGCGACGCCCGGCGGCATGACGCCCACGATGGTCCGGATGAAGCCCCCGACGTTCACCTGCCGGCTCAGGATGGCGGGATCGCCTCCGAAGCGCCTCCGCCAGAGTGCGTTGCTGATCACAATCACCTTCTCGGCGCCCTCCTGACCGTCGTCGGCCCGGAACCCCCGTCCCATGGCCGGACTGGCGCCCAGCATGTCGAAGAACTCGGGGGTCACGACGTAGGCGGGGAGTCGCTCGGGTTCGCCACCATCGCCTAGAATCGTGGAGGTCTGCGGCCGGATCGCGGCGACGACATCCAGCGTACGCGACTGTTCCTTGAGATCGAAGTACTCCGGCGGCGACTCCGCGTTATAGGTGAGGCCGCTGCCGATGCGGTGCCAGATCACTTCGATCCGGTCGGCCTGGCTGTAGGGCAACGGCTTGAGCAGGACGGCGTTCACCACGCTGAAGATCGCGGTATTGGCCCCGATGCCGAGTGCGAGGGTTGTCAGGACGACGGCGGTGAAGGCCGGCGCCCGGGTCAGGCCTTTGAAGGCCAGCCGGAGGTCCTGCAGCAGCGTATCCATGAAGCGCTCCCGTCGTCGGGGTCGGTTGAAGCGGGCGGTCACCGCGCCGGCATGCTGGGCGCCCGCGGTCGCGAGTACATCGGAGAGAAGCCGGATCCAGAGGCGGCACCGGGCCGAAACGCCGGTGCCGGCCGCCCCGCGGCGCTCCCGATAGAACGCCAGCATCTCTTCCTCGTAGAGGCGCCGGAACTCCGCGGGATACATCCGCAGGAGCATGCGGTACAGCCGCTCGCCCGGCGGAGCGGTCATGCGCGCTCCGGCGAGATGACCCGGCGCTCTTCCGCCAGGCGGACCAGGGCGCGCAGCCGCAGCATCTCCGCGGCGAGCACTTTCCGGCCGAAGGGGGTGAGGCGGTAGTAGATCCGTCGCTCGTCGCCGTGATCGGACGGGCGATGGGCCGATTCGGCCAGGCATCCCGAGGCCGCGAGCCGATGAATGTGACGGTAGAGATTCCCCGCCTCGAGCTCGAGTGTGCCGCCGGTATGGTCGAGGATGTCCTGCCGGAGACCGTAGCCATGCCGGTCGCCGGCGGCGAGCATCGTCAGGATCAGGACCTCCACCGGCCGCAAGGGAAGGGCGTCGGCGGGGGTGGGCTGGGCTCGGCCGGGGGCCATCGCGGCTCCTTTGGGGAACTCAGGTCAAAATGACTATAGGCAGTTGGATGCGGGTGGGGTGGGGAAGCGTTGGAAGGCGGGAAGGCGGTAGTAGGGCGGGACGGCGGGAGGGCGGGAGTAAGGCGCCCTACTACATCCGAAACACGTAGCTCACTTTCCCGAAGAATCCATCACTGGCGCGGCGCAGCTGGCTGTTGGGAATCAAGGGCTGCTGGTCCAGCGTCGAGCCGTATCCGAGATAGACCAGCGTGCCGGGTGTCGGCCGATAGCTGAAGAGCCAATCGGTGCGGAGCTCCCGCAGCGCCACCGGGGCGACCGGGCTGCCGCCCACCAGAATGGGGCGGCCTTCCCGATCCACCAGGGCGGTGAAGGTGATGGAGGAATACTGCCCCACCATCCGGAGAAACAGCGCGCGGCTCACCTGGTACTCCAGCTTGAGCCTGGGGATCGTCTCGGTCGAGAACCGCGACCCGTCCCGTCTCCGGTTGAGCGTCAGGCTGCTGATCTGGAAGGTACCGCGAAGCGCCGCGGTGGGGCGCACGTCCACCGATGCATCCACCCGGACGCTGCGGCCCGGGGCCGCCTCGGTGAAGATCGGCGTGGTGCCCACGGAGACACTCGCCGAGGCGGTGAACTGGCGATAGGTGGGCGTGGTCACTCCGGCCGTCGCGCTCAGCTGGTTGCGCTCGGGTCCCGGCACCGTGAATGGAGCCGGACCCCCGGATGTCTGGACCTGGAACGCAGTGTAGTTCGCCGGATCGTAGGAATAGAAGTTCCGGCTGAAATTCCCGTTGAGCTGCCAGCCGCCCCGCAGCGTGGCGCTCGGCGAGATCGACTCGCTGCCTTCGATCGACCCCTTGCCGGGGTGGGAGTAGTCCCAGAGCCGGCCGAAGCCGATGAAGGCGGTGTAGGTCTGCAGCAGCGCGCCCGGGCTGCCGTAGCCGGTAAGCCGGTTGAAGATGTTGGCGTTGATGATGCCGGTCCGGTTCACGAAGCCGCTGGCGGCCTTGAACCCCGGCGCCACCGCCTGCAGCGAATAGTGGAAGCCCCAGGCCCGGCCGGTGCGGTCCCAGTCCGCCTGCAGCAGCGGGCCGCGCCGGCTCGCGCCGGCGCTGTCGGTCCACGATCCCGCGGCCTGGAGCTCGACGTAATAGAGCTTCGAGTGATAAACGCGAAAGTCGAGGCCGGCCAGGCGGGACTTGTCGGGGCCATCCTCGCGGTCGGTCAGCACCGCCCCCAGGCTCGAATTGCGATGCAGGTCCCGGCGCGCCCGCACGATGCCGAAGACCGGCGTATGGCCGGTCGGCCCGCGGTTCCAGGAATACGCGCTGTCGTCCACCACCAGCATGGTCGCCAGGTTGGTGCCCGACAGCTTCCCGGCCAGCTTGACCCCCGCGCGGGGCGCCACGATGCTCCGGGTGTAGATGAGCTGATTCGGCGTATCGAACAGCTCGAGCCCGTCCAGGAAGAAGGGGCGCTTCTCCGGATAGAAGAGCGCGAAGCGCTGGTTGAGCACCACCTGGCCGACATCCGCCTCCACCTGGGAAAAATCCGGATTCCAGGTGCCGTTCATCGTCAGGTTCTGCCGGATACCCCAGCG
>DASYPZ010000394.1:0-2166 GCA_036006105.1 Gemmatimonadales bacterium | reverse complement strand
TGGGGACCTAGCGCGGTGAGCCGCCGGGCGACATCAGGTTGCACACCGGCGGATCACCAGGCCCTGTCGGGGACAAGGTGAGGACGTACGGATCCGCAACCGGCGGTCCTCGCTGTCCTCACTGACTTTGGTACCAATCGTCGAGCGCGCAAACAGCCTCCTGGCCTCTTAGCGTGTTAGCCTCTTAGCCTCTAGCGTATCCCACTCGGCACACTCGCGGGAATCACGGCAGACAGATTCCGGGCCGCGGGATCGGTCAGCGCCTTCAGAAACGACACGAGATCACCCATCTCGGCTTCGGTGAGCCCGAGCGACCGGCGCAGCCGGAAGTCCAGCGTCCCCAGGACCGCACTCACCGTACCCGCATCCCCGCGATACAGTGGCCGGACGTCGGGATCCAGCCGCGAGGGATCGTACTCGCTGAGCGACTTGGTCACATCGTTGTAGTGGTGCACCACCTCATCCAGCGTGCGGAACGCGCCGCTGTGGAAGTAGGGAGCGGTCAGCTCGACGTTGCGCAGCGGGGCGACCCTGAAGGCGAACTGGTAGAAGTCGTTGTTGTCCAGTTCCCCCCGACCCAGGTCGAGCGGCGGCTGGCGAGTCCCTCCCGGGCCGATTTGCGGCGCCCCGACGTTCGCGAGCTGCTGCCCGCCCAGGAACGGCCCGTTGTGGCAGGTGGAGCACTGGGCTTTGCCGAAGAAGAGCAGCGCGCCCCGTTTTTCCGGCAGGGAAAGGGCCGCATCGTCCCGTTCCAGGTACCGGTCGAACGGCGAGCGGGTCTTGGTGAACTCCTGCATCTGGAAGGCCGCCAGCGCGCGAGCCGCCTGATCGAATCCGACGCGCCCCTCGCCCGGGAAGGCGGCATTGAACATGGTCACGTACTGATTGATCGCCATCAGGCGCGCCATCACCGCGTTCCACACCGCGGGGGCTTCCTGGTCGCCCGGCTGAGCCAGCTCATTGGGATGGCCGAACACATCCACATCCCCGGGCTCGCCCCGCATCTCGTGGCGGTTGAGCACCGGCAGCATCGCCTGGGCGGACAGGATATTGGGGAGCCCGAGCGGGATCGGCTCGTCCGGCGTCACGTGGAACTGTCCCTGGTTGCCGTTGAGCCGCTGATCCCAGAACAAGGCGTAGAGGCCCAGGCCGGCATTGAGCAGCGTCGGGGCGCTCCGCGGAATGAACTGCCGGCCGGGCCCGAGGCGGCGGGCCGCGGGCATGCCGATCCCGCCGGTCCCGACCGGCAGCGAACGCCCATCGCTCAGCGCGGCCGAGGGGTCGTGGCAGGTCGCGCAGGCCACGTCCCGGTTGCCGCTCAGAATCTTGTCGAAGAACAGGGCCCGGCCCAGCTCCACCTGGGCAGGGTTCTGTACCGGCATCGGGCCGATCGGCACCACACCCCAGTTGCCGATCAGGCCGCGCAGCTGGGCATCGATGGTGGGCTGGAGCGGCGGGTCGGTCGGCGTGCCGCCCTGCTCGCAGGCCGTCAGGGCAGCCAGGCCCAGGACCAGCCTCAGGGAAAGCCGTCTCATGGCCGCGTTCCTCCCGACCGGAAGGGAAACGAGATCGCCACCTGGTGCGTCATCACCCGCACCCCGGTCATGGTGAGTGGACCGCTGGGCGCCACCAGGATGGTCCCACCGGCGGCGTCCGGTGTCGCCACTGTGACATTGTTCGGGAACACGCCGGGGCGTCCGGTCCCGTTGGTGACGCTGCCGCGGTAGCGGAGCTCCCAGCCGGGAAACTTGAGGCTCATGCCCCAGGTCGGCGTCCACTCGACCCAGCTTTCGTGCGCGTGCCGCGTGGTGGCCTGGACATTGTCGTCCTGGACCAGCGAATACCCGATGCGGTGCACCGCCAGCCCGAGCTGGAATCCGAACTGTCTGGTCGACTGGTCGAACGGCAGGTCCTGGGAGAAGCCCATGCGGAGCAGCGCATTGGCGAAGCGGAAGCGGTTTTCGATGGTCTTGCCGCCGGCCGGGATCGTGAGGCCGCCCGAGGTCTGGACCGGCGAAGCGGCATCGGCCCAGGTGTAGCTCCAGATCGGCTCGTACACCGCGTCCAGCGCGAAGGTAGACGCCTCCGCCGTCTTCGAGAGGCCGACGCCGAGGTTGAAGGCCTGCGAATTTCCCGGATCGCGGGGGATGTTCTGGATCTCGTGGT
>DASYPZ010000393.1:0-13486 GCA_036006105.1 Gemmatimonadales bacterium | reverse complement strand
GGAGGGAGGAGGGAGTAGGGAGTAGGGAGTAGGGAGTAGGGAGTAGGGAGTAGGAAGTAGGGAGCGGAGGTCCGGTCAGGGGGCGGGCGTGAAGACCGATGCCGCCGCTTTGGGGTTGGCCCTCCGGAACTCGGCCTCGAGCCCGAGCAGGCCGGCGATGGTCGCCGCGAATTGTGCCTGGGTATGGGGACCCCTGACTACTGAATCCTGAATCCTGAATCCTAGTCCGGCCATCCAGATCCGGTCCGACGCCGCTACATCCCGGCCGTGGTCGGTCCAGTCATTGGTCGATCCCCGCCCGTGGTCGGTGGCCGCCAGCAGCGCCGTCCGTCCCCGGTATTCCGGCATCCGCTGCACCGTCTCCCACAGCGTCTTCAGAAACCGGTCCCCGCGATTGATGGCATCGAGGTAGAAATCGTAGCGCCGCTCGTGGGCCCACTCGTCGGTATCTCCCATCATCACGTAGAGCACCCGGGGTCTCCGGGTCCGCAGGTAGTGCAGGGCGCCTTCCATCGTCACGGCGTCGAATCGCACATTGCCCCAATAGCGGGGAATCTCCCGGGCGAGGTCGTTCAGGGCGTGCTCGACCTCGGTGCGCGGCGCGGCCACCGGCGGACCATCCCCATTGGCCGGAAGGTGGCCCCGCGCCGAATCGAGGATGAAGGGCAGCACATCCCAGGAGCCGAAGGCCGCGACGCTGCCGTGGAAGGCGGGACGACCGTTCAGCCACTCCAGGACCGAGACATTGGGGTTGGGGATCTTGTCGTTGCTGTCGATCCGGTCGTCCGGCGCGCCGGTCAGCAGCTCGTTGTACCCGGGGTAGGAGAAGCGCTTCCCGTTGGTCACCCGAACCGGCATGCCGGCGCTCGAGTCGCCCAGGATCCAGCCGTTCCGGGCGATTTCTCCCCAGAGAAACGGCATCAGCGTCTCCCGCCGAGCCTCGGGCGTCTCCCGGAGAAACCGGCGCGCCAGCGCGATGGTGTCGGCCACGCCGCCGCTTCCCGGGGAGATCAGCTCCTTCGCCGCGCCGCCGAACACTTCCTGCCACCGGACTCCGTCCATGGTCACGATGATCAGCCGATCGGCGGGTCGAGGTGCGGTTTGCGCGCTCGCCATCGTGCTCGAGCAGGCGAGAAAGAGCGAGATCACGCGGCTTTTCGACATGGAATGAGCTCCCCAAGGTGTGCTTCGAGCGTTCATCGGCGCTGAATCTGGAACAAAGTATGCTGAAAACTATTGTGTAGGCTCGCAGTTTTCCTTACCTTAGGGAGACTGCAGTTCACGGGTCGCGTGATGAAGGCGTGTTGGGCCGGCCTCAACTTCACCAAGGAGATCCGTTGGCGGTTCGAATAGGGTTCGCCTATAACCAGAAGCCCGCACTGCCGGCGCAGAAGAAAGCCGGCGACTCCGCTGCCCCCGCCCTCGACAAGGTCGCTCCGAATCGAGCCCTCCGCACCGACCTCGCTCAACCCGATCTCTATGCCGAATGGGATGAGCCGGAGACCATCGCCGCCGTCTCCAACGCGCTGTCCGCGCTGGGAGAGGTGATTCCCCTCGAGGCGACCAAGGACTTCCCCAAGGCGCTGCTGGACGCGAAGCCCGACTTCGTGTTCAATATCGCCGAGGGGCTCTACGGGGTGAATCGGGAGAGTCACGTCCCGTCGATCTGCGAGTTCCTCGGGGTGCCCTACCACGCCTCCGATCCGCTGAGCCTGGCCCTGACCCTGCACAAGGGCCGGGCCAAGGAGATCATGGCGTACTACGGCGTGCCCACGGCTCCCTTCATCGTGGCCAACACCCGGGCCGACGCGCGGAACGTGAACCTCCCGTTCCCGCTCTTCGCCAAGCCGGCGCTCGAGGGATCGGGGAAGGGGATCACCGAGAAGTCCCTCTGCACCAACCGGGCAAAGCTGGTCCAGGAAGTCGGCGACCTGCTGGACACCTACCAGGAGCCGGTGCTGATCGAGAGCTGGCTGCCGGGGCAGGAGTTCACCGTGGCCATCATGGGCAACGGCAAGGAGGCACGCTGCCTGCCGCTGGTCGGCATGCGGTGGGATGCGCTCCCGCTGGGTGCCAAGCCGATCTACGGCTACGAGGCCAAGTGGCTCTGGGACACCCTGGATCATCCGCTCGACCTCTTCGAATGCCCCGCCGACGTCTCGAAGGAGCTGGCCCGGGACGTCCGCTCCGCCGCCATCGGCGCCTACCGGATCCTCGGCTGCCGCGACTGGTGCCGGGTGGATGTGCGCTGCGACGCCGCCGGCCGGCCGATGGTGGTCGAGCTGAACCCGTTGCCGGGTATTCTGCCCAATCCGCAGGACAATTCCTGCTTCCCCAAGGCGGCGCGCGCGGCCGGGATGACCTATGACGAGCTGATCCAGACCGTGGCGGACATGGCCTGGCGGCGGATCAGCGGGCGCTCGCTCCTCAAGAAGTCGATCGACCGCAAACGGGCAGCGGCGTGAAGATCGGGGTCCTGTTCGACGGGGGTGGCCACGACTGGGATCAAAAAGACGTGGCGGCGGTCATGTCCAACGTCACCGAGATCCAGGCCACGCTCAAGAAGGCGGGACACGAGACCGCGCTGCTGCCGGTTCACCTGGGGGACGTGGGGTGGCTCCGCCGGGTGCAGCGCCAGGACCTGATCTTCAACCTGTGCGAAGGCGTCAACGGCTACGCCCGCTACGAGGACTTCGCCGTGGCGGCGCTGGAGCTCACCCGGATCCCGTTCACCGGCTGCCCCTCCTGGCCGGTGACGATCTGCCACCGCAAGCACATCGCCAACACCCTGCTCGCCGCGGCCGGGGTCCCGGTGCCGCCGTTCGTGCTGGCCCGCGGGATCACGCCCCCGAGCGGGCTCCGCTATCCGGTCATCGTCAAGCCCTCGGGAGAGGATGCCAGTGTCGGCATCGACTCGGGCTCGGTCTGTGCCACTCGCAAGGCGCTCCGGGACCGGCTGGCCAAGGTCTGCGAGCAGTGGGACGAGGTCCTGATCCAGGAGTATGTGCCCGGCCGCGAGGTGAATGTGGGCTTCGTCGGGCGGGACATCCTGCCGCTGTCCGAGATCGTCTTCGACCGGATGCCGGCCGGCACCTGGCCCATCGTGACCTATGCCGCCAAGTGGGACACCGGCAGCGCCGAAGATCTCGGCACCCAGCCGGTCTGTCCCGCCGTCCTGACGCCGGAGCTCGCGCGCCGGGTCACCCAGGCGGCTCGGCAAGCCTGGGACACCCTGACCGGGTCCAAGGGCTACGGGCGGGTCGACCTCCGCATCACCGAACAGGGCGAGGCGTACGTTCTCGAGGTCAATCCGAATCCCGATCTCTCCACCGACGCCGGCCTGGCCCGCATGGCCCTGGCCCGCGGCTGGGACTACGAAGCGCTGCTCCTCCGCATCGTGGAGGAGGCGGTGCAACGCTCCGAACAGATCCGGGCCGCCGAGGCGCTGACGCAGAACATCCCGGCGGCGTGAGCCGCATCGCGGCGGTTCCCGTTCCGCGGCCGCTCCTGGCCACCGACCGAGCCCGGGTCGAGGCCATGACCCGGGCCTCTCCCCTGTTTCGTCCCGAGGAAGTCCTGGTCGCCCTGGACGTCTTCGACGCCGCGACCGGCAACGGCCGCCGCCGCGACCCCGACTACTACACCGCCGGCGCGGACGCCGATGGGGTGCTGGTCGGGTGGGTCTGCTGGGGGCCCACCCCCTGCACGATCGGCACCTACGACATGTACTGGATCGTGGTCGATCCCCCGTGGCAGGGCAAAGGGATCGGCGGTGCGCTGGTCCGGGAGATGGAGCGTCAACTGCATGGTAAGGCGCGGCTCATCGTGGTGGAAACCGCGGGCCGGGCCGATTACGCCCCGACCCGCGCCTTCTACGCCGCGCACGGGTATCGGGTCGGAGCCACGATCGCGGACTACTACTCGGATGGGGATGATCTGGTGACGTTCGTCAAGAGGATCCAGGATTGAGGATTGATCCTCAATCCTCAATCCTGGATCCTCAGGAGATGCTATGAGCACCTGGCAGGAACTTCTCAAGAACCGTTCCATCACCAGTATCCAGGCGCTGGCCGACCGGTTCGGGCCCGAGCACTTTCCGGTCGAGCTGCACGCGCGGCTGACCCAGGCCATCGACAATTTCGAGTTCCGGATCTCGCCGCCGATGGTGGACCTCATCAAGTCCCCCGACGACCCGATCTGGCGTCAGTACATCCCGACCATCCAGGAGCTGGATGTCGTGGACGGCATCGTCGATTCCCTGTCGGAAGACCGGGACAGTCCGGTGCCCAACATCACCCATCGCTATCCCGATCGGGCTCTGTTCCTGGTCTCGCCGGTCTGCGCCAGCTACTGCCGGTTCTGCACCCGTCGCCGCAAGGTGGGCGATCCTGAAAAGATCCCCATGTCCCAGTTCGAATCCGCCTTCCAGTACCTGGAGGCGCATACCGAAATCCGGGACGTGATCATGTCGGGGGGAGATCCCCTGATGCTCTCCGACCGGCGGCTCGAGGCCATCCTCACCCGGCTCCGCGCCATTCCTCACCTGGAAATCATCCGGATCGGCAGCCGGGTGCCCTGTCATCTTCCCGAGCGGATCACCCCGGAGCTCTGCGACACCCTTCGCAAGTTCCACCCGCTGTTCATCAACACCCACTTCAACCATCCCGATGAGCTGACGCCGTCCGCGGTCGCCGGGCTCGGCATGCTCGCCGACGCCGGTATTCCGCTGGGGTGTCAGACCGTGCTGCTGAAGGGCGTCAACGACACTCCCGCGGTCATGGTGCGCCTGATGCAGCGCCTGCTCATGGCGCGGGTGCGGCCCTACTACATCTATATGGCGGACCAGGTAGCCGGCGGGGAGCATTTCCGCACCACCATCGAGACCGGCTTGGCCATCATGAAGGCGCTGCGCGGCTGGACCAGCGGCCTGGCCAACCCGCACTTCGTCATCGACGCCCCGGGCGGCGGCGGGAAGGTGCCTCTGCTTCCCGAGTACGTGGAAAGCATCGATGAAAACGAAGTCGTGATGCGGAATTTCAAGGGCGAGCGCTACGTCTACCGGCAGCCCACCGGCCCGGCCAAGCAGCGCCAGCACATGTCCGATCCGGAGTACCTGCTCCAGCCGCTGTAACCCTTCCGTTGGTAAACCGTAACTCATGGGGGCCGCTCGCGGCCCCTTTTTTTTCCGAGTGCAACCGCTGGAACGTGCGGATTTCTCCGTCCATTCGGCGGCGCGCCATGAACCGGTCTTGAACGCAAGGTGAAGAGTTCTTTATTGCGGCGAGGCGTACCGTTCCCGACGGCGTTTTCGAAAAGAAATTGAACAGAAAGTTCGCCGTTTACATAACAACTCGCATGACCCCTGTGGTGGGTTCTAGCTTGTCAGGCTTTGCACGATATGCAACTTTGCGTTCGACCCGATGACTTCCCCTCTGATCTCCTCGGTCACTGTCGGTCGGTACGCATCTTACAACTTCTGGAGAATTCCAATGAATCGCCTCAAGACCATTGTTCCGACGATCCTGCTCTCTGCGTTCGCGTTCGTCGCTCTTTCCACCGTATACGCCAAGAACGCCTCGGCGCTGCGCTTCGCCATCGCCTACACCCAGTTCGGTGGCACCTGCACCGGCAATCCTGGCAACGATTGCGATAAGGGTGGCAACTAGCTAGCCGATCAAGGGGAAGTCGGCGGGCCGCTTCTGATTTCCGTGAACGATGAGAGGTCACCGTGAATCGAGCTCTGGGTATTCGCAGTGCGATTTCGGTCGGGCTGGTCGGACTCCTCGCCGGTGTCCTGCTCACAGCATACGCCAAGGCTGAGAGCTGGACGTCGGCGGAGTCCTTCGGTCCGTCGGATCTGCTCGGGACGTCGCTTCCGCAGGTCACCGTGCGATCGATCGACGGCAGCGCGGCTCCGCTCGCCGAGCGGCTGGCGCGCGGTCCCACGATGATCATCGTCCTTGGTCCCAAGGACTGCTTCAGCTGCGAGTCCTACCGGCTCGAGCTCAACATTCTCAAATCCAGGCTCCCCGGGATCACGCCGATCCTGATCGGGAGCGGCAGCGACGAAAAGGTGTTCCGCGACTATTTTCGCGGCGATCACCTCGAGTCGATCGGGCTGCTCGATCCCGAGCAGCGCCTGCTGAAGTCGCTCCGGATCAAGAGCGCGCCGCTGGTGCTGCTGGTCGATTCCGCCCGCCGCATCCTGTTCGTGGACAACCGGTCCAGCTCGGCCGCGGCGCAGTTTCCCTTCGGACGCCTGCTGCCCCTCCTCGGGGGGGCGCTCCAACCCGTACCCCCTTCGCCTTCGAAGACTGGAGAACCGAACTGATGCGCATCCATCATGGAGTACGGGCCGCGCTGCTGGTGGCGGCGGCGGCATGCACCACCGCGGAGGGGAAGAGCATCGAATCGCTGGAGAAGGTGCCCGTCGTCGGCCTCGAGGGACTCTTCCAGAAGGTGGATTCGGTCATGCTGGTCACGCCGGCCGAGGAAGCCATCGGCATGGCCAGCGGAGTCGTGGTCCTGCCCGGATCGATCATCGTGTCGGACGTCACCCGGGGCAGCCTGAAGGTCTTCAGCCGGCAGGGCCGGCTGCTCCGGACCATCGGGAAGCCCGGCGACGGGCCCGGCGAATTCCGCATGCCGATCGGCATGTTTCAGAACGATCGCGGACACGTGGTGGTCTTCGACCTGCGCCGGAGTGTGCTCTCGACCTGGGACACCACCGGCGCGCTGCTGGGAGAGCGGGTCATGCCCGGCACCTGGGATGGCCTGACGGACTTGCCCGGGACGGACCACGTGCTGATGGTGGGCGCGCGGGTGCGGAAGGGCCATGAGGCCGGCGCGAGCGGTGAGCAGATGGCGCTGCACGACGTCGACAGCAGCGGGGCCATCACCACCTCGTATCACTCGTTCAAGTGGCCCGGGGATCCGCTCCAGTCCACCTTCACCCACTACTTCGCCACCACGGTCGGCGACCGCCTGGTCACCGGGGCCTTTGCCTCGAACCGGGTGTTCTTCGTCAATCGGCATACCGGTGAAGAGACCTCGGCCCTGATCGGTGGTCCCTGGTATCGGACCCCGCGCTGGTCCAAGCAGCCCCCCGGCCAGAGCGCCGGTCAGCGGGTGGATCTCTGGGCCAGGCAGCAGGTCCTGATGCTGCACCTGTTCAGCATCGACGACGGACGATTCCTGGCCCAGTTCCGGTCCTACACGCAGGACGGCGAAGAAGAGTATCGGTACGTGCTGGCGGATACGGCGGGCGTGTCCCTGGTCTCGACGGCTCCGACCCCGCTGCGCATCCTCTCCGTCGTCGGAAACACTGCCTACGGCGTGGTGACGACGGCGGAGGGAGATGTGGCGCTGGAGACCATCAAGCTGATGCTTCCGGCCCGGCCCGCATCGGCGAGCGTGACGGCCCGCTCCGGACCCGCTCAGCCCTGAGTCTCGGTCTCCCGTTCCCGGAGCATCTGCCGGATCAGGGAGGCGAATGCGTGAAGGCCGTGGTCGGTGGTGATGCCCAGCTTCTTGCGGATGTTGGCCCGATGGAAGGTGACCGTGCTCTCGCTCAGATTCAGCGACCCGGCAATGGCGGCGGTCGATTTCCCGTCCGAGACCATTGTGAGGACCTGTTCCTGGCGCGGGGTGAGCGAGAGCAGGCTCGGGTGCAGGGCCTGAATGCCGACGTTGTCGGTGTGCCGGGGCACCCGCGGTGACACGTAGGTCCTGCCCGAGACCACCTGATCGATCGCCACCAGGAGCTCTTCGAGCTGAATGTCCTTGGGCAGGTATCCGTCGGCCCCAAGCTGCAGGGCCGCGTCGGCCAGGGCCCGATCGTTGTGCATGGTGAGCATCACGATCTTGAGCTTCGGCCAGCGGAGCCGGAGCTCCGGGAGCACATCGAGCCCACCTTGTTCCGGCATGGAGATGTCGAGCAGAACGCAGTCGACCGGGATTTGTTCGAGAATTGCGACCAGCGACCGGCCCGAGAGCGCGACGCCGGCGATATCGTGATGGGCGTACAGCATCCGCGCCAGCCCCGTGGCCACGAGGAGGTGATCGTCGGCGATCACGAGCCAGAGCCTCCTGGTCTCTGCAGTCATCCGGCCGTCCTCCCTCAATCGTCGATCTTGACCTCTCTCCTTCCGCGCCGCCAGGACTGCGCCACCGTCCCGGCGGGCCGGCCCGACATCCCAAGATAGGTACGAAGCCCCGGACTGAGGGGGCGCCGGGCCAGCGCGAGGGAAATGGCCCGCTCCCGTTCCGGCGTCTGTTCACCGAGAAGCCGGGTCTCGCCGCCCTCCAGGACCGCCAGCGCAATCCCATCTTCGAACACGATCCGATTCGGCGCGATAGCGGGAATCCGCTCGCCCGGGGCGATGATCCCGACCAGGTTCAGCGGATCGGCCGCTGAAATCGCGATGAGCCCATCGCTGCGTGCGTCCGCCTGTCCACCGGTCCGTCGGATGGCCCGGAGCTCCGTCACGGCTTCCGGCAGGGCAAACTGTTCCCCCGTCACCCCGGCGACGAAGCGTCCGCCGCGGATCTCACCCCGGGCCTCCAACCGTCGATACACCATCAGCAGGTCCCGCCACGGGAGTGCGATACTCTCCCGCGCCAGCAGCCGGTGAAAGACGACGCCATACCGCCGAAGCAGGATACGGGCATAGTCCTCCACCGCCTGACGCTCATCACCCTCAATCCTCGATCCTGAATCCCCGATCCTGGATCCTGAATCCCCGATCCTGGATCCTGAATCCTCAATCCTGAGCAGCGACCAGCGTCCCGCCCGCTCGATCCCGAACGGGGCCCGGCGCTGCCGGCCGCCGGCCGAAAGGCCCAGCGGCTTTCGCTTGGCCGACGGAGTGAGCAGGGCCCGCAGCCCCGCAAAGCTGTCGGAGGTCACCAGCCCCTGGCCGGCCAGCTCGCCGAGGGCCCGTTCGACCTGAGTGGGCAGGAGGCCCGAGGCCGTGATGAGCTCCGAAAAGAACGAAGCCCCGCGGGTGGAGAGGACCTCGAGCAGGGTCATCCCGTCGGTCGAGGTTCGCTCCCGGCTTCGCGGACCGGCGAGCCGGAGCCAGAAGTCTGCGTGGTCCCGCCCGAACAGCGCGACCGGTGTGGATCGGATCGGCCGGTTGCCCGAAGCGCCGTTTCCGCCGGCCGCCGGGCTCGCAACCGACAGCCGGCCCCAGGCCACCCGGCCGGTGAGACAGAGCATGTCCAGCAGCGCGGGATCGTACTCCTGGCATCTGATCGCGAGCACGTCGGACTCCCACGCCGCGGCCGGAACCTGATAGCCATCGAGCTGCTCGAGGACGGCGGCCAGCCCTTCGAGTCCGGCTCCCCGCCCGTCCGGAGTGACCCGCTGCCACCGGAACAGGAATCGCAGGAAGTCCCCGCTGCTCACCGGGGCGATCTCGGCCCGGAGGCGGTTCAGGGTGTAGCGGTGGATCCGGGCCAGCAATCGCCGCTCGCACCATTCGAGCTCGGTGGTGCCCGGCGTGAATCCACCACGCAGCACGACGCCCTCGGACTCGAGTGCCGTGAGCGCGGCGTCGACCTCCCCCACTTCGATCCCCATGGATTCGGCCAGGGCCCGCGCCGTCACCGGGCCGGTGATCTCGAGCCGGCCGCGGAGCAGCTCGGTGACCGACGAGCCGACCCGCTCGGTCGCGAGCCACAACCCCTCCCGGGCCACCGCTCTCCCGTCGCGGGTGAGCTCCTGGAACAGGGGCTCCCATGAGCGTCCGTCCCGGCCGGCAACGCCTTCGGCCGCCGTCAGGAACCCCGACACCATCAGGGCATCGTGCAGCTCGTCGGCATGCTCGACCTCGGGCCAGGCCTCGTCGCGAACCCGGGCGATGGCTTCCAGATCGAGGGCGCCCAGGTCGGCAGCCGATCCGGGCTCGAAGGCGCGCCGGGTCTGCACCGCCTGGGTGCGGCGCTCCTCCAGCGGGGCATCGTCGAGGAAGGCGTACGGCTTGGCGTTGAGAATCTCGTGCGCGAGCGGGGAAGGCTCGGGCAGGTCGCGCGCGAGATACGCGATCTCCCCCCGCTCGATCCCGCCCAGCACCGCGAGGAGACCGGTGAGATCCATGGCCTCGTGGAGGCAGTCGTCGAGCACCTGCTCCACCAGCGGATGATCCGGGATCGCGCGATCGCCGGGAATGTTCTCCAGGCAGGCGGCGGCGTCGGGAAAGGCGGCGGCGAGGAGGTCGTCGGCTTCCATCCGTTGCAGCGGCGGCGGAACCTTCTTCCCACCGCGAAAACGCGGAATCGCCAGCGAGATGTTCGCGTTCCAGCGCCACCGCGTGGCGAAGACCGGGGCGTCGAGCACCGCCTGGACCAGGATGTCCCGGGCCGAGTCCGCCGTGAGGAACCGGAAGACCGTTTCCAGCGGGAAGGAGTGCTGCGGACCCAGCGAGAGCAGCACCGCGTCCTCGGTGGCCGCGGCCTGGAGCTCGAAATTGAATTGCCGGCAGAACCGCTTGCGAAGCGCCAGCCCCCACGCCTTGTTGATTCGGCTCCCCAGGGGAGAGTGGATCACCAGCTGCATGCCGCCGGCTTCGTCGAAGAACCGCTCCGCGACCAGGAGGCTTCCGGTGGGCAGCACTCCCAGGAGCCGCTTCGCTTCCGCGAGGTATTCCACCAGCTGCTCGGCCGCCGTTCCCGAAAACCCCTCGGACCCGAGCCAGGCCAGGGCGGCGTCCCGGTCGGGAAGCAGCTCCCCCAGCGTTGCCCGAAGTGAAGAGATCTCGTTGGAGAGCTCGGTGCTTCGGGCCGGCGCCTCGCCGAGCCAGAAGGGAACCCCGGGCGGCTGGCCGCGGGCATCCTCGACCCGCACCGTCCCCCGCTCGATGCGGAGCATCTTCCAGGAGACGTTGCCGAGCTGGAAGATGTCGCCCGGCATGCTCTCGACGGCGAAGTCTTCGTTGAGAGTGCCGACGAAGGTTCCTTCCGGCTCCAGGATGACCCGGTAGTCGGAGTTGTCGGGAATCGCGCCGCCCGAGGTCAGCGCGGCGAGCCGGGCTCCGCGCCGCCCTCGGACGCGCCGGTTGATCGCATCGAGGTGCACATGGGCTCCGCGCCGTCCTCGCCGGGTCACGTAGCCATCCGCCAGCATCTGTACCACGGCGTCGAACCGCTCCCGGGTCAGGTCCCGGTAGGGTCGCGCGCCCCGGAAAAGCCGGAACAGGTCGTCGGTCTGCCAGGGCTCGGCGGCCGTCTCCGCCACAATTTGCTGGGCCAGGACATCGAGCGAGCGCTCGCGAACGATCACCCGGTCGAGCTCCCCGCGCCGGACGGCGCGGAGCAACGCCACCCCCTCGACCAGCTCGTCGCGGGTCAGGGGGAAAAGCCGTCCCTTGGGCGTTCCCTGGACGGTGTGACCCGACCGGCCGACCCGCTGCAGCAGCGTGGCAATGCGTCGGGGAGACCCGAGCTGGCAGACCAGGTCCACGTGTCCGATGTCGATGCCCAGCTCCAGCGAGGAGGTCGCCACCAGCACCTTCAGCCGTCCGCTCTTGAGGCGTTCCTCCGCGTCGAGCCGCGCCTCCTTCGCCATGCTGCCGTGATGCGCGGTGACGGCATCCTCGCCCAGCCGGTCCGCGAGCTGGCGCGCCGCGCGCTCGGCAAGGCGCCTGGTGTTGACGAACACCAGGGTGGTCCGGTGCTGCGACCCCAGCTCGGCCAGCCGGTCGTAGATCTCGGTCCAGACCTCGGCCGACATCACCGCCTGGAGCGGGGAGCCGGGCAGCTCCAGATCCAGATCCAGCACCCGACGGTGTCCCTCGTCCACCACGACGGCCGGCGGGGCCGTTCCGGAGAGCCACTGCGCCACGTCCTCGACCGGGCGCTGGGTGGCCGAGAGCCCGACGCGCTGCAACCGCTTCCCGGCCACATGATCGAGCCGCTCCAGGGAGAGCGCGAGATGCGCGCCGCGGCGCGTCTCGAGCACCGCATGGATCTCGTCCACGATGACCGTGCGCGCGGTGCGCAGCATGGCTCGGCTCTTCTCGGCCGTGAGAAGCAGGTAGAGCGACTCCGGGGTGGTGACCAGGATGTGCGGCGGGGTCTTGAGCATCGCGAGGCGCTCGGCCGCCGTCGTATCGCCCGAGCGCACCGCGGCGGTGAGATGCAGCGCGCCCAGACCGGCTTCTTCCGCCAACCGCCGAATCTCTTTCCGCGGCTCGGCCAGGTTCTTGTGGATGTCCGCGGACAGAGCCTTCAGGGGAGATACGTACACGACCCGCACTTCGTCGGGCAGCGGGCCTTCGAGCGATTCGCGCAGCAATTCATCCAGCGCGATCAGGAACGCAGCGAGCGTCTTGCCCGATCCGGTCGGCGCGGCAATCAGGGTGTCCGCCCCGCTGCGAATCGCATCCCATCCGCGCCGCTGCGCCGGAGTGGGTTCGCCGATTCGTTCCGCGAACCACCGCGCGATGATGGGGTGAAAATGCGAGAGCGACATGCTTTAAATATTGCCTTCGAGGTCGATAAGGTCTACTTCACCTTCCAGGTTCCGATCCCCGCCAGCCACGAGTATGGATCGATCTCGACCCCCTCCACTCGTTTGGATATCGCCGCGACGTTGGTCGGGGTGTAGAGCCAGATCGCCGGGGCATCCCGATTGAGCTGCGTCATCGCGTCGCGCCAGGCCGCCCGCGCGGCGATCACCGATCCGGTGACCGAGGAGGCTCGCCGGAACAGGGAGTCGAACACCGGGCTTCGGTAATGGGTGTAATTGAGTACCCCGACCCCGGCCGTGGTCCACTGTTCACCCAGCCCGCGCGGACTCGGTTCGTCCAGCCAGGCGCCGATGAAGCTCTCGAGCTTCCCGGTGCGGAGCCGTTCCTGAAACACCGGGAAGTCGACCACCGTGACGCTCGCCGAGACGCCGATCTTTCGCCACATCTCC
Organism: Gemmatimonadales bacterium; assembly: GCA_036006105.1. Classification (GTDB taxonomy): domain Bacteria; phylum Gemmatimonadota; class Gemmatimonadetes; order Gemmatimonadales; family GWC2-71-9; genus JABFSM01. The sequence goes on along the minus strand of DASYPZ010000393.1, from coordinate 567 downwards.
TGCGCGATGACCGCGAGATTCTTCCGCGAGGCGCTGGTCGCCGGCACCAGGATGTCCACCGTCAGCATCTTGCCGGCCCGGCGCCGGATGCCACCGGCTCCCGGCTTCCATCCGGCGGCGGTGAGAGCCAGCCCGGCCGCGGCGGTGTCGAAGAGCGGAACCGGAATGGTCTGGTCGTAGATCCAGAGCACGCGGGACATTGGCCCGGGCGGCGCCACGGTGCCCGGCCCCATGGCCGCGCGTGCCGCGGTGGCACGATCGGTAGCCATCGCGAGCGCGCGGCGCACCTCCCGGCTGGTGACGGCGCTCCCGGCGCCGGCATCGAGATTGAATCCAAGGAAGCCGTACACCGCGGCGGGATAGGATAGCGTCCGCATGGAAGTGTCCGCCTCGACCCGAGCGATGCGGGCGGAGTCTCCGATCGACTCCAGCAGATCGGCCTCGTGACTCAGCACCAGATTCAACGCCGCATCGGGATCGCCGCCGGCGAAGCGCCAGATCAGGCGCCGGATCGCGGGAGGATCCTGGGCCAGGTCGCTCCGCTCGAGCGTCAGAGTCTGGCCCTTG
>DASYPZ010000392.1:0-9418 GCA_036006105.1 Gemmatimonadales bacterium | reverse complement strand
CTAGCGGGCCTTCGACCGACCGGACGATTCCAGGATTTGCGGCAGACTGTATCGTGGTGCACCTAACCCATGATGCGAGGCCGACCATGTCCTTCTCCATTCCAACCGTCTTCGTCGTGGACGACGGATCCTCCGTGCGCGAATCCCTGGAAGACTTGATCCGCTCGGCTGGATGGCGCCCCGAAACCGCAGGCTCCCTGCTGCGACGTCTGGCAGGACAGCAGACCGACCTGCCGGTCATCCGGATCACCATCGAGCAGAGCGGCGAGGTATTCCATCGCGAAGTCGAGTTGCGGGCGCTCCGGGAGCGGTACGGCACGCTGAGCGCCCGCGAGCGGCAGGTCATGGTCCTGGTTGTGGCCGGGCTCTTGAACAAACAAGTTGGGGGCCGGCTCGGGATCAGCGAAATCACGGTCAAGGCCCACCGGGGGAAGGTGATGGGCAAGATGGGGGCGGAGTCGCTGGCCGAGCTGGTGAGCATGGCGATGCGCCTCGGCCTTCCGGCTGGAGAGCGATACCAACGTCCAATGGCGGCGGCGGAGCTTCTCGCGACATTGGATCGGAAGCCGAGCCTGCCCGCGCTCGTCGCCGGAGGCGGCTCGTGAACCTTCTCATCCTTGCACTGTTGTCACGCGGAACTGTGAGGTGCACACCATGATTACGCCCATCGAGACAGTGGTCTACACCGGCAAGGCGCACACCATCGGCGGACGCGACGGGGGATCCTCGCGGACCTCCGACGGGATCCTGGACGTCAAGCTCGCGGTGCCCGGGGGGCACGGGACCGGAACCAATCCGGAGCAGCTGTTCGCGGTGGGCTGGTCGGCCTGTTACCTGTCGGCCGTCAAGGTCGTGGCCGGCCGGATGAGGGTTCGGCTGCCGGCCGACACCAGCGTCGACTCCGAAGTAGACCTGGGCACCAACAACGGTGCCTACTTCATCCGAGCCCGCCTCACCGTCAATCTGCCGGGCATCGCCACCGACATTGCCCGGAAGATCGCCGAGGGCGCGCACCAGGAGTGTCCCTACTCGAAAGCCACCCGGGGCAACATCGATGTAACGACCACCGTGACCGGCGCCCTGGTCCCGGCCGGCGTGCCATGAGGTAACGGTTCACGGAAGGCAGGAACGGCGTCTTCGATCAGTCCCGGAGTGTGCGGTCCACCACCGCATAGATCACCCGCCAGTCCTCCACCGTCCGCGGCCGCTTGCCCCGGAACTGCAGCGTGGCCAGGGAGTGGACCACGTCCTTGGGCATCCTGGCCTTGTGCTGGGTTTCCCATTCCCGAAGGAACTGGGTGAGCGATGGCGGAATCGGCCGCTCGGCCGGCTCGCGCTTCTCCTCGCCGCTTCGGGGGTTCCCCAGCAGCTCGTCGAGGGTGATGCCCAGCGCCCTGGCGATCCCGTCGAGCGTAGTGACGGTCGGGCTCTCCAGACCGCCGGCCTCCAGCTTGTACATGTGACTCTTCGCCACGCCGGCCCGAGCCGCGAAGGCGGCAACGGTCTCCCCCCGCTCCATCCGGAGGGCGGTGATCCGCGCGCCGAGCTGCTTCGGGTTCATCCCCACGCGCCTCCCGGAAAGCGGTCCGGTGAAAGCATATCCATGAGGCGCCCCGGATTGAAGTCATAGCAAGAGTCCTGCACTCGATACGCCCCCGCGAGGGGAATGAACCTTGAGCGGAGGCTGATTCGTAGGTATTCTCGCCCCCTCCGACATTCACCCCTGCAGGAGCAGCATCATGGCCGATGCCTCGGTTCGAGGACGCATCCTCTGGTACGAATTGATGACCACCGACATGAACGCCGCGGAGCGGTTCTACCACACGGTGGTGGGCTGGACCGCCGCGGCGATGAAGGACTCGCCCGAACCCTACAAGACGTTCATGCGATCCGCCGACGCGCCGGTCGCCGGGCTCATGACCATCCCCAAGGAGATGCCGTTCCCGCCTCACTGGGGGATGTACGTGGGGGTTGCCAACCTCGAGACCGCCGTGGCCCAGGTCGAGACGCTCAAGGGAAAGGCGCTCTCCCCCGTCATCGAGGTGCCCGGCATCGGCCGAATGCGCCCCATGGCGGATCCACAGGGTGCGGCGTTTTCGCTCTACGAGCCGGCCCGGCCGCCCCACCCCGAGGCCAAGCCCCGGCTGCGCGACGTGTCGTGGAACGAACTGATGACCACCGACGCCGAGGCCGCGCTCAAATTCTACGGCGAGATATTCGGCTGGAAGGAACGCAGCGCGGTGGACATGGGTCACATGGGCAAGTATCACGAGTGGGGCCGCGAGTGGTCCATGGGCGGGATGATGAACCGGCCCGCCGAGCTGGCCCAGGTGCCGCCGCACTGGGGCTTCTATTTCCGGGTCGACGACGTGCGCACGGGCGCCGAGCGGGTCAAGCAGAACGGCGGCCAGGTGGCCAACGGGCCGATGGAGGTGCCGGGCGGGTCGTGGATCGTGAACTGCATCGATCCCCAGGGCGCCCACTTTTCGCTGCATCACATGAAGGACTGAGTTCAGGTTCACGGCCGGGGTAGATCCGAAGGAGATCCGCCCGGCCCGGCTCAGTGAGCCCGATGCGGCCCGGTTTGCACGGTGTACCCGCCGGCGGCGTCCACCGACACGATGACATCGCCGTCATGGTCGGTGCTGAGGATCCGCCGGCCCGGGCCCCCGTACGCCTGGCGGCCGGCCTCGGTGAAGTTTCCCGCGGCGACACTGGCCACGACGATCCCGGGATGCAGCCGGCGGAGCCACTCGGCAACCGGAGGATCCGGGTCCCCGCCGTGATGGGGAGCCTTCAGCAGGTCGACCGGGGGAATGCTGTCCTGCGCTATGAGCGCCTCGATCTCCGAGCCCTCGCTGTCCCCGGTGAGGAGCGCCCGAAAGCGACCCCGCTGAACCAGCACCACCATGCTGTGGTTGTTCTGGGCCGAGTCGACCCCCGCCGGCGGTGGCATGATGTCCAGGCGGACGTCACCCCAGAGCAGGACCCGCCGGGGCGCCCGCACCCGGGGAACGGCCCGTTCCAGGATCGCGCTGTCGACCCGGAGTTGGTTCGGGGTGCCGAGGGGCGCGTCGTTCTGGATGTACTCGCCGACCGGGAGTGATCGGAGCAGGGCCGCCGCGCCGCCGATGTGATCGCCGTGGTTGTGACTGGCAATGAAGAGATCGAGCGTGTCGACCCGAAGCTCCCTCAGGACGGCCAGGACGCCCGCGGCAGGGAGGCCGGCGTCGACCAGCACGGCGCGCGGGCCCTTCCGGATCAGCACCGCATCGCCCTGGCCCACGTCGATGAAGCGGATCTCGAGTTGTTGGGCCGAGAGGGCCGAACCCGATAGCAGTCCGAGGATGAGAAGGATGATCCTGCGGAACCGCATGGCTGGGATCCGGGTGGAATGGTTACCCGCTCCCGCGGGCACCGGAAATGTAGCAACCGCGCCGATTCCTCAGATCCGGAGCAATGCCCTCACCAGCGCGACCAGACCCGCCGCGCAGCAGTAGATCGTGTGCACCCGCATCGCGAGCTTGAATCCGTACCGTAGTGCTCCCATGTCCGGCACCGTGTGGTTGCCCGTGCCAAGGCAATCGCCATGCCTCCCCGGCCGGTTCTCCTAACGGTGTGATCGGCTTGGAGTTGGACTGCGATCCACCGGGTGCGCGCCGCCACCGCGCTGTCCGCTTGCGGGACGGGCGATCTCGGAATCGGAACGTCGACGCGCGAGGTCGCCGGCGTCACTTTCGGGAGCAGGGTCGGTTCCGTCGCGTCAGTGGCCATGCCGCGACCCCTTCGAATGGTTATTGTCGCCATAGCATACCGGGTGCAATAGTCCTCCTCCAGAATATTTGCGATACCGCAACGCCCTGGAGGAGGTCGCATGCCGGAGAACGGTCCCTCATTGACGCGGCGCTCCGCGATCGTCGCTGCCCTCGCGGCGGTCGGCGGCTCCACCACGATGGCGGCGGTCGCTGCCGGCTCGACGGCCACCGCCCTGCGGCCGGCCGCCGCGGGCCTGCACGACTGGGATTGGCTGGTCGGTTCGTGGAAGGTCCGGCACCGCCGGCTCAAGGAGCGTCTGGCCGGTAGCACCGATTGGCAGGAGTTCAACGGTACCAGCGTCACCTGGCTCTCGCTGGGTGGCCTCGGCACCCTGGACGACAACCTGCTGGAGTTTCCCGGCGGGACCTATCGAGCCATCGGCGTCCGCGCCTTCGACCCGAAGACGGAGCAGTGGGCGGTGTGGGGCCTCGACTCGCGGCACCCTGCGGTCATTCAGCCGCCGGTGTTCGGCAGCTTCCGGAACGGCGTCGGCACCTTCCTGGGCGACGACACCCTGAACGGGAAGCCGATCACGATCCGGTTCCTGTGGTCGAAGCTGTCGCGGGCGTCCGCGCATTGGGAGCAGGCCTTCTCGCCGGACGGTGGCGCGACCTGGGAAATCAATTGGACGATGGAATTCATCCGCGTCTCCTGACAGGGCACGATGAGATGCTCTTCCGAGGAAGGGTCACCATGACTCGAACTATCCACGCCGCGCTGGTGGTCGCCCTGGCCACGGTGAACCTGGTGTCCAGCGCGCAGCGGAGTTGGGGTCAGGGGCCTCACGGCACCACTCGGCTCGGAGTCACGGCCGTCGAGTATCGCCAGGCGGCTCGGGATGATCGGCCATCCCGCAAGGATCCCGGTACGGCCACGCTGGTGTCGATCTTCGTCATCGGTGGCGGGCAGATCTATGCCGGGGAAGTCGGGAAGGGACTCCTGATGCTCGGCGGTGCGACGGGAGCCTTCATCGCGGGTGCAGTGGCCTCGTCGTGCGACGTCGACGATTGCGACTCGACTCCGCTGGTCCTGGGCACCGTCGCGTTGCTGGGGACCTATGTCTACAGCATCATCGACGCCGGGCCGAGCGCGCGCCGCATGAACAAGAAGAACGGTTACCCGGTGAGCGGTAGTGTCCACCCCGTAATACGCTCCGGCCTGGCGGGGACGTCCCGGCTGGGTCTGAGCGTGGCCGTTCGACTCCTGGAACGGCACGGCTGAACGCCAGCGCCCGGCTCGCCGTGGAGGGCCGACCCCCGATGGGCCCGAAGGGGATCTAGAGCGTATTGCCAAGTGGCATGGCGTGTGTTCCTCCCTCCGGGGGTGTCCGTCTCCCGGACATGCTCACCCGCTTCTTGTTGGTCGGCCTCCTGCTCGTCCCGCTCCGGGCCGGACTGGCCCAGGACACCACCGTGGTCAAGGACACCACCGTGGTCACGCCGGCGCCGCAGGCGCCGGCGGCGGTGGACCACCTGCGCTGCGGGTTCTGTCATCGGCCCAGCGTCCTCGCGGCAGTCTTCGAGGGTTTCCTGGTCAACGTGACCGTCAACCGCTTCAATGCCTGGGTCCTGAAGGATTCCCTGTTCTACGTGAACTCCCACAGCTGGAATACGAACCTCAAGCGCGGCTGGGACTTCGACAAAGACGACTTCGTCGTCAACATGCTGGGGCATCCCTATAATGGCTCGGCCTACTTCGCCACGGGTCGAGACAACGGCCTGAGCTACTGGGCCGCGGCCCCGCTGGTCTTCTTCCATTCGGCGGTCTGGGAGTACTTCGGGGAGACGACCCAGCCGTCGATCAACGACCTGGTCGATACCGGCCTCGGCGGCATCGCCCTGGGCGAGATGTTCCACCGCGTCGCGGCCACCATTCGCAACAACGAGGCCGGCGGGGGCGGACGCACGCTGCGCGAGCTCGCGGCGCTCCCGTTCGATCCGGTCGGCACCGTCAACCGGCTGGTGCGCGGGGAATGGAGCAAGAAGGCGCCCAACCCGGCCGAGCATAACCCGATCGGTACCGTGCTGCGGGTCGGCGGCGGCGTCGGCCTGGTGCGCGGGCCCGGCACGCTCATCGGCAGCCTCAAGAGCGCCGATTTCTCCTCGATTCTCTTCGCCGATATCAAGTACGGCGACTCCTATACCGACACGCTGAAGAAGCCGTTCGACGCCTTCAGCGCCCGGGTCCTGCTCGCGCCGGGGCACGGCGGCCTGGAGCAGCTGGTCGGCGTGGGACGCATCGCCGGCACCGAGATCGGCAGTACCCAGTGGCATCGCCACCAGATCGAGCTGAACCAGCGGTTCGAGTATCTGAACAACGGGGCCCTGCAGTTCGGGGCCCAGACGCTGCAGCTTGGCCTGAGCTCACGGGTCCACATCAGCGGCAAATACTGGTTCCGGACCCTGGTCGGGGCGGACGCGATCGTGCTGGCCGCCATCAACGCGCCAGGCGCGGGTGTCGGCCTGCGCAAATACGACTACGGGCCGGGGGTCGGGGGCACCCTGACCGCAGGCATCGAGCATGGCGGGACGCCCTATCTCATCGTGCAGTACCAGCCGGCCTACGTGCGCAGCCTGAGCGGCGCCAATGCGGATCACCTGACGTCATTTGCCGCGGCGGAAGCCAACATTCCGGTCCTGAATCACCTCACCCTGACCATCCACACCACCTACTACGACCGCTTGAGCAAGTACGCCGACGGCACCAGGAGCCACCGCCGTTTCCCCGAGGTGCGCATCTTCGCGGCCTACAAGACGGCGCACAAGGCGGCTTCTTCGCTCTAATCCGCGGTACAGCTGGCGTCCGTCTGCCCTGGCCGGTTCCGGCAGGGCTGATTCCGGCGCCGGTCTTCTCCCTCCCCGCATTCGACACCGCCGTTCCGGGGCCAGCGACGGCCTGACCCGGGCTCCGCCACGCGGTGGCCGGTGATACTTGCATGAAGCAAGTTCTTATGCTATCGTGATGCAAGTATCCGCGACGGTTCGACCACCCTGCACGGAGACAGCGGCATGCCGGACATTCTGCACCGCGTCGGAATCAAGTCGTCCCTGGATCAGGTCTATGCCGCCCTGGCCACCCGCGAGGGCCTGGCCGGCTGGTGGACCACCAACACCCGGGGAGACAGCACCGTCGGGGGCGTGATCCAGTTCCGCTTCGGCGCCGGCGGGTTCGACATGAAGGTGCTGGAGCTGGAACCGGGCAAGCATGTGTTATGGCAGGTCGTCGATGGGCCCGCGGAATGGATCGGCACGAAGGTGAGCTGGGACCTCAAGCAGGAGGGCGACTATGCCATCGTGCTCATGAAACACCTGGGCTGGAAGGAGCCGGTGGAATTCATGCACCATTGCAGCACCAAGTGGGCCATTTTCATGATGAGCCTGAAGTCGCTGGTGGAAACGGGGAAGGGCGCTCCCGATCCCGACGACGTCAAGATCGACAACTGGAATTAGGATCGTGCCGGCTGCGCTGGGGTTACTTCGAGCGGCGGGACTTTCGACGCGCCTGCAGCTTGTCCATGACGGGGGTTGTCCGGGCCGTCACATCCTGGGGCCGCGGCCGCTCCCCGCATTTGGCACATTGCAGCTGGTGCCGGACTCGGCCGCCGCACCCCGCGTGCTCGTACACGATGGGTGGTCCGTCCGGCGCGGCCCAACGATCTCCCCACTCGGTCAGCGCGATGATTACCGGTTCGAAGTCGCGCCCCTGCCGAGTCAGGTGGTAGGTCGGGTGACCCTCCGGCCCATCCGCCATCGCCATGAGCCCCGCCTCGACGAAGCGCTCCAGCCGAGCGGCCAGAATGTTGGGCGCGATGTCGAGGCTCTTCTGGAAATCGGTGAACCGGGTCATCCCGGCGAAGGCCGCGTTGCGCAGGATGAGCAGGCTCCACCGCTCGCCGACGATCTCGAGCGCGCGCGCCGCCGAGCACACTTCCTTGTCATAGGTTCGTCCCAGCATGCCCGTATGGTAGCGGCATTACTTGCATGACGCAATGAGGGACCGAACACGCCGGAGCGATGCCATGCCGCTGTCGGGAAAGGTTGTGGTGGTCTATGGAGCCGGGGGGGCGATCGGCGGTGCGGTCGCGCGCGCCTTTGCGCGCGAGGGGGCCAGGGTCTTTGTCACCGGGCGCCATCGGGTTTCCCTGGACGTCGTTGCCGGGGACATCCAGTCCGCCGGGGGAAGCGCCGAGGCCGCGGAGGTCGACGCGCTCGACGAGCGGGCCGTGGACCGGCACCTCGCATTCGTGATCGGCCAGGCCGGACGCGTCGATATCTCGTTCAACGCCATCGGGCTTCCCAATCCGAAGCAGCGGGTCCCCCTGGTCGAGCTGGACGTGGAGCAGTTCTCCCTGCCGATCGCGACCTACACCAGGTCGTGCTTTGTGACCGCGCGCCTGGCCGCCCGGCGGATGATCCCGAACCGGTCGGGGGTGATCCTGACCGTCACCCCGACGATTGCGCGCACCGGCACCCCGCTGGTGGGCGGCGGCGGTCCGGCCGCGGCCGCCGTGGAGGCACTCACCCGAGGGCTATCCGCCGAGCTCGCCCCCCAGGGTATTCGGGTGGTCGGTCTCAGACCCCAGGCCATTCCGGAAACCCGCAGAATCAGGGAAAGCTTCGAGGCCTACGCCACGGCCTCGGGAACGACCCGGGAAGAGTTTCTGGGGGTGCTTGCAGGCAGGACTCACCCCCGACGGCTGTCGACGCTCACGGAGCTGGCCGACGCGGCGGTCTTCCTGGCGTCCGATCAGGCGAGCGGGATGACCGGAACGATCGTCAACCTGAGTATGGGGAGCCTGGACGACTAGGTCGGCGAAGGGTGAGAGAGGGATTCAAAGAGGCTAAGAGGCCGAGACGCCAGGCCGCGATGACCATTCAACGGATTGGAGCGAGTCATGAAGAACACGAACTACACCACGACTATAACGGTCGACAAGAGCCCGAAGGACGTATTCGACGCCATCAACAACGTGCGGGGATGGTGGCAGGGGACGATCGAGGGAAGCACTGACCAGCTCGGTGCCGAGTTCACGTATCGCTACGAGGATGTGCATTACAGCAAGCAGAAGATCACCGAGCTGATTCCCGGGAAGCACATCGTGTGGCGGGTGCTCGAGAGCCGTCTCAATTTCATCGACGACAAGACCGAGTGGACGGGCACCGATATCACCTTTGATATCGCCAGGAAAGGAGACCAGACCGAGGTCCGCTTCACCCACGTGGGCCTGGCGCCCGACATCGAGTGTTACACCCGCTGCTCGAACGCCTGGGGCGCCATCATCAAGAGTGATCTGCGCAGCTGGATCACGACCGGTGAGGCCCAGCTGAGCGCGCTGGGCTGAGGCGAAGGAGCGCAGGGAAAGCCCGTCATGCGGCGATCTATCCGGCACTCCATGCCGGTCGTATACTACTTGCACCATGCGAAATGTCGCCCCCAATCTGCGTGATATCGGCGGGGTCGCGGGCTGAGCATCTGGACCACGAGCACCGAGAGCGGCCAGACCATCCTGTCATTGCTGAAGGAGGTTGCGGGCCTGATGGCCAGGTTGTCGGAGCCGACACCGATGGTAGCGGTTCCGTAGCCGCGGACTGGAGATCTATGA
>DASYPZ010000391.1:0-1711 GCA_036006105.1 Gemmatimonadales bacterium | reverse complement strand
AACCCCTTGCCCACCAGATCGCCAAGGCGCCGGGAGAGCTGATTCAGCATCAGCATGCCGGTCAACGCGATCCACGCGAACAGGAACGGACCGGTGAGCGAGCCGAGGATGTGGGCGCGAAGCAGGCGCATGGCCGAAAAGTAGCGGGGAACCGGGCGACAGGTTACTTCTCCCCGGTTGACCGTTGACCGTCCACCATCGACTCCTCCGCTCGCCATGCGCTTGGCCCTCACCGCGCTCGTCCTCACCGCGTGTACCGACACCGCCCCGCCGCACCAGTTCGACGGCCAGGCGGCTTATCGCTACGTCGAGACGCAACTCGCCTTCGGTCCCCGGATTCCGGGAAAGCCCGGGCATGCCGCCATGGCGGCGTGGCTCGACAGCCTGCTGCAAACCCGCGCCGATTCGGTGGTGGTGCAGCGGTGGACCCATCGCTCGGCGCCTGGCGATTCGCTGCCGCTGCTGAATTTCATCGCGCGCTTCAAGCCGTCCGCCCCGGTTCGGCTGCTCTTCTTGGCGCACTGGGACACCCGGCCAAAGGCCGACGGTCCGGCCAGCCGGGATTCGACGCTTCCGGTGCCTGGCGCGAACGACGGAGCCTCGGGGGTGGCGGTCCTGCTGGCGATGGCGGACGAGCTGAAAAAGGCGGCGCCCGAGATCGGCGTCGACCTCCTCTTCGTCGACGGGGAGGACTACGGCAATTTCGATCGGGACGAGGACGTGCTCCTCGGATCGAAGTTTTACGCGGCCCATCCGCTGCCCGGTCCCGCGCCGCGCTTCGCGGTGCTGTTCGACATGATCGGTGACAAGGACCTTCGGCTGCCTCCGGAAGGCCTGTCCCAGACCGGCGCGCCAGACATCGTCGAGATGGTGTGGGGGTTGGCGAGCCGGATCGGGCACGCCGATGTCTTTGTGACCCAGGACGGACCGACCCTGACCGACGATCACGTTCCCCTGCAGCAGGCGGGAATCCGCGCAATTGACTTGATCGACTTCACGTTCGGACCGGACAATCGCTGGCACCACACTCCCGACGACACCCTCGACAAGGTGAGCGCCCAGAGTCTGCAGGTGGTGGGCGAGGTGGGCATGGCGCTGGTGCGCACCGCGAAGCCCTAGTCCGCGCATTTCGGAGCCCCGTGGACGGCGGGGTCGGCGCTACCCTCGAGGCCATGTCCGCCCGGGAACCCCGCACCGTCATTCTGCTGCTCTCACTCGCCGTTCTGGGCCACGGGACTCGGCTCCTGTTGGGCCGGACCGGCGCTCCCCCTGGAGAAGTCCTCGCCACCGCCCCTGCCGAGCCCGATCCCGCAGTCCAGCGTGCCCGCGCCGCCCGCGTGGGGCGGCCGCTCGCCCAGGGTGAGGTCGTGGACCTGAATTCCGCTCCGGCAGAGGAAATTGCCCGGCTTCCCCGGATTGGCATGTCACTGGCAAAGCGGATCGTGGGCGACCGCATTGCGCGGGGGCCGTTTCGAGGCCTGACAGACCTCGACCGTGTGTCGGGGGTGGGACCGGCGCTCCTCGGCCTCCTCAAGGATCGGGTGCGTTTCGGGGCGGTCGGGGCGGAACCTTCGTCAGGCACCGACGCTGCAAATCTCCGCACACCGGGCGCTTACGCCGCCGGCCGGGAGCAATCCGCCGGTGCCCTGGTGGACCTTAACTTCGCTTCCGAGGCGGATCTTCGGGCCCTCCCCGGAATCGGGCTGGCACG
>DASYPZ010000390.1:0-7166 GCA_036006105.1 Gemmatimonadales bacterium | reverse complement strand
CCTTCCGGCGCGAGCGCCTCCAGGTCGAGGCCCTGCGACCCTGGGACATCGGGGTGAACCTCTACCGCGCCGAACCGCTCACGCCCTTTACCGACGGGACCGACCTCGCGCGCGGAGTGGGGCGGATGTTCACGCGAGTGGATCCCGTGCTGGGGGCCCAGTTCCAGACCATGATCGACGAGAACCTCCTCGATCTGGACAGCCGCAAGGGCAAGGCGCCCGGAGGCTATTGCGACACGCTGCACGTCATCGGCCGCCCGTTCATCTTCATGAACGCCTCGGGCGTGATGGAAGACGTGACCACGATGCTGCATGAAGCGGGTCACGCGTTCCACGCCTTCGCCTCGCGCGAACAGCCGATGGTGTGGCAGCGTCATCCCGGGGCCGAAGCCGCCGAGCTGGCCTCGATGAGCATGGAGTTGCTGGCGGCTCCGGAGCTGGGACCGCCGGCCGGCATGCTGGACGAGCGCGATGCCGCGATCGCGCGGCTCGAGCATCTCGAGGATAGCCGGGCGAGCCTGGTGCACATCGCATCGGTCGACGCGTTTCAGAACTGGATCTACACCAGCGGCAAGGGACTCGATCCCGACCAGCGGGACACGGCCTGGCTCAGGATTCGGGCCCGATTCGAACAGGGCGTCGACTGGAGCGGGCTGATGGCGGAGCGGATCGCGCGGTGGTACCGCCAGCTGCACATCTTTCTCTATCCGCTCTACTACATCGAGTACGGTATCGCGCAGCTCGGGGCGCTCCAGGTCTTTCGCAACCAGCGCCGGGACGGCGACGCGGCGCTCGCCGCCTATCGCCGGTTCCTGGCCCTCGGTGCCACCGAGCCGTTGCCGGACCTGTACCGGGCCGCCGGCGCCTCGCTGATCTTCGATCCCGTCGCGATGCGTCCGCTGATCGACATGGTCGAAGAGGAGATGGACCGGCTGCGGGGCGTGGCAGCGTGAGCGGGCCGCGGCGGACTCGCCGTTGCATCCTGCCCCCGCCGGGACGAGATTTCACCGGTTCCGAGGGATGACCGCTACTCTAGGACCAGGAGACCGGATGGCGAAGGAAGAAGGAATCGAGATGGAGGGGGTCGTTCAGGAGGTGTTGCCGGACCGGAACTACCGGGTCCTGCTGGAGAACGGCCACACGATTCTGGCCTACGCCGCCGGGAAGATGAGCAAGTTCAAGATCCGGGTCCTCGAGGGCGATCGGGTCAGCGTGGTGCTCTCGCCGTACGATTTGACGCGCGGCCGGGTTATCTACCGCCACAAGTAGACCCGGGTCGAGGTCGGGAGAGGAAACACAACGGGCCGCCCCTTCGGGCGGCCCGCTCTGTTTCCCGGGGGCCGGGAGCTTACGACGTGGCCTTGGTCACGTTCTCGGCGGCAGGGCCCTTCGCACCCTGCACAATGTCGAACTCCACCCGCTCGCCCTCCGAAAGGCTGCGGAACCCGTCCATGCGAATCGCCGAGTGATGAACGAAGCAGTCCTTTTCGCCGTTCTCGGGGGTGATGAAGCCGAACCCCTTCGCGTCGTTGAACCACTTCACGGTACCGGTAACACGTGCCATTGAGCCAGACTCCTGGTTGTGTATCTCCACCGGCGCCCGTACGGGCGACCGGCCCCCTCGTGAAACGCGAGCCCATCTCGCGCCACAAAAGAATAAAAGACCCGCGGCGACTGGCCGGGGTCTATCGGTTCAATCTCTCTCGGTATTCGAGATGGAATGCCACGAGCCCTGCAATTATTCGCCGCACCCAACCTGAGGAATTATCAGGGAAAAGTCAAGATTTTGGTCGCTTGAGGAGCCGGCCCACCGTCTGGAGCCAGGCCGGCTCGCTGGGCTTCAAGTCCCGCTTGGCCGCGCGGTTCAGGGCCGAGAGAAATTCCCCCGCGGTGGGGTACCGGGCGTTGACGTCGGCCCGGAGCGCCCGGCGCAGGACCCGCTCGAACTCTTCGCCCACATCGGGGCGCTCGGCGCGCAGATCGGGCAGGGCATTGGTGGTCTGCCGGGCCAGAACCTGGACCGGCGTCGAACCCTCGAAGGGCGGGTGCCCCAGCAGCGCGAAGTATCCCACCGCGGCCAGGCTGTAGAGATCGGACCGTCCGTCCACCCGTTCGCCCAGCAGCTGCTCGGGGCTCGCGAAGCGGGGGGTGCCGCTCTGGCTGGTGGCGCCGCCGAACATCCCCTGGCCCCGGAGCGCGATGGCCAGCCCGAAGTCGGTGATGCGGAGACTTCCGCTCCGCTCGAAGAGCAGATTCTCGGGCTTGATGTCCCGGTGCACCAGGCCGGTGCCGTGGGCGTGGGCCAGGCCGGAGAGTCCCTCGCGCATCAGCCGGAGGACCCGCTCGTAGGGCATGGGCCCCTCCCGCTCGATCCGCTGGGCCAGGTTGGGTCCCTCGACGTACTCCATCGTGTACCAGAGCAGCCCGGACCGGCCCCCGATGTCGTAGATGTTCACCAGGTTGGGATGGTTGAGCCGGGCCGCCAGCTGGGCCTCGCGGCGGAACCGCTCGACCACGGCGGGATCCTGAATCAGCAGCGGATGCAGCACCTTGAGCGCGACGATGCGTTCCAGGTGCAGGTCCCGGGCCCGGTACACCCGGCCGAATCCGCCCGCACCGAGCTCGTTGAGGAGCTCGTAGTCGTCGCCCAGGGCGCGACGGAGCCGCTTTTCCCACTGACGCACCGAGTCGTCCACCGACACCGCCGGCATCGAGCCCGACGGCATCGACGTGTCCTGCAGCAGGCTGGCGGTCGAGTATTCTCCCGCCTCGGAGGCAAAGTCTTCCAGCATTTCGGCAGAGGTGAGGTAGCGTTTGCCGGGCACCTCGCGCAGCGCGCGCAGCAGCACTCGCTCCAGGGCGGCGGGGCAGGCGGCGCGAAGCTGCGTGGGCGGCACCAGCTCACCGGGAGACGCCGGGGGCTCGACCCCGGTGATCGCGTAGTAGAGCACCGCGCCGGCGCCGTAGACGTCGCTGGCGGTGTCGCCCGGGGCGCCGTTGCGGATTTCCGGCGCCATGAAGTTGAGTCCGCTGGGGCGCTCGTTCTCGGGGATGGCCGGCAGGGTGTGGCTGCAGAAACGGAGATCGGTCAGACTGCCGCGGCCTCCCGGACTGATCAGCAACCCCGCGGGCACCAGCCGCCGCACGATGACCCCGCGATTGTGGGCGTGTTCCAGCCCGTTGAGCAGCGAACGGGCCAGGGTGTGCACATCGGGCACCGGGCGCGGTCCTCGGCTCACCGCTTCATGCAATCCCTCACCGTCGATCCAGTTGCCGATGCGGTAGGCGAGCTCCCCCACCACCCCGACGTCGTAGACGTGCCGGATCGAAGGATGGTCCAGCCGGGCCAGCGCCTCGGCTTCGCGGAGAAACCAGGCCCGGAGCGGACCGCTGGAGTAGAAGTTGACCCGGATGCTGACGGGGCGGGAGAGAATCAGATCGCGCGCGGCGAAGAGGACCCGCTCGGTGTTCGCCGCCACCATCCGTTCCAGGCGGAAGCGGCTGCCCAACGCGGCTTCGGTGGCCTTGAACAGTTCGCCCGGGTCGGCCCCGTTCACGCGTCCCGCGCGATCTCCACGAGATTGCGGCCGGCGCGCTTGGCGGCGTAGAGGGCCGAGTCGGCGGCGGCCATCACCGCGGTCGGCGTCTTGCCGTGGCGGGGCGCCTCGGCGATCCCGAAGCTCAGGGAGGCCATGGCGAATTCGGGGTGGGCCGAGGCCAGATCGGTGAGACCGGCCTGCAGCCGGTTGATGAACACCAGCGCTTCGGTCGCGCTGGTCATGGGCAGGATCACCAGGAACTCGTCGCCCCCCAGCCGGCCCACCACGTCCAGGGTACGGACCTTCTGGGTCAGCACCTGGCCGATCAGCGCGAGGTAGCGGTCGCCCGCCGCGTGACCCAGGGTGTCGTTGATGAGCTTGAACCGGTCGACATCGATGAGCACCAGCGACGTCTTGATCTGGTGCCGCTGGCTGCGGGAGATCTCGGCCTCGATCCGCTCCTCGAGGGCCCGCCGGTTCAGCAGACCGGTCAGCTCGTCGGTGGTGGCCGCGTTGTGGAGCCGCTCCACCAGCTCGGAATTCTTGAGGGCGATGGCCGCGGCAAACGACAGCGTGCCGGCCAGGTCCCGCTCGGCGCGGCCGTAGACCAGCCGGTTGAGGCGGGGACCCAGGAGCAGGAGGGCCAGCCGCTCGTTGCCGGCGTCGAGCGGGATGACCAGCTCGGTTCCCGCGGGGAGCATCTCCCCCAGGGCAACCTCGCTGGCATCGGTGACGGCGGCCCCGCTCGGCAGCGCGGCGTCCAACGGCGCCAGCGGAATCGCTTCGGGCACCGCGGTCTGGTCGAGGGCCCGGTAGCGCCTGGGCTTGTACAAATCGCCATCGGGGCGATAGAGACAGGCCCACCAGGCAAAGAAGACTTCCGCCATGAAATCGAGCACCAGGTGCTCGGTCTCCTCGGTGGAATGGACCGAGGACAGGAGCCGCGCCACCTGCCGGAGCGCCCGGAGCTGGAACACCGCGTCATCCAGGGCACCCTGGCGTTCCATGAGCACGCTGCGGAGCTCGAGCACCACCGAAAGTCCGGTGGCCATCTGCATGGCCACGGGCCGCATAGTACCGGCAATGGTGGGCGAGGCCAGGATCAGGAGCTGGGTCTCACCGCTTTCGCAGTTGCCCACCTGCACCGCGGAGGCAAAGCCATCCGCCCCGCCCACCCGGCGCGAGCCGGACTTGCCGCTGTTGATCGCGAACCAGATCTGATCGCTTTCGAAGCGCTGGACCAGCACGTCCCGGCAACGCTCGAAAAGCTCCGAGTCGGTGCGAGCCTGCCGGCATGCCGCGGCGAAGGCGCTGGGGATGCTCCCCAGGGCGGGAGTGAGCTGGGATGACATGTCCATGAATGTAAGCGGGGTACAGCAAGCTAGGGACCGCGACGTTGCAGGATGGGCAACAGGTTATGACACAGTGACTTAGGAGCTGTCGTCGCGGCCTGACCGGCATGATGTCTTCCGGAAGTTGCACGACTCGCCGAAAGAGGACACCGGTGGCCCTTCCCTCAGGACCGTTCGCCGGAAAGGTAGGCCGCGACTTCGGCGCTCAGCTGGCGGAATTCGCCCTGCAGGCTGGGACGGCATTCGGTGGTCCGACCCTCCAGGATTTCGAGGATGGAGGTATGCCACCAGAGCAGGTCCTCCGGGGGTGCCGGAGCCGCGGTGCGGGCATACTCGACCCCGAGCCGGCGAATGTCGGTCAAGGCCATTCCGCAGGTGTGGATCTCCACGGCGATGCAGATGTCCGCCACCCTCGCCGACGCCCCGGACAGCCGTGCCAGCGCCTCGAAGCGGGAGGCTTTCCAGGCCCGCTCGCGCCCCAGAGGATCGAAGCGCGGATCGGCGGCAGCCTCCACCGCGGCCGCCACCATCCCCCCGAAGCGCCGGGCGATGTTCTGGTGGAGGGGAGTGATGCGCTCCTGGGGGCTGGCATCGATCAGCTGCTTCAGGATGGCGGCGACGATGGTCGTATCGTCGGCCTGGTGGCGGGCCAGGATCACCGCGACGTTGGCGGTGGACAGGAGCGGGTTGTGGCCGTCGTACCGGGACACCGGTCCGGGATGGTGCTTGGCACAGAACGCCAGGGCGTGGTGGATGGTGTCGCTGTAGCCGTGTGGGTGCATCGATACGCTCGCCTTGGATCCTGGGCCGTCAGGGAATGCCGAGGATCTTATGAGTCTGCAGGGATAGACGCCAGCGGGGGTGGGCCAGACAGTACGCCAGCGCGAGACGAGTGTTGCGTTCCCGGTCGGGTCCGTCCATCGGCTGCAGGAAGAAGTGGGTGAAATCGAGGGACGCGAATTTTTCGGGCGGCGCAGTGGCCTGGGGAAAGACCAGCTTGAGCTCGTCTCCGGCGGTGAGGAGCAGGGGCGCTTCCGCTTTGGGACTCACGCAGAGCCAGTCGACACCGGGAGGCCGGCTGACGGTGCCGTTGGTCTCGACCGCGATCTCGAACCCGCGGGCGTGGAGGGCGTCGATCGCGGCCGCATCGAGCTGGAGGAGGGGCTCGCCGCCGGTGATGACGGTAAGGCGGTGGGGCCACGGTGCGGTAGGTACGTCGGCATGCGGCCAGGCGGCCGCCACGGCATCGGCGAGCGCGTCCGCGGTGGCGAACCTGCCGCCTCCCTCGCCATCGGTGCCGACGAAATCGGTATCGCAGAAGGTGCAGACGGCGGTGCGGCGGTCCTGTTCGCGACCGGTCCAGAGATTACATCCGGCAAAGCGACAGAAGACCGCGGCGCGCCCCGCGTTGGCTCCTTCGCCCTGCAGGGTGTAGAAGATTTCCTTGACCGCGTAACTCATTCGTCAAAGATAGGGGCTTCGGCAGTCGCAGGAAGCGCGGGCTTGCCGAGCCGCGATCCGGTGGTAGCTTGGCTGGAAATTTTTCTACGGCGGCCCCGCGTGCGGTTCACCGGCTCCTGTTGCCTCCTGGCCCTGGCTTGCGCCGGATCTTCCGCGGCGCAAACGCCCGGCCCCCGTTCGCGGGAGACCATCATCGTTCGGACGAACGAGGGTACCACCCTCAGTTTCGACCTCGCTCCGAACGGGCGGTCCATCGTGTTCGATCTGCTGGGCCAGCTCTGGCTGATCCCGACGGCCGGTGCCGCGGCCCGCCCGATCACCAACGCGGTGCGGGACACCGCGAACGATCTCGATCCTTCCTTCTCACCCGATGGCCGTCGCGTGGTATTCCGCGGCGAGCGGCATGGTCGCACCGGGCTCTGGCTGCTGCAGCTCGGTTCCACCGTCGCACGCCAGCTGACCCAGCTGCCGGATCCGGTCGGCTTCGACGGGAACGCCGCCTGGTCCCCGGATGGGCGAGTCATCGCCTTCACGCGGGTGGTTCCGGACCGCGCACCCCGGCGCTGGCGCAGCGACGTCCAGTTGCTCGATGTCGACGCCGGGACGCTGCGGGTCCTGCGGATCACGGGCTTGCCGAACCCCGAAATCCGGGACCCGGTCTGGGTGCGCGGTGGACAGGCGATTGCCTTCGTGGCGCGCAACGCGCAGCGCAGCGACGGTGGCCGGGTCTGGATGGTCGCGGCCGCCGGAGGCCAGGCCAATCCGGTTACCAGTGACTCCATCGTCGCGCTCGCCCCCGCGTTCAGCGCGGACG
>DASYPZ010000389.1:0-3822 GCA_036006105.1 Gemmatimonadales bacterium | reverse complement strand
CGGGCCTGATCGCGGTGACCGGAGCGACCGGGACCATCGGGCGGGC
The DNA here is from genome assembly GCA_036006105.1 of Gemmatimonadales bacterium. GTDB lineage: Bacteria > Gemmatimonadota > Gemmatimonadetes > Gemmatimonadales > GWC2-71-9 > JABFSM01. The sequence continues at coordinate 3,776 of DASYPZ010000389.1, read as the reverse complement.
CCTGTCGGCGTCCCTGGGATCCCGGGGCTACCAGGTTCGCGCACTGGTGCGGCGGCCCGACGACGCGCTTCGGGCTCTGCCGAATGTGAGTGTGTGGACGTGCGATCTGCCCGACCAGATCGACGCCGGCGCGCTCGACGGCTGCGCCGCGGTGGTGCACTGCGCCTATGTCACCCGGTTCCGCTCGGTCGCCCAGGCCAGACGGGTGAACGAGGAAGGAACGCTGCGGCTGCTCGAGCTGTCCCGCGCCGCGGGCGTGCCGCGCTTCATTTTTCTCTCCACGACCTCGGCTCACGCGGCGGCGAGGTCCTATTATGGGCAGAGCAAGTTCCGTCTGGAATCGGCGCTCGATCCTTCGAGAGATCTCGTGGTCCGGCCGGGATTGGTCATCTCGGAGAGTGGCGGGCTCTTCGGGCGCATGGTTCGATCCGGGCCCGGCCGGGCCGGGGCGTCCTGGGTGGTTCCCCTGTTCGGCGGGGGGACCCAGCCGATGCAGACCATTCATATCGATGACTTGACCGAGGGGCTCCGGCTTGCCCTCGAGCAGCGCAGCTGCGGCGCATTGACCCTCGCCTCGCCGGAGCGGATCACCGTTCGCGAATTCTTCGAGGCGGTCGCCGCGCATCGTCACCGCAGAGCCCGATTCATCGACGTCCCGCCGGCGCCGGCGCTCGCGGGTCTGCGCGTCGCCGAGGCCTTCCGGATCCCGCTGCCGATTTCCTCCGAAAACCTGCTCGGTTTGCTGAGTCTCACATACAGGGACCCCGTGTCCGACCTCCACCGCATCGGTCTCACGGTTCGGCCCTTGGCGGCTTCGCTGGCGAGCCTGTCCATGGCCTGATTTTCGCTGTGCTCCCGTGCCCTGACGCTGACGATCATCACGGCGTGCCGAGGTATTTGTGAAGCCAGGGGATATCCAGGAGTACCGTCCCGAGATCGACGGACTGCGGGCACTGGCGGTACTCGCCGTCCTCGGGTATCACGCGTTTCCGGCGACCGTCACGGGCGGTTTTGTCGGCGTCGATGTGTTCTTCGTGATCTCCGGTTTCCTGATCACCTCGATCATTCTCCGCGCGGTGGACCAGGGCACCTTCAGCTTCCTCGGCTTTTACGCCCGCCGCGCCAGGCGGATCTTTCCCGCGCTGATCATCATCCTGGTTTTGTGCTATGCCGCCGGATGGTTCGAGCTGTGGGCGGGCGAGTTCAAACGGCTCGGCGAACACATCGTGGCTGCGGCAGGATTCGCGTCGAACGTCGTCCTGTGGAAGGAAACCGGCTATTTCGATGCCGGATCAGAGACCAAGCCGCTGCTGCACCTCTGGTCCCTCGGGATCGAAGAACAGTATTACCTGATCTGGCCGCTCCTGGTGTGGGGCGCGGCCCGGTTCCGGCGCAGCCTTCCCGCGTTGATGTGGCTGATCCTGGCGGGATCCTTCGCCCTGGGAATCGCGATGGTGCACGACCGCCAGGCCGCGGCGTTCTACCTTCCGTTCCCCAGATTCTGGGAGCTCATGATTGGCAGCGGGCTCGCGTATGCGACGCTCCGGGGACGGATCCCGGGTCGGAGCCGGTGGCCCGACCTGCAAGCGATCGCCGGACTCGCGGCCATCGGGGCCGCGATCGTTCTGCTGGACCGCACCAGTGCCTTCCCGGGCTGGTGGGCGCTCCTGCCGACCGCGGGTACGATGCTCCTCATCGCCTCGGGCCCCGGCGCCTGGATCAATCGGCGGGTGCTGAGTCACCCGGTGCTGGTGGGGATCGGGCTGATCAGCTATCCCCTGTACCTGTGGCATTGGCCGATCCTGACCTTCCTGCGACTGGATTCCTCCGGGCCGCTCTCGGTCGCCACCCGGCTCGCGGCGCTGCTGGCGAGCGTGCTGTGTGCCTGGCTCACCTATCGATTCATCGAGCTGCCGATCCGGGCGCTGCCGGCCCGTCGCGTTGCACCGGCGCTCTGCGTCGGTCTCGGAATGATCGGGCTGCTCGGGCTCGGTACGGCGCTGAGCACCGGGATTCCGTGGCGTTATCCGAATGCGCTGGCCGGCATCGATCGATACAGCCTGGCATCGACCGAGATTTCAGAGGCGTGGCGGCGGCACCGCTGCATGCTGGAGGGAGACGAAAAGGTGTTTGCCGAGGAGTGCGTGGACCGAGAGCCCGCGGCCGCGCCGCTGGTCGTGCTCTGGGGCGACTCGCACGCCGCGGCGCTCTATCCCTGGTTGCGAAACACCCAGCAGATCCGGATCGCCCAGTTCAATCTCAGCCGGTGCCCGCCGATGCTGGGATTCGTGCACGCGAATCCCCGGCTGGTCCGGGCGCAATGCGAGTCGGTCAACTCCTTCGTGCGTGGACGGCTCCGGGAGCTGCGGCCGAGTCTCTTGGTCCTGACCGCGTACTGGGAGTTCTATCAACCCGACAGTCTCCGGACCACGCTCGAGGAGCTGGGGCGGCTGGGAATCCCGCGGATTGTCGTGGTCGGGAGCGTGCCGGTCTTGAACGGCAACCCGTCCCGCATGGTGTTTCAAAGCTACCGGCAAAACTCTCCGCACCGGATTCCCGAACGGCTGGCGCTCGACAATTTTCTGCTGGCTCGTGCGTCCGACCAGGCAGTGGCGGCGATTGCCCGCACGGCAGGCGTCGAATTTGTGTCGCTCCTCGACGCCATGTGCGACACCACGTCCTGCCTGGTCTCCAATGGACACGATCTGTTCTACACGAACTCGGATCACCTCTCTCCACCCGGCGCGGAGTTCGTCATGCGACGCGCATTCAGCCGGCTTCCCGGTTCCGGGCCTCGGGTCGCCCCCTGAGGACGTGACGTCCCTCACAGCTTCAGCGCGACTCCGGCCTGAAGGGTTCGCCGCCAGGTACTGCGCAGCCGGAAGCCCTCCGGGAGGTCCCCCGCCTGAAAGGGCGAGCCCGCCGTAAACCCCAGCTCTCCTTCCATGGTCGCGAGCAGCGATCCGCTGAGTGCGAATTCGAGTCCCAGCCCGGCTTCCGGCCCAACCAGCGTCCGGGTCGGGGTGCCCGGTGCCGACCACCGCTCGAGCGTCACCCCGATCGAAGATCGCAACACGGGGCCGCCTCGGAGCTTCACGAGGCGGGTGCCGGCGCTGGCGGTCACCGTGGCGAGGTGGAAGGCGTTTTCCGCCACAATGAGAAGGCCGGTCGCGTCCTCCGTCCCCTGATTCGCGACCCCGCGGAAGCCCAGCCCGGGCTGGCCGTACTTTGCGACGAGCGCGAGGCGACCTCGATCCCGGCCGTAGCTCAGACCCACACCCACCATGGTGGGTCGGTAGGGACGAAATACCTGGCCCTCTCCCGACTCGTTGGCGCCCGCCGCGGCCCCGTTGAATGTCGATGTGCCCACGGTCAGCGCCACTCTCCAGGCCCCGCCGCCAGGGTGTTCGGACTGTGCGGCGACCGGCGCGGTGATGACCAGGTATCCAAGCAGGACCAGTCCGAGCGTGGTTCGCATGGGGGCCGCCTCCTAGTGCATTTCGAGCCTGATGGCTCCGTTGGTGATGTTGTCCTCTCCCCGCACGATCCAGTTGGCGTTGGGGAAGTACACTTGCGCCGCGACGTCTTCGATGGCGTTGCCGACGATGTCGTCCTGGGTGGTGATGATGGACCAGGCGCTTCGGAGTATTTGATAGAGCGAGAGCGCCTTCTTGAACGACGCGACCGAGATGAGCGTGGTATCCTTGCCGCCGGTCAGATTCCCGAAGGCGGTGGCAATCTGCTGGAACATCTTGGTCACCCGAGCCGAGTCGGTC
>DASYPZ010000388.1:0-5918 GCA_036006105.1 Gemmatimonadales bacterium | reverse complement strand
TGAAACGGCAACCTCCGCCTGGCCGCCCGGGTAAACCGGGCCGCCGGCTCGTCCAGCCAACGCACGATTCTCATGACGCCAGGGCATCCGATTCGGCCCCCCTTCGCGAGGCGGGTGAGCATGCCTGGCGTATGCCCTCCAATTTCATGGGCGACTCCCTGCCAGGTCAGGCCCCGGGCGTTCCGCTCGGCGTTCACCGCGCCGTGTAACGCGGCGGTGTCCCACCGGAGGATCCGGTCCTCAGCGACCTCCGGCAAGCGGAATCGCTCGGCGTCCCCGCCGGCAAGATCGGGGACGAAGCTCTCCGGCGTGCGCCCCAGCCAGAGCAGCATCTGCAGGATGCCGTCTCCCTCGGCCCACGGCTTCTCTTTGAGACCGGAGATGGTCGAGGCGGAAATCGGGTGACCGATGGTCACGAAGCGATTGACTTCGCGAGCGACGGCCGCCCACGTCATCGAGCGGGCACGCCGTTCGTGATCGAGCGCCTCCCACAGCGCCCTCAGGTCGAAGTCCGCATGGGTCATCGCCGTGTCGTCCATCGGGTGATCGGAATGCTACCCTCTTCACCGCCCCCGTTCCAACGCTTCGCGCCCTCGCCGCGTCCAACTGCCTATAGTCATTTTGACCTGAGTTCCCAGACCGGGAGCCGCCCATGGCCGCCGCCAACCCCAGGCCCGACGACTTGCTGCCCCTGCGGCCGGTCGAGGCCCTGATCCTGTCGATGCTCGCGGCCGGTGACCGCCACGGTTACGGGCTCCGCCAGGACATCCTGGAGCACACCGGCGGGAAGCTGGCGCTCGAGGCCGGCAACCTGTATCGCCACGTTCGCCGGCTCGAGGCGGCCGGCTGCCTGGCCGAATCGCCCCGGCGCCCGGCCGGGAGTGACGATGAGCGCCGCATCTATTACCGCCTGACGCCTTTCGGGCGGCGGGTCCTCGCCGCCGAGATGCTGCGGCTGCGCTCGCTGGTCCGCCTGGCGGAGGAGCGGCGGGTGATCGCGCCGGCGCGCCCGTGAGCCCGGACCCCGGTGCGCGGCTCTACCGCCTCCTGCTGGCCCTCTACCCGGCGGAGTTCCGGCGCCGCTACCAGGATGAGATGGTCGAGTTCTACCGGGATCGCCGTGCGGCCGCGGGCACCGGACTCATCAGCCGCGTTCACCTCTGGCTCCAGCTCGTCGCCGACGTCCTTGCCTCCGCCGTCGCCGAGCACGCTACCGCCTTCTCGATCCGTGTACGGCGCCCCACCCGACGGGAGAACACTATGGACAGACTCATCCAGGATCTTCGACTGGCCCTCCGCGGCCTGGCCCGCGCCCCGGCCTTTGCCGCCGTGGTCGTGCTGACGCTCGGGGCGGGCATCGGCGCCGCGACGGCGATCTTCACCGTGGTCAACGCCGTGTTGCTCAAGCCGCTGCCGTACCGGCACGGCGAGCGGACCGTGGTGCTGTGGAATGCCAAGGCCGAGGGCCCCACCTACAACGCGTTCTCCCCGGCCGAATACTTCGACCTCACCGAGGTCCACGCGTTCGATGCCGTCGTGTCCATTCGGGGCCAATCGTCCACCATCATCGGCGACGGCGGTGAGCCGGAGCGCCTCTCCGCCTACGTCGTGACCCCGAATGTCTTCGACCTCCTGGGTGTGCCGCCCGCCCTGGGACGCACCTTCCGGACCGGCGATGGCGTCCCCGGCACCGAACGCGTCATCGTGCTGAGCCATTCGCTGTGGATGCGGCGGTTTGGAGGCGACCGCGCGGTGCTGGGCCGCCAGGTGAACGTCGGCGGGTTCGTCCGCACCATCATCGGGGTGATGCCTCCCGGGATCGGCTTTCCCGACGCGCCGCTCGGATTCCTCCGGGAACGGGCCGATCTCTGGATTCCCACTACCATGGAACAGTACCGTGCGGACTCCCGCGGCAACCAGTACCTGGCAGTAGTGGCCCGGGTGCGGGACGGGGTCACGCCGGCGCAGGTTGCAGCGGAGCTGGAAACCGTGTCCGGCCGGCTCAGGGTCGCGTTCCCGAACTACTACGCCGGCCCCAACGTTCGGGTCTGGCGCTACGCGGCCGTCGGCCTGCGCGACCAGATGGTGGGCTCGGTGCGTCCCGCCCTGCTCGTGTTGGCCGGCGCGGTCGCGCTGCTGCTCCTGATCGCCTGCGTGAACGTGGCCAACCTGCTGCTGGCCCGGGGCGCCTTGCGCCAGCGTGAGCTGGCGGTGCGCCTGGCCCTGGGCGCTGACCGGGCGCGGTTGCTGCGCCAGCTCCTCACCGAGAGCACGCTGCTCGCGCTGTGCGGCGGCGGGTTAGGCGTGCTCCTGGCCCGGGTGGGGGTCCCCCTGCTGCTCCGGCTGGACGACGGTCACATCCCCCGGCTCCAGGGCACCGGACTCTCCGGCACGGTGCTGGGCTTCTCGGTGCTGGTCTCGCTGGCAACCGGTTTGCTGGTCGGATTGATGCCCGCGCTCCAACAGTCCGGCACCGAGCTGCGCGGCGCGCTCGGCGAGGGCTCCCGCGGCGCGGGCGACGGCCGGGAGCGACGGCGGCTGCGCTCAACGCTGGTGGCCGCCCAGGTAGCCATGGCGCTGGTGATCCTGGTCGCCGCCGGATTGCTGGGCCGGAGCTTTGCCGCGCTCACGCGAGTGGAGCCGGGGTTCCGGGCCCAAGGCGTGTTGTCGCTCACCGTGAGCCTGCCTCGCTCGCGCTATGATAGCGCGACCAAAATCGTCGCGTTCCTTGGCCAGTTGACGCCAGCGGTCGCGGCGATTCCTGGGGTGAGCGAGGCCAGCGGGGTGTACCCGCTGCCGCTGGGCGGCGAGGGGTGGAGCGGATCCTTCGACGTTGAAGGACTGACCCCGGGACCGGGGGATGCGGAGCCCCACGCGGAGTACTCCGTCGCGCTGCCGGGGTACTTCCACACGATGGGCATACCGCTCATCGCCGGCCGCGAGTTCTCCGCCGCGGACACCCGCGCCGGGCCGAGGGTGGCGGTCGTCGACGAGCGGCTCGCCGCGAAGTACTGGCCCGGGGAGAGCGCCGTCGGCAAGCGCATCAACGCCGGCGAGGACGCCGGCGTCTGGGCCACGGTGGTTGGCGTGGTCGGCCATGTGCATCGCGCCAGCCTGATCCAGGAAGGCGAGCCCCAGCTTTACGTGCCCTTCGCCCAGCACGTCGAGACCACTCTGACGCTGGTCGTCAGGACGGGCGGCGACCCCGCCGCGCTGTCGGCTGCCCTGCGCGGAGCGTTGCGCGCCGTGGACAAGGATCTGCCCACCGGGCAGCTCAGAACCGTGGATCAGCTCCTGGCGGGCGCCACCGCGCGCCAGCGGTTCAACATGCTGATGATCGCCGTGTTCGCGGTGGTGGCCCTGGGGCTGGCGAGCGTCGGGCTCTATGGCGTGATGTCCTACCTGGTGTCGCAGCGCACCCGGGAGATCGGGATCCGCATCGCGCTGGGCGGCCAGCCCGGCGATGTCCGCCGGATGGTGGTGCGGGAGAGCCTGGTCATCTCGGTGTCGGGGCTGCTGGTCGGCGCGACGGTGTCGCTGGCGCTCTCGAAGGTCGTCGGCCGGGTCCTGTTCGGCGTCCGCGCCACCGACCCGGTGACCTACCTCGCGATCGCGCTGCTGCTCCTGCTGGTGGCCGCCCTGGCCTCCTACGGTCCCGCGCGCCGCGCCACCCGGGTGGATCCGCTGGTGGCGCTCCGGGAATAGCGCCCCGCACCCGGCCCGCCGAGCGGACCGGTCAGGTTTCTGGAGCGGGTTAGGGATGCCACCCGGGCGGGACGCCGTCGATGAGGAGCATCTCGGTATCGGCGCATCGCTGGCGCAATGCCTTCGCGGCAGCGTATTCCGGCGACTCCCACCAGGCGCGCGCCTGGACCCGGCTGGGAAACTCAAGGACAACGAGACGGGGCGGCTGCCAGGTCCCCTCGAGCGCCGTGCTCTCACCGCCCCGGACGAGGTAGCGGCCCCCGTAGAGAGCGATCGACGGCGGCGCGAGGCGCCGGTATTCCTCGTACGTCGCCGGGTCATGGATCTGGATCTGCACGATGACATATGCGGGCATATCAATCTCGTCGGCTCGCGTACGGTCGTTGCTGGCCACTAGGCCTCCTTTGATGGTCGATCTGGATTGACAGCACCCTCGCCGGGAGGGATACTATCGCGATCCGACCCATGACCGACACTACTCCGCGCCTCAAGCCGATCGGCTGGCTGGCGTCCCTCCTCTACTTCGGCATCCCCTGCGGGGTGTTCTCGGCGAGCATTCTCGGGCTGTTGCCCTGGATGATCCGCCACGGCCACAGCGTGCTCTTCACCTTCATGATCACGTTCGGCCTGCCGCTCCTGGCCATGCTGGTGGCAGCCTTCGTGGCCTATCGCCTGGAAGGGCGCGCCTGGAGCTGGCCGGAATTTCGCGACCGGATGCGGCTCCGGAAGCCCACCGCTCGCGACTGGCTGTGGACCCTGGGGCTCGTCGTGGTGGCCATCACAGGAAGCGCGCTCATCGCGCCGGTGGCGGGGCTCTTCGCGGGCGTCCACTTCTATACGCCGCCGCCCGAATTCGTGACCGTCATGACGGGCCTGCGCGATGGCACCTTCGGCGGCATGGCCATGCATGGGCGCTGGGACGTTTTCCTGATGATGGCCTTCTGCCTCGTGGTGCTGAACATCGGCGGCGAGGAGCTCTGGTGGCGGGGCATCATCCTGCCGCGCCAGGAGCTGGCGTTCGGGAAGTGGGCCTGGCTGGTCAACGGGATTCTGTGGGACCTCTTCCACTTCTTTTACCACACCAACGCCGCCAACGTCGTCGCCTATCTGATCGCGACCATCCCCATCGCCTTCGTCGCCCAGAGGACCCGCAACACCTGGCCCGGCATCATCGCGCACTTCGTCGCCAACAGTGCGGCGCTGACGGTGCTCTGGAAGACCATCACCGCCTAGTGCCGCGCCGAGGCACGCCGGGTCAGGGTGTCATCGCCTGTTTCGGCTGCAGCCGCCCGACCCACAAACCGGAGTTGAAGTCGGTGAACAGCACATGCCCCTTCCAGGGCATCGCGTTCATCACGAACGCCGCGTTCGGCGTAAAGCCCTTCGGATCGTAGGACTTGAAGGCCGCCATCTCTCGCCCTTGATCGGCCAGGTTCCCCATCAGCTCCCCCGACACGTCGACCAGGCGGACGCCGCCCTCGTAATAGGCCTGATAGAGCACGTCGTCCTGCACGATGATGTCGTGGGAGCCGAAGTCCTCGAGGTGATAGCGCCCAACCCCCTTCGGATGCATCGGGTCGGTGAAATCCACGATATGGGTGAATCCCCCCGAGGTCTGCGGCACGCCGCCCCGGGTGGTCATCTCGCCCCAGTAGTTGGTTCCTTCCCACACCCGGCCGGCCCGATTCATCTCCTCGTCGCCGATGAAGAGATAGGTCTTGCCGGTCGACGCCTGCACGTACGGGAAAATCTCGTGCCCGCTGTTCACGCCGTACACCGTGATGAGCTTGGGGTGCTCGATCGACCCGCCGTACTTCCCGTTCCCCACGTCGACCACGACGGTCCCCACGCCGCCCTGGGCCGAATAGGCGATGCCGTCGCGCACCCACAGGTCGTGGAGCCGCGCGTTGGGATGCCGGTACTCGCTCACATACTTCGGATTGTAGATGTCCTTGACGTCGATGATCACGTACTTGGCACCGCCGGAGACGGCGAAGAGGTGGTCGTTGGTGGCGAACATGTTGTGCACCCCGCCGGTCAGCTCCTGGCTGAACGTCGCGGCGACCTTCGGATGGGCCGGAGCGGCCAGGTCCAGAAGCACCACGCCGTTGACCCGATTGGAGGCCCCCTCCCGCGAGAGGGCACCATATCGTCCGTCCGGCGATACCGTCACGTCATTGATGGTCCGGGCATCCACCCGGACCGAGTCGGTC